>JACNLH010000102.1:24843-47108 GCA_014381585.1 Candidatus Sulfurimonas ponti
CCTTGTGAGGTTCTTGCATTCATCGAGTGTCTTAAGCCAAGATATTCCATCACATCTTCATTTATTCTCTCATCTATCTCTTTAAGATATTTAAATTCCATCTTTGATAAATCGACTTTGAGCTCTTCACCTTTAGCCACAGCGCGACCTGTGATAAAGTGTGCTTCACGAAATGGTATAGCACATTTTTCTACCAAATAATCAGCTAAATCTGTTGCTGAGAGATGTCCTATCGCACAGGCACCTTCCATATTATGAGCTTTCACTTCCATCGTTTTAATAGCTTCTTTTAAAATCTCCAAAGATATCTCAGCAGTCTCAACTGCATCAAAAACACCCTCTTTATCTTCTTGAGTGTCTTTGTTATATGCTAAAGGAAGTCCCTTCATAACAGTTAATAAACCCATTAAAGAACCGTAAACACGGCCTGTTTTTCCACGTAAAAGTTCTGGAACATCAGGATTTTTCTTTTGTGGCATAATAGAAGATCCCGTAGAATACTCATCACTTAGTTCAACAAAACCAAATTCATAAGAAGACCACATAACAAGCTCTTCACTCAAACGTGAAATATGCATCATCATAGTAGAGATATTAAACAAAATCTCTAAAGCGAAGTCTCTGTCACTCACCGTATCTAAACAGTTCACACTCACAGAATCAAAGCCTAAAATTTGCGCTGTCATATCACGATCGACCGGATGTGGAGTTCCTGCTAATGCGGCACAGCCAAGCGGTGAAACATTATTTCTTTGGGCAGAACTCTCAAATCTCTCAATATCACGTTTAAACATTGAGAGATAGGCGCCTAAATGAAAAGCAAAGTTGATCGGTTGAGCATGTTGCAAGTGTGTCATCCCTGGAATCAAAGTCTCTGTATGTTTATCTGCCACAACAATAATCTCTTGCATTAAAAGCTTAAGAGCTTCAACTATTTCAAAATTTTTACGAATAACGTAACGTCTGAAATCCACAGCCACTTGATCATTTCTACTTCTTGCAGTATGAAGTTTTTTTCCTGCATCACCGATAATAGCAGTTAAACGCTTCTCGATGCCCATGTGTAAATCTTCATCAGAGATTTTCCACTCAAATACACCGGACTCTATCTCTTGCATTACTTGATTTAAACCATCAGTAATGGCACGAAGTTCTTCTGTATTTAGAATACCCTGTTTTGTAAGCATCGCCGCGTGAGCTAACGAACCTTCTATATCTTCTCGATATAGTTTTCTATCATACATAATTGAAGCATTAAACTCGTCTAAAAGGCTTGAAGCACTTGCAGAAAATCGACCTGACCACATTTTATCCATAAAAAATATTCCTTGATTTTATTAAAAAGTTTTGTATTTTAACTAAAAAAGCTTTACATGGAAGTCGGCATCCAAAACTCAGACAAAAAAACTGAATATATGAGCTTACTCGCAGGCTGGTATATTCCCGGTGTCATTAGCATATTCTAGGAAAAAATCCCTGTAATGCCCTATGCTTATTCTATACTTTTGCGAGTTGAAATACTTCATAGAAAGTGCAGCTTCATCTACATTATTGTGCAAATTATAAATCACATCACCATTAACATCTAGGTATTTCATCCATTGATCATACGATTTCTCTGTCACAAACACCAATGCTTTACCATGACAAGATAGACAATTTTTTTTGAAATATTTCTGACCTTTATATACACTCGCATTTAATGGTAAAAGAGAAATACAAAGCACTAGCATAGATAAAATAAGGTTTTTCATAATATACTCCGTTCAAATTGTTTTATAGTACATTATAAATTATAATATACAGCTTTAATTAATTCAGTATAGATTTTTTCTCTACAACTGAAATTTATCATATAGTTTATCTTCAAAATCCCATATACCTCTTTGCTTTAAAGAGTCTACAACGCTTTGCGTGCAATCAACATCATCAGGCCACTCTCTGACAAATCCATCCAGCTGGTTTTTGTTTGTGCCATCAATCCCAACCATTAAACCGTCTGTGTATATATCTCTTTGCGCATCTATGTTGTTTGTCACACGCCATACCAACATATATGGATTTTCTATATCATTATTTTGAACATCTACAAATACAATGATTCTTATATATTCATGCAATGGTGTCAATAAATCAAAGTATTCTTTTGCAGATACAGTTTTGTTAACACTCACTACAGTGATCGGATTTTTTGTTCTAACCATATACTGGTGAAGTCCCACCACATCAGGAACAAATTCTTGCACTTCAATTAAAAGTTCATCATCATACATATGTTTAGGTGCTTCAACTATATGTGCAGCCGTCACGTCAACACCAAGTTTTCCACCCACCAATGTCTCCGGTGAAGAGTGGTCTAAGGCATCTAAGATTCCTTCTGTTATAAACATGCACTTTGGTGTGAATCTATTTAAGATATATGTTGCCAAAGACTCATAGTTATTCAAACTTGGTGCTTTTTCATCTACAAAAATTGCATGTTTAACAAAACTCATTTGTCCAACACCCCAAAAAGCATGCATAAACTGTTTTGCATGCCCTTTATAAAGTGTTTTCATCTTTGCTAGAATAAGGTTATGAAAACCTGCATTTTCCGGCATGTGATAATCAATCAAATCCGGTGCAGTGGTTTTTAAAAGCGGGAAAAATATCTTTCCTGTTGCCCAACCCATATATTTATCTTCTAAAGGCGGTTTTCCAACCACTGTTGCTAAATACACCTTATCTTTTTTATTTGTGATTGCAGACACTTCCATCACCGGATACGGTTCTTCTAAGGTGTAATATCCAGTATGATCACCAAAAGGACCTTCAACTTTAAGTTTTTCAGTATCCACCCAACCTTCAATAACATAATCAACGTCTGTTGGAATATATAAAGGGGTGGTGAGCGACTTCACCAGTTTAGCCGGGGTTTTAGTGATAAGACCATACATTAGAAGTTCATTCACACCATAAGGAAGAGGTGCAGTTGCACACCAGGTGTACAGTGGATTTCCTCCAATTGCAATACTAACAGGCATTTTTTTACCAGCCTCTTGATACTGGTCAAAAAAATGTGAACTATCTTTGTGAATCTGCCAATGCATCCCTAGATGATTTTTATCATACACTTGAAGTCTGTACATTCCAAGATTGACCATTTCACCATCTAAACTTTGCGTATACACCTGTCCCATTGTAATAAACGGTCCGCCATCTTGTTCCCAAGTAGTAAGCACTGGTATTTTATACAGGTCTATATCTTCATTTAAAAATATCTCTTCTTGACACTGGCCTCTAGAGGACAAACGCTTAGGAAAGATGTTTTTCATAGAAAAAAGTTGTGATGCCATAGAAACTTTCGCAGCAAAGCCTTGTGGTGGTTTCATGTGGAGTAAAGAGTTTATCTCATCTGCAACAGATTCTATAGTGCGCCCAAAAAGAAGTTCACAGCGTTTGTAAGAACCAAAAACGTTCATAAGTACGGGTTCTTTAAATTTTGTTCCTGTCTTTTTATCTATGACATTTTCAAAAAGTAAGGCTTTACCGCCATCCTTCTTTTTAACTTCTGCATAAGCGATATGCGGAATTTCAAGATAAATATCCAACTTATCTTGAATAACCTTCAATTCATTATTTTTTTTTAATAGCTCTATCGTTTTTTTCATTAATTATAATCTTTGTGGCATTTCATCTTTAAATGCATTTTCTTCTGCACGTTTAAGTAAATCCAATGCACCCTTATCTATCATTTTTTGAGCCATATCTTCACCTAAGTTTTTACCCTCAAAGATATTTCGCATCATAACTTCTTGCATGATATTTGTTCCATCAGGATAACCGATCATAGTTGTAAACATTATGTTGTCATTGACAATAACAGCATTGCAGGCAACCGGAGCAGAACACCCTGCCCCTATTTTGGATATAAAGTCTCTTTCAATTTTTGTACAAATGAAAGTGTTTGGATCATTTAAACTGATAGCAATCTCACGTAACTTATGATTTTTAGAAACTATCTCTATACCTAAAGCAGCCTGACCCATAGGAGGTATCATCATATCGAGTGATAATTTTTGGGTGAAGGGGATATCTTTGAGCAAATCTAATCGGCTAAGACCTATATAAGCCAATATAATAGCATCATACCGCCCCTCTGCAAGTTTTCGAAGCCTTGTATTCACATTTCCACGTAAATCTTTCACCTTTAAATCTGGACGTTGTTTTAAAAGCTGCATTCTTCTTCGTAGACTGGTTGTTCCGACAACAGCGCCTTGAGGCAGAGCCTCAAGGTTTTCATATTTGTGAGATAAAAACACATCACTTTGATCTTGTCTCTGTGTTACAGAAGCCAGCTCTAAACCTTTTGGAATATATGTGGGAACATCTTTTAAGCTATGCACTGCAATATCAGCTTCTCCTGCGAGCATTGCATCTTCAAGTTCTTTTGTAAAATGACCTTTTCCACCAATAAGCGCTAAGGGCTTGTCTAAAACTTTATCCCCGTTGCTTACAATCTTATTCAATTCCACTGTTATTTCTGGAAAGGATTTTTCAATTCTTTCTTTTACATGGTACGCTTGCCAAAGTGCTAAATCAGACACCCTTGTCGCAATTACGAGTTTTGTCATATTTATGGAGCCTTTTGGTATAAACGTTTCGTTCTATCAAGCTTACCGTTGAAAAACATTGTCGGTGTGCCAGACACCATCACTTCTTCAGCAATTCTTAAATCATTTTTATAATGTTGCTCAACTTCCCTAGAACTTAAATCAGCTGCTTTTATGTCTGTCCCCATTTTACGGTTAAACACTTCAAGTATCTTTCTTAAATCTTTTTCATGTGGATCTATTTTCATATTATACATACGAAGCGTGACATTTTTGATTCCTTCTAAATCAGCCGCAATAGCCGCTTTAGCAATAGGAACTGCTGCGGGATGAAGTGTTGGTAAAGGAAAATGGTAATAATATATTGCAAATTTATTAGGATATTTCTTCATCTCTTCTATAGCTTCTGGCACAAATGTTGAACAAAATGGACAAAGCGGGTCTGAGAAAATCGCCACCTTGTATTTTGCATTTGCTTTTCCATAAATAAGATTATGTTTTGTATAGTATTCATCTTTAAAATCCGGATTCACCGAATCTTTGAGAGATTCTCCCGTGTTGATGTTTGTAAGTTCTTTTGTAATAACTTCACCGTTTGTAAACCAAATCATCTTTTGATGCACTTCTTTGTTAGCCGGCCTAGCTTTCACCACTGCATCCACTGTCACTATGACAGCATCCCATCCTGCTACATTGCTCATTTTCATTCTATCAAGAACTTTGACATTCAAACTGACAATAGCCGGGTTTTCTTTAAACTTTTCAGCTAGAAATTCCTCAATTTTTGCATTTTGATTTGCAAGTAAAACGCTACTTAATAGTAGTGTTGTCGCTAATAATTTCAACATCGATAACATCTGAATCCTTTTTTATATGATTATTTTCTTCATATATTTTTTTATCATTTGATTTTACACCATAACGGTTAACAAGCATAGATGTAAAAACACTAAACTGCATAATCAAACCTATGATATCTGTTAAAAAACCAGGAACAAGTAATAAAATAGCACCAATCAATGTAAACAAATTCAACTTTTGAAACTGCACTAAATCTATCTGATTGTAAGAAACAGCTGATAAATTTTCTGCTAATGTTGAGCGGAAGTTCACAAGTATAGAAACACCGATAAAAGCGCTCAGCACAATCTCTACAAACGTTAAAAGACCTCCCAAAGAAGATGCTATATTTACAGATACAAGCACTTCTAGGAACAGATACAAAAGAAAAAATTTCATTCTATATCAGCTCCATCAACTTAGCAAACACTTCATCGACGCCAACTCCGACTTTTTGTGTGGTTTTTCTGTCATATATCTGAACTTCACCGTTCATCAGTTCTTTTCCGATAATAAGTGTATAAGGAAAACCTATAAGTTCAGCATCTTTCATTTTAAAACCGAACCTATCTTTTCTGTCGTCTAAAATCGTCTCCACACCGGCTTCTCTAAATTGCGTATACAGTGCTTCACCTAACTCAACTTGCGCCGTTTCTTTAATATTTGAAACCATGATATTCACCATATACGGGCAGGTTTCTTTTGTCCATATACAACCGTTTTCATCATGATTTTGTTCAATCACAGATGCAACAAGTCTACTCACACCGATCCCGAATGTTGCCATCTCAAAAGCTTGAGGTTTTCCAGTTTCATCATTGAACTTTGCTTCTAAGGCTGAAGAGTATTTATCTCCAAGCTGGAAGATATGTCCAACTTCTATACCTTTTTTAAAACTAAGCGTGCCGCCACAGTTACATTTTTCTTCTATGGATTTGCTTTGCAACTCTTCATAGGACTTTTCATTTAAAGCGTCAATCTCTTCTTCGCTCTCAAATATAGTCTCGATATTTGCACCATAATCACATACATCACATACAACAATCGTATCTTCACCGCTATCTGCTAAAACATGAAATTCTTTACTGCCCTCTCCGCCGATAGCACCTGAATCTGCTTGAACAACTCTAAAGTCAAGTCCAAGTCTGGTGAAGATTTTTTTATATGTTTCTTCCATAAGGTCGAATTCACGAACCATATCTTCTTTAGAGGCATGAAAAGAGTAACCGTCTTTCATTAAAAATTCACGACCGCGAAGAAGTCCATATCTTGGTCTTGCCTCATCACGGAATTTTGTGTTGATTTGGTATAAGTTTATAGGTAAATCTTTGTAGCTTGTCACTCTGTTTTTAACAAGTTCCACCATCGCTTCTTCATTTGTGGGACTGAGTACAAAATCTGCATCATGTCTATCTGAGATTCGAAGCATCTCTTTACCCATTGTCTCAGCACGCCCGCTTCTTTGCCAAAGAGAAAGCGGAGTCACAAAACTAAGCTGCACTTCACTGCAACCTGCATCATCAAGTTCTTCTTTGACAATTTTTCTAATCTTATCAAGTACAATTTTTCCTAAAGGTAAAAAGTTATATAAGCCTGACCCTTGTTGGTTTATAAACCCGCCGCGCACTAAAAACTGATGACTTGGCAAAGTTGCATCTGATGGTGCTTCTTTTGTTGTTGGTATGAATGCTCTGCTTCTTCTCACATAATTCCTTTAATTATTTTATTTTTTCTCTATACTTTGGGCAAATATATGCATCATGTTTGTCGTCATTGCATGACCTGTTTCATCAGTTGAGTTTCTCATACTCGACGTCATGTCATGTAAAAATCTCTTTAATGCCTGTTCACACATCTTTTTAGCCTCAGCTTCATACTCACGGGGAATAAAACCTTTTTCTAAAACTCTAGCTGTTTCTGCAGCTGCTGATTCATAAGCTTTTTGATATATTTCTTTAATCACAGGTTCTATATCCAAACTTGCAAGAGATTCAAAAAATGCAACAATCTCTCTGCCTATAATCCCTTGAGCTGCACGTGCCGCCTTTTCTCTGGCACCTAAGTTCTCATCCACAATGGACTGCAAATCATCAATCACAAAAAGTTTAATATCGCCTCTGTTAAAAGACTCTATATCTCTAGGAAGAGCTAAATCAAACCAAAATCTTTCAAAATTACACAACTCAACCATATCATACTTAATGATCGGTGCTGAAGAAGATGTGGCAGTGAAAATGATATGAAATTTATTGACAGCGTTTTCTAAGTCTTCATAATCCACTTGCTTCACCCCATATGTCTCAGCAAACTCCACTGCCTTATGTTGTGTCCGGTTCATAACAGACACATCACATCCAGCAGCAATAAGATGTTTAGTTGTGATCTCAGACATTTCACCGACACCTATGATTAAAACTTTTTTTCCCTTTAAGTCATCCACTAATGATTTGAGTTTTGAAACAGCAACGCTTGCCATTGAAACAGGTCTTGAAGATATATCCGTTGCATTTCTAACCTTTGCCGCACAGTCAAAAGCACTTTTCATTGTACGTGCGATTTTTTTACCACAATAGCCATTATCATAAGAAAATCTAAACGCATCTTTGAGTTGTCCGGCTATTTGAGTTTCACCGATAACCATAGAATCAAGTGAAGATGCCACCGAAAAAATATGATGTATAGCTGAGCTGTCATCAAAAATATCTGCATGCTCAGTCAATTCTTCAACACTTAAACCTGCACGCTTGCTTAAAACACTTAAAATATAGTTTGTGGCTTCTAAGACGTCATTACATGAACTGAACACTTCCATGCGATTACAAGTGGAAATCAACATTGCTTCGTTAATAAATTCTGATTCATTCAATTTTTTCAAACAAGCATGCATATCACTATCGTGCGGATATGATAATTTTTCACGTATCTCAATACTTGAATTTTTATGTGAAAAACTTATATTTAAATAATGCATCAGTAACTTCTTTTGATCATAGTCTCTAAAATTTCTACAAGAGCCTTATCATCTTCTACGGCTAGCATCGCTTCATTTGAAAGCTTTTGTGCGAGTGCAAAGGATTGTTCGATACATTGATGTTTTTGCATCATCTCTTTAATCCAGTTCTCTTCTGCAGCTTCAAGTTTCTTCGCATGTGCATTTTGCAATCTGACTTTGTCTTCTTCACCTAAAGCATGATAAAGATGTATATAAGGAAGTGTGCATTTTCCTTCTACAAAATCATTCATCGCCGGTTTTCCAAGTGTTGCAGCATCTGAAGTGATATCTAAGATATCATCAATAATTTGAAAAGATAGGCCTAAGTTCCTGCCATATGTTCCGTATTTTTGAGAATCTGCACCTATAAGCAGTGCAGATGCGATAGATGCTGCTTCGATTAATGTTGCAGTTTTAAGATAGAGCATATCAAGATATTTTTTTTCATCAGAGTTAAATGTGTCTGCCATCTTAACATCCATCATTTCACCCTTTGAGAGTGCTGTGACTGATGCTGCAATCACCTTTGCTATATCTTTGTCAAAGTCAACTAACTCCGTGAATGCTTTAGAGTATAGAACATCCCCCAACATCACAGCTGTTTTACTTCCATCAGTTGCATTCACCGAAGCCACACCGCGACGTGTCAATGATTCATCAATCACATCATCATGCAAAAGACTCGCAGCATGTATCAACTCTATAATGGCTGCGAGTTTTGGAGCAGACTCATGCTCTGGTGCTATTTTTAAAACCAACTTTGCGCGAAGTCTTTTTCCGCCTGAAAGCATGTTGAATAAATGAGTGACCTCATCATAATCTATCTCTTGAATTAATCTAGCTATCTCACTTTCTACTCTTTGCATACTCTCTCTTTATTCATTTTCTAAATGTTCTAAACTGACTTTTAAATCTCTATCTGATAAGAAGAGTTTAAAAACAGCCTTGTTTGTATTAAAATCATACTCTATAAACTTTACTAAAATATAGGGTGCATTGCCATAGCCCGCCCCCTTTGGTTTTAAGTCAACACGAAAACTTCTTCTTTTTGGTCTTGTAGCCAATAGATTTTGTGCAACAATTCTATCATAAGACCTTAGGACCACCAAAGTGCCGTTTGTATATAATGTCCAACGAAATTTGAACATCTTCTGCGTTTCATCATACTTTACAAAAAACTTTTTATATTCATCTTTAGCAAGTTCAATTGTTTCAGTGTATCTATAGTCATTTGCTTGTACACTTAAGACAAAAAACAATATAAAAAAAACAATCTTCAGCAAATTTTCCCCTAATTATATCTTTTTTTATCGAATAATCTGTGTACCGACACCCTCAGATGTAAATAGTTCCAATAGCAAGGAATGTTCTATTCTTCCATCAATTATATGCGCTTTTTGAACACCGCCCTCTATAGCCTCTAAACAGGCATCCACTTTTGGAACCATTCCGCCATGGATTGTTCCATCTGCTTTAAGGGCCTCCACTTCATCTTTAGTGAGTGTCTCTAGAAGTTTCTTGTCATTATCCAAGACACCGGCAGTGTCTGTTAAAAAAATTATTTTATTGGCACCTATAGCCTTGGCCACATAGGATGCACATAAGTCCGCGTTGATGTTATATCCTGGATGTCCAAGTTCTTCATCATCAGCAGCAATCGGTGCTATAACAGGGATGAATTTTTCATGGATAAGGTTTTCAATCACTTTTGCTTTGACATCTGTAATATTTCCGGTTAAACCCCATTTTGAAAAATCTTTAGGCTTTGCAGTGATGAAATGAGCATCTTTACCGCTGATACCGATAGCTTTTGCACCATGAGAATTTAGTAAAGAAACTATGTCTTTGTTTATTTCACCGCTTAAAATCATCTCCACTATACGCATCACCTCTTTTGTCGTGACTCTTTGACCTTCTATAAATTCTGTGGGGATATTTAAAGCACTTAACATATCGGTGATCTTATGCCCGCCGCCATGAATAACAACGGGTTTGATGCCAACTAAATACATAAGTAAAATATCCTCTGCAAACTTCTCTTTCAACTTTGGTGAAGTTTGCGCTGAACCGCCGTATTTTATAACCACTATTTCTTTATTAAACTCTTTTATAAATGGTAAAGCATCAAGGAGTGTGTTTACTGTTCCTATTTTCTTTTGCACTATTTTCTTCCTACATAATTATTTATTTTTTCGTATATTTTTTCATCAACTTCAACATGCATATCAAGCAAGGACAAGGGAAGTCCGAAAGATGCAACCTTTACAAAATCTTTATACGTGACTAAAAGTGAATCTGAGCCATCACGCATCAAAACATCTTCTAGTTCATTTTTTGTAAATGAATAATGATCTTCAAAATAGTTCTTACTAAGCACCTTAGGTAAAAACTCATCTAATCTTTGCGGCCTTGCTATGGCTGTAACGAGTGACATTTTATCACATTTGTCTTTAAGCTCAACCACTCTTTTAAAATCAACTCCATCTTTTACGATCGTAGCCTCTTTAGCCTTCCATAGCCTTTCTCTAAAAGGTCCTGATGGTAAACAAGAGCTATTAAGAGCATCCACTTCAATGAGAAAATCTAATTTTTTTATATCATGTTTTGAATAAGCATCATCTAAAAAAACCACCTTTGCACCCATCTCTTTTGCTCGCAGTATCCCAAGTTTTCTATTTTCACTCACTATAACAATGGCACTCTTCACCTTATGTGCATACATCATAGCTTCATCACCGCTTTGCTTCACATCACATAAAATATTTTCACCGTCGTATACAACAATAAGCCCTTGTGAATCTCTCCCATAACCACGTAAAACAATCGCTGCGTTTTCATAATTTTGAGCTAAAGCACTCACTAAAGGGGTTTTGCCGCTTCCCCCGACATTTAAATTTCCCACACCGATCACTTTAATCCCTAAGTCTTCTTCTACACTGCTTTTATACCGTATAAACATAACTAAACAATAGATCCAAGATAAGGGAAGTAAAAAAATAGAAAATGATTTTTGAAGAGTGTTTGGGTTGTAGAAGTACGATTCAACCCAAAATACAAGAGATTTTTTCAAACCTGTTTAAACTCTTGTAGATGCTATGCTTTTTATTTTATCACAAACAAATTTAACATCTTTGTCACTCATACTTGCATAAATCGGTAAAGACAAGACTTGCTGATATGTACGAAGTGCAACTGGAAAATCATTCACACGTAAAGAATACTTTGTTTTATAATAAGCAAGCAGGTGAAGAGGAATATAATGAAGTCCCGTTTCAATCCCCTCTTTTTTCAAGTCCACAGCAAATGAATCACGGTTTTTATCTATTTTAATAATATAAAGAGAAAAAGGATGTTCATCATTCTCAACATTGGGAATAGTGATATGGTCCACCGAAGCAAGAGCTTCATTGTATGTAGACGCTATCTCTCTTTGTCTTGCTATACTCTCATCTTGACTTGCAAGCTGCGCTCGTATATATGCCGCATTTAATTCACTTAAACAGTAATCGTTCCCAATATCCACAACTTCATAAATATACTCTAATGCATCTTCATCTTGAACAATTCCGTGGTTATGCAGCAGTTTTGCACGTTTTATGATATCTTCATCATTCGTAACTATCATTCCACCATTGCAAACATTTTTCTTTAAATGCGAAGAAAAATCAAAACAGGTGATATCTGCACCCGTGGAACCGATTTTTTCACCCTTATACGTAGCTCCTAAAGCGTCACATGCATCTTCAACGATTTTCACATCATAAATCTTTGCAATTTTATACAGTCTGTCTAAGTCCACCGTGTTTCCAGCTATATGTGTGACAATGACGGCTTTAAGTTTTTTCGACTGATTCTCTTCTAAATAATTTTCTAAAAGGTCTAAGTTGATATTATACGAATTTGGGTCAATATCTATAAAAACAGGTTCTGCATCAAAATGACGCACAACTTCAGGAACGTTGGGGTGTGCATTCACCGAACATACAACTTTATCACCACGTTTTAAATCAAAGGCAAGCATAGCAAGGTGAAGGGCATCTGTCCCATGAGATGTTGCAAGTGCATACTCTGCACCGATATATGCAGCAAATTCATTTTCAAGCTCTTGAACCTGGTCTATATCTTCACCATCTAAAACATCACTCACATTTGAATGTGTTTCTCTTCCATTTTCAAACTTGCTAAACGGTACTTTTATTTTCATTATAGATTTCCTTTTAAAGTCTAATATCCCTAGGATAATTAAAATCATGATTTACAGTTCTAGATGTCAGTTTCGCGATAACAGGCATCTTTCTCTTAAAATGATTACGGAAAATTCTCTCGATAATCATATCTGTCATCCCTCCCTCAAAGCCAAGAGCCACAATAGCATCCCTGCTCAGCCTCTCTTCAACATAGAGTTTCATAACTTCATCTAATTCTGCGTAAGTATACCCTAAATCCGCTTCATCACTTTGACCATCCCATAAATCAGCTGAGGGGGGCTTTTTGATGATGCTTGAAGAAACACCCAAATACTCTGCCAATTCAAAAACTTCACTTTTATAAAGATCGCCGATGGGGTTTAAAGCGCTTGAGAGATCACCATAAAGAGTGCCATAACCAAGCATCAATTCACTCTTGTTACTTGTTCCTAAAACAAGAGCATTCTCACGTGCGGATATATCAAAAAGAGTGGCCATTCTCATTCGTGATGAAAAGTTCCCTTTGCGAAGATTATTCATATTTGGATTTATTTTTTCATATGCTGTTAGCATAGGTTCTATTAATGCAGTCTCAGAACGAAGATTAAAATCACGACACAATTCATCAGCATCATCAAGTGAACTTTGGGAAGAATAATGTGAGGGCATTTTCACACATAAAAGATTCTCTTTAAAAACGCGTTGTGCCAGAACCGCCACAACAGCAGAATCAAGTCCGCCGCTCAGACCGATAACAACATTCTGTATACCGGTTTTTCGAACTTCATTATCTAAAAAATGTTCTAAGTATTCTGTAATTTGAGAATATTTACTCATAATTTTCCTATAAATATTTCTTTATGTAAAGTATTTTATTTGGATTATATCCAAGTTTTGTAACTAATGAAAAGCGATCTGATTTCTGCCATTTTCCTTTGCCGAGTAAAGTAATTCATCAGATTTTTTAATAAGAAGAGTCTCACTGTTATTTTCATTTGGATACATTGTTGCTAAGCCTATACTTGCGGTTAAAGTGGGAAGCAGCAGTGATTTTTCATTGGGAATGTTTAATGAACGAATTTCATCAAGCAATTTACTTGCAAGAATCTTCGCTTCATCCAGTGTTGTGTTTCCATATACTATTGCAAACTCTTCACCACCGTAGCGGGCACATAAATCACCAGGTCTGGCACCACCGAACTCTTTTAGTATTTTTCCCACTGACTGTAGACATTCATCTCCTGCCTGATGTCCATAAGTGTCATTTAACAACTTAAAATGATCAAGATCAATTATCACAAGAGATATGGGTAAACCAAGGCGACGGCATCGTTTCCACTCTTCATCTAAGAACTCATTAAAATAGCGGCGATTGGGAATATCAGTGAGACCGTCAATACGTGATTGATTTAGAACTTTTTCTTCAGCCAGTTTTCTTTCCGTTATATTTTGGTGTGAAATTACAAAACAATTAGCATCCTCCATAAAAAAAGATGTGACATGCATCATAAACCAGCGTTTCTCCTTTGGGCTATGACAGGGATATTCAAAGTAAAAGCTTTCTTCATCCGTGTTTATGATGGATCTGATTCCCTTTCCTGCCTCGACACCAAAATTATCACCCATAGCAGCAGCTCTATCACACTCTTCTAAGTAATTAATTCCATTCCATGAGTCATTAATCGCACATGAGTTGTCCTGTCCAAATGAACTCCAGCTCTTATTGACAAATAAGATATCTCCCTTCTCATCTATTACAACGATATGCTCTGTAATTGTGTCGAGAACCGATTTTAAAAACTCATACGATTGAATCATGTATCACATCCACTTATATCTGCACACTGTATTATCCTAATAAATTAAATAGCTGAGTAAAGAAAATATATATATAAATCACTTAAGCCAAGCTTTTGCTTAACAAACATGCCCATGTGCCATATGATTTAACTCAGAGCAAGAAAAGCCGGCTTCTTTTCTTGCTGCGGTGTTTAAATTCTTTGCTCTTAAAAAACCTTGCGGATAGTACTTATCTATTATCTCAAAATACACTTCAGCGCTTACACCCTCTTTCTCGCAAGCATAAGTAAACCAAACATCGCCTTTTTTGACATGGTCTATCTCTTCTTCGAGTATCACAGTTAAAACGGACGTGATTTTATCCAGCATCTCATTTTTTGGAAGCTTTTTGAGTTTTTCCAATATCATAGGGGTTGCATCAAGCCCGTTTGCTTCCAAGTAGCGTGGGACAACAGCCATTCTCTCCAAAAGTGTCTGCGTTCTTTGACTTGCTTCAAATAATGCATTATGCACCTCAACTTCACCATAAGTGCTTCCAAGTTCTTCTAAAAGTTCTTGCAACATTAAAAAATGCCGTATCTCATCATCTGCGACTTCCAGCCAGTCATCATAATATTTTTTAGGAAGTCCGCTAAATCTATATGCCGCATCCAAGGCTAAGTCTATCGCAGAGTATTCGATATGCGCCACTGCATGGATAAGCGTGATTTGCCCCTCTTTTGTTGTGAGATTTTTTCTTTTAGGGACATCTTGCGGGTGAACTATATGACAGACACCATCGTATGATGGATTTTCAAACTCTTTGACTTCATACTTATCTTCAAAAGCAACAGCACCCGAGTGATAGTCTTTATAAAAAGTATTGAATTTTTCTATCTTGTCTTTTACTGATTTGGATTCTAAAATTGTCTCTAAGTCTTTGTAAAAATGCATTATCTAATCATCTTCTTTTGCTTTGTTTTTTGTAAATATTTATATTAAAGTGATTATATCAAAGCTTTGTAACAAAAAAATCTGTATCATTAGCCTATAATTTATATATGAGGACGCTATGGCCAGTTACCTAAGTGATGGGAAAAAACTCTTAAACGTAGAATACGATGTCATTCCAAAACTCAATGACACAGTGGATGGGATGATGGTGATTTCAACAGATGCAAGAGCAGTGGATGAGTATGCTGTGTTTTTACAAAACCTCGATAGAACAGTGTGTTGTTATGTGTTTGATGAGATATATATAGTTGGAAAAGTGGATAGGTTTGAAAACCTTGTTAAAGCTGTCGAAGCTTGGAACAACAATGAAATTTAAAGGATTATAATGAGTGTGAAAGTGAAACCTATGGGTATGTATGAAACAAATTGTTACATCATAACAGAAGATGGAAAAGACTTTATTATAGACCCGGGTGTCGGAGCAACCCCCTGGGTTTTGAAAAATGTCACAAACCCTGTTGCAATTCTCAACACACATGGTCATTTTGATCATGTGTGGTCAAATGATGAACTGCAAAAAAAGCTCAATATTCCTCTTTACACTCCCAAAGGGGATGTGATGCTCCTTACCAGCTCCAACTGGATGCCTGACTTACCGCACTCTTTCCCTGATGTGGAAGTGGAACCAAACCAAGAGTTTGATTTTGACGGGGTGAAGGTGAAGTTTCACCATTTCCCAGGTCATTGTCCGGGTTGTTCTATGATTGAGATTGGAGATGCCATGTTTAGCGGTGATTTTATTTTTGAGCGTTCTATCGGACGGACTGATTTCCCATTCTCTTCACCGCAAGATATGAAAGATTCTCTAGAGAGGTTTAAAAAGCTAGACTACGATAAAACACTCTACCCAGGTCATGGCGGAACAACAACTATAAAACAAGAACAACAGTATGCAGATTACTGGATTGGAACGATGTGATGCAGGATAATTTTAAAGATAAAGCAGCTTCTTGGGACAAAGGTTCCACGAGAGTCAATGGTGCGAAAACCATTGCAGACGCTATACAAAAAAACATCAAACTCGACTCTTCCATGGAGATTATGGATTTTGGTGTCGGAACCGGACTTTTGGGCTTTGAGATTCTTCCTCATGTTTCATCTGTTCTAGGCATCGACACTTCAGCAAAAATGATTGAACAGTTACATCAAAAAAACACTCCTGAGTGCTTTATTGAGTCGATGAATACAGACATTATTAAAAATCCTCTTGAAAAAACTTTTAACGGGCTTATAAGTTCCATGACACTTCACCATGTTGAGGACTTAGAACTCTTTTTCACAACTATATATAAAAATATTAAAGAAAATGGCTTTATAGCTTTAGCGGATTTAGAGAGGGAAGACGGAACATTTCATTCAGACAACACCGGAGTTTTTCATTTTGGATTTGACGCAGATATATTATATAAAACTGTTATGGATGCCGGGTTCACGGATATTAAAATTGAAAATATAAACACTATAAAAAAACCTCAAAGAGACTTCGGAGTTTTTTTACTTACAGCAAGAAAAGATTAATTCTCTTCTAAATTTATTTCTTTTGCCTTATTCTCATCGTCAAGAAGTTTTAATTTAAGTACATGTCTATCGGTTACAACTGTTTTAAATTCACCCTCAAAAACTTTAATATCCAGCACATGCGCAGTTACATGCACATTTCTTTTACGACCTTCTTTATGACGGACTCTTGCAATGATATTCACCTCATCGTGAAACTTCACAGGTGATAGAAACTGACAATCTGAGCCGACAAGAACCACATTTCTTTCATTCACAGCGGCCATTGCAGCATAATCAGCAGCTGAAAATATAAAACCGCCATGAATAAGACCGACATCATCTGCAATCATATCAGGTGTTGTTGTGAGACGCAGCTCCACATAACCACGTTCTAATTTAATGATTTCACCACTCAAATCAGTGTTGACTTCTTGATGGGTTTGCAGATATACTTCATCTTCTCTAACTGTTTCTTCTAGTTCTGTTTCATCTTGTTCTATTTCTTCACTCATTTTTTATCCTTGATTAATCTTACGTAAACTCTTGCCGGTGCGGGATAACCTTCAACTGTTTTACTACTATCGTCAGGATCTAGAAAATCTTCAAGAGATTGCCCTTCAATCCACTCAGTTTTTCTTTGCTCACCCAACTCAGTTTTTGAAGTCTCTAAGACTTCAAAACTCGAAAATCCAGCCCGTAAGCACCAATTTTTCAAAGCCCCTATAGTTGGCACAAAATAAATATTGGGTATTTTTGAGTAAGAAGATTCAGGACATAAACACATTTCGCCCTCACCCTCTATATAAAAAGTGTCTAAAATCACTTCACCTTGCTTGTCTAAACCTTTAAACAACTGCTTCAACATTGCCACCGGATCACTTCTATGGTACAGCACTCCAAGACAAAAGATAGTGTCAAACTTCTCTTCATAAAACTCCAAGTGCTCCACACCTAAAAGCTCATACACTATCTCACTTTTTACAAAATGGTTAATAAAATCAAATTGAGTTTTATAAAGCGGTGAAGGGTCAAATCCAACCAATGCCTTTGGTTCATCTTCTTGCATACGAAAGAGATAGTATCCGTTATTGCAACCAATATCTGCGACTCTTTTATCTTTTAAATTAAAATACGGTCTGAGTAAATTGTATTTTATATTGCTTTTCCACTCAGTATCTATGTATGTGTCAAAAAGCTCAAACGGCCCTTTTCTCCAAGGCATCAGCAACTTTGCAGATGCTTTAATATCTTGCGTGTATTCACCAGAGATTCGAATCACATCTCCAACTTCAACATTGAAATCTCCAGACTCAAGTTTATCCAATTCTTCACGTAATGGAAGAATGTTTTTCCAAGTCATCCACTTTTGTCTTTGCTCACGCAGTTCTTTTAAATCCATCTATGTTTTGCCTTGTCTCAGTTCTCTGCTATGTAAATTTAAATATAATTATATCTAAACAAAAACCAAGGAACTTGTATGAGATTGGAGAAAAAAGCAACTGTCGTTTCAACCTCTGTTGCAGGTCTGCTCGTCATCATGAAGATGACAGTTGGAATATTCAGCGGATCTATCGCTGTTTTAGCATCTGCTATAGATTCAATGCTTGACCTTGTCGTATCACTTTTTAATTATTTCGCACTTCACACTGCTGAGAAAGACCCCGATGATCAGTTCCATTATGGAAGGAGTAAGATAGAACCCCTTGCTGCAGTCATTGAAGGTGTTGTGATATCTTTCTCTGCACTTTTTATTCTATATGAAGCACTCTCAAAAATCATGCATCCAAGGGAAATGGGACATATCGATGCAAGTATAGGAGTTATGATCATCTCTTTTATCATCACTGCTGCCTTAGTCTACTTCCTCAATTCTGTGGCTAAGAAAACAAATAACATGGTTATAAAAGCGGATGCCCTTCACTATAAAACAGATCTTTTCTCAAATGGTGCCATCCTAATGGCTTTAGTTCTTATCTCTTACACAGCAGAACAGCTTATCGATCCCATACTCGGAATTGCAATTGCGGTGTATATGATTTACTCCGCTGTTCCTATCATTAAAGAAGGTGTGCTAATGCTTCTTGACGCGGCATTGGATCCTGCAGATGTGGAAAAAATTATTGATGTTTTAGATAATGAAAAAGCGATCACAAACCATCACTACCTCCAAACAAGAGAATCAGGTTCACATATTTTTGTCTCGGTGCACGCTGTGTTTAACATCAGCACCTCTTTATACGACGCACATTTAGTCTCTGATCGTATTGAAGATAAAATAGCAGCTTTGTTTCCAGAGAAAAAGACACATATTCTTGTACATATGGACCCATATGATGACTCTGAAATAAATGAGATGGAAAATAGGCACTAAGATGAAAGAGCTTTATGAAAAAATGGGGCTTTTTTATCTAGGTGAAGATGATTCCAACAGCCTGACGCTTTACAAATCTAAACATCTCACCACCCATGCTATGCTCATAGGTATGACAGGTTCAGGTAAAACCGGTCTTGGCATTGGACTTCTTGAAGAAGCAGCGATTGACAATATTCCTTCGATTGTTATCGATCCAAAGGGAGATATGGGAAATCTCTGTTTAGCATTTCCTGAGCTTAGTGCTAAAGATTATGAACCATGGATAGACAGTTCTGACGCACTCTCTAAAGATATAAGTATCCAAGACTTAGCAAAAGAAAAAGCTAAAATGTGGAAGGATGGTCTAGAATCATCTTTTCAAGATGCCTCAAGAGTTAAAAAATTTGCTGATGTTGAAAAAACCATTTATACACCGGGTAGTTCAGCAGGGATAAGTGTAAATATATTGGGAAGTTTTGAAGCGCCTTCCAAAGAGATTTTACAAGACAGCGATACACTTGCTTCAATGATTAATGCCACCGTTTCATCATTGCTCGCATTGGTGTCTATCGATGCTGATGCAATAAATTCTAAAGAGCATCTGCTACTTTCCAATATCTTACATCACCACTATATCAAGGGAATTTCACTGACTTTAGAGGATATTATAGGCTATATTGCCTCCCCTCCATTTGAGAAAATCGGTCTTTTTTCATTAAAAACATTCTACCCGCAAAATGAAAGAATGAAACTGGCTATGACACTCAATGGTGTGATCTCCTCTATAAGCTTCACATCCTGGATACAAGGCGAGGCGCTTGATATTCAGAATATGCTTTATGATGAAAATGGCAAAGCAAAAGTGGCAATCTTCAGCATCGCTCATCTTAGTGATAAAGAGAGAATGTTTTTTGTAACGATTCTCTTAAACGCATATATAAACTGGATGAGAAAACAAAGAGGAAGTTCCACTCTAAAAAACATTCTTTATATGGATGAAATTTTTGGATTTTTTCCGCCTACGAGTAATCCGCCATCAAAAAATCCTATGCTTTTACTCCTTAAACAAGCCAGAGCATTTGGCACAGGTATAGTGCTCTCAACGCAAAACCCTGTAGATATAGACTACAAAGGCTTATCAAACATTGGGACCTGGTTTGTTGGAAAACTCCAAACTGCGCAAGATATACAAAAAGTTTTAGAACCATTATCTGTTAAATCAAAACTGACTAAAGATGAGCTGGCTCAAAAAATAGCGACTCTCAAAGGGAGACATTTTTTTATGAAAAATGTTCATGCTGATGAGACTATAGAATTCAGCACACGATGGGTGCTATCATACTTAAAAGGTCCAATGACAAAGGATGATATCAGATTACTTATGTCAGATAAAAAAAGCACCCATCAAGAAAAAACTAAAAATACAGAAGATGGAAAAATTAGCAACTTTGATAAAAAACCGATACTTAACGAAAATATAAAACAATACTTTCTAGATACAAATATAAACGCTGCAACACCTTTTTATCCATATCTGTGTTCATCGGCTGAAGTTAGGTTTTATAACCAAAAACGTTCTATTGATCTAGTGGAAAAATTAGAATTTCAACTTGAGTTGGAAGAATCACAAAATACTCTTAACTGGGAAAATTCTATAGAAGAAGCCTATCAAGGTTTCATTACAAATATAAACACCAATGCAGAATTCACTAAACTTCCAAAAAATATACTGGAATCAATATCTTTAAAAGAGTTTGAAAAAAGTTTATCAGATTATCTTTATAATTCTAAAAGAATAGAACTTTTTTCATGTAAATCTTTAAAACTGGAATCAAAAATAAACCAGACTAAACAAGAGTTTCTAGTTGAGATAGAAGACACACTAAAAGAGTTAAAAGATGAAAGTCAAAAAAAACTTGAAGACAAATTTGAGCTAAAATTGGACCGTTTAGAAGATAAACTCAATCGCCTCGAGATGAAACTCCAAAAAGAAGAAAATGATGTCAGTTCTAAAACCACTGACACCATCTTAGATATCGGACTCGCTGTCATTGGTGCTTTTTTTGGAAGAAAAACACTCTCAAGCACAAATATCAGACGTGGTGCATCAGCCTTTAAAAAAGGAAAAGGTGTTCTCAAAGAAAAAGATGATGTTGAAAATGTGGAAAACCTCATAGAAAATGTAGAGAGTGATATAGAAGAACTCAACATAGAGCTTCAAAACGAAATAGTGAAAATCGAAGACTCTTTAGATATCCAAAACTATGAAATCACATCCCTGTTTATCAAACCAAGAAGAAGTGATATAGCTATTAAAGATATAGCGCTTCTATGGCAAAGATAGCTTTTTAAAGCACACAAACCTTATTTTTACCGCCTTCCTTGGCATTGTACATTGCTTTATCTGCTCTTGTAATCACACTGTCTATGGTGTCTTCGTCATTGCACTGAGTGAGACCGGCACTGATTGTGCATGACCGATGTATCAACTCTTGCATTCTTACACTGTTCTCCACAGTTTTTCTAATTTTATTCGCAATATGCACAGCTTCTTCTATGGGTGTGTCCACAAATGCAAGAAGAAACTCTTCCCCGCCCCATCTAGCATAGATATCCGTTTTTCTAACATTTTCTTGAAGGATATCAGCAAAGGATTTCAATATTTCGTCTCCTGTCTTATGACCGAAATTATCGTTTATTTTTTTAAAGTTATCCAAGTCCATATATAACAAACTTAAGGCTTGTTTATTGCGCTTGCTTAATAATAAAAAATGCTCAAACTTATCTTTAAAATTTCTTCTGTTTGGCAGCATAGTCAACATATCATAATTAGCCAAGTTCTCCAAGTTTTTATGATACTGACCAATAACACCGATGATTATCAGTGTTATCAGTAAAGTTAAAAAAAGAGATATACCTGAGTTAAGATAGAAAGTGTTTTTAGTGTCAGATGTGAAATCATCTAATTTAGCGCTAACAAGTAAATATATGTCAAGTTCTTGAATATA
>JACNLH010000147.1 GCA_014381585.1 Candidatus Sulfurimonas ponti
CAAGAAGAGTTAGCTAAAAGCGGATGCAGTGTTATTGACGTGCTGAAAAAGAAAGCAGGAGAGTGGGAATACAGTATTAATATGAGTGAAGCGCATCTTAATATTCCCAGTTTAGTGAGCGGAGAAGAGTTTATACTTAAGAGATCTTTATATGCTCACTGGTTAAATATTGCAACGATACAAAATCTTTCAATAAGAAGTTCATTCAGGGATGATTGGTATCCTCAGATAAGCTACTATGATCAGCAGCTTCACCTGTTGAAAGTTTTACAAAAAGATAAAAAAACAAGAAGTATTTTACTTGTTATGCCAAAAGGTGCAAGATATATCAAAATCTCTGATATGTACACACTTAAAAATGTAAAAGATAATTTAATATTGAAGCCGAGTGGCTCAAGATAAGAAAGGAGTGATATAAATATGTTTGATGAAATTCAATTTGATAAAATGAAAAGACTGCCAAAGTATGTTTTTGCAGAGGTGAATGAGCTGAAAATGCAAGAGCGTAGAGCCGGTGCAGATGTTATAGATTTTTCTATGGGAAATCCAGATGGCGATACACCTGAGCATATCCGCTCTAAATTGGTGGAGTCTGCAGAGAAAACAAAAACGCATGGTTACTCTGTGTCTAAAGGTATCCCAAAATTGCTTAAGGCTATCGCAGACTGGTACGAAAGACGTTATGACTGTATTCTTGATCCTGAGACAGAATGTGTTGCAACTATGGGTTCTAAAGAGGGTTATGCACACCTTGCCTATGCAGTCACCAATCCTGGTGATGTTGCTGTTGTGCCTGATCCCACATACCCTATTCATGAGTACTCTTTTATTTTGGCAGGGGGGAATGTTGCAAAGTTTGGTATAAAATTTGATGAGCATTACAGACTTGATGAAGATCAGTTCTTTGTAGATTTGGAACGTGTATTTGCAGACACTTCACCAAAACCAAAATATGTGCTTGTGAATTTCCCGCATAATCCGACAACGGTGACTGTCACACAAGAATTTTATGTACGTCTAGTTGCAATGGCTAAAGAGAAGAGATTTTATGTGATCTCAGATATTGCTTATGGGGATATCACTTTTGACGGTTATGTGACTCCATCTATTATGAGTGTCCCGGGTGCTAAAGACGTTGCAGTTGAGAGTTTCACCCTTTCAAAGTCTTATAATATGGCTGGTTGGCGTGTTGGATTCTTTGTAGGAAACCCTAAGCTTATAGGAGCACTTCAAAAGATTAAGTCTTGGTTGGATTATGGTATGTTCACACCTATTCAGGTTGCTGCGACTATCGCACTCAATGGCGATCAGCAATGTGTTAGAGATATCACTGAAAAATACAATCATCGTCAAGAAGTGTTGTTGGAAGCCTTTGAAAGAGCAGGCTGGAAAATTAATAAGAATGAGTCAAGCATGTTTGTCTGGGCAAAACTTCCAGAATGTGTGGAACATTTGGGTTCTTTAGAATTTTCCAAACGCTTGCTTGTTGAGGCTGGTGTCGCTGTGGCACCTGGAATCGGATTTGGTTCCCATGGTGAAAATTATGTAAGAATAGCTCTGATTGAAAATGATAATCGTATACGTCAAGCTGCGAAAAATATAAAAGTGTTTTTAAAACAGTTTCAAGAGAATAAACAAGATGATTAAAGTTGGAATCATAGGTGTTGGAACAGTAGGTACAAGTGTAGCTCAAATACTTAAAGACAATGCTGATGTGATTTCTGCCCGTGCCGGAACTGACATCGTAGTTAAAAGCGGTGTGGTTAAAAATCTAAATAAAGACAGAGGTTTAGATATCGTTTTAACAGATAATGTGGATGATATTTTAAATGATCCTGAGATTGATATTGTAGTGGAGCTTATGGGTGGCGTTGAAGAGCCGTTTGAAGTTGTTAAGCGTGCACTTAGCAGCGGCAAGGCAGTTGTAACCGCCAACAAAGCACTCCTTGCATATCATCGTTATGAACTTGCAGAGTTGGCAAAAGATATAGCCTTTGAATACGAAGCTTCAGTTGCCGGAGGTATTCCAATCATCAATGCACTTCGTGACGGTCTTTCTGCAAATCATATAGAGTCCATCACTGGAATCATGAATGGTACTTCTAATTATATGATGACAAAGATGACAAATGACGGTGTGGCTTATGATGACATCTTAAAAGAAGCACAGGATTTAGGGTATGCGGAAGCGGATCCAACATTTGATGTAGGCGGATTTGATGCTGCGCATAAACTTCTCATCCTAGCGAGTATCGCTTATGGAATTGATGCAAAACCTGAAGATATTTTAATCGAAGGTATAGATAATGTATCTCAAGAAGATATCCAGTTTGCAAAAGAGTTCGGTTATGCGGTGAAGCTTCTTGGAATCGCTAAAAAAGATGGTAATGAGGTTGAGCTTCGTGTTCACGCAGCGCTTATTAAACAAGAAGAGATGATTGCTAAAATAGACGGTGTTATGAATGCTATCTCTGTTGTCGGGGATAAAGTGGGTGAAACGCTCTACTATGGTCCAGGTGCCGGTGGAGATGCGACAGCTTCTGCTGTTGTTGCCAACATCATTGATATTGCAAGAAGCGGAAAGTCCACTCCGATGCTTGGATTTGACAGACCGATGGAAGGTAAAGCCCTCAGACTCAAACCCACTGCAAATATAGAATCAAAATATTATCTTCGTATAAATGTTTCAGATAAGGCAGGCGTACTAGCAAAAATTACGAAAATTTTTGAAGAAAATAATATTTCTGTTGAGACAATGTTACAACGTCCTGCAACAAGTGATTCAGCAAATCTTCTTATTTCAACGCATATAGCAGTTGAAAAAGATATTCAAAATATGATTAAAGAATTAGAATCACTTGATTTTGTAAATTCCACTCCCGTAATGATTAGAATCGTATAGATAAGCGGTGAAGATACTTATTACTGGTGCAAGTTCCGGCTTAGGTGCCGAACTTGCACGTCAATATGCCACAAAAGATAACTCACTCATTCTTCTTGCGCGCCGCGAAGACAAACTAAAAGCACTTCAAGAAGAACTCAAGCCTCATGCAAAAAATGTAAAAATCATAGTGGCGGATGTTACAGAGTTTGAAACACTGCAAAAAAAGATAGCCATTTTAGGTTTTGTGGATATGGTGATACTCAATGCAGGAATATCTATAGGACACTCTGAGGAGCTTACTTCATTCAGTGATTTTAAAAAACTATATGATGTGAATGTACTTGCAAGTCATGCTATTTTAGAGGTTTTACTTCCAAAATTTCAAGAGCAGAAATCTGGAAAAATTGTTTTTATCTCTTCACTTGCTTCACTGATTTCTATGCCGACATCCAAAGCCTACAGTTCAACTAAAAGAGCAGTGAATGCCTATGCTGAAGGCTTACGTTATAAATACAACAGAGATGGAATAAAAGTTATAAATATACTTCCGGGATTTATAGTGAGCGAGATGACTGATAAAAATAATTTTAAGATGCCGTTTCTCTTAAGCACTCAAGCGGGTGTGCAAAAAATCATTAAAGCGATAGAAAAAAACAAAAGAGTTTATGCTTTTCCACTTAGATTTTTTTTAATCATTTCTGCACTCAATTTACTTCCAAGGTTCTTAAGAGAAAAACTTGTAAACTCCGTCAATTAATTAAATCTAGGAATTTTTGATGGAAAATATCGTAACTATAGACAGTGTATGTGCATATTGTGGAGTCGGTTGTGATATCGCTGCTCATGTTGACGTTAAAGAGAATAAAATAAAGAAGATTTTTGCACATCCTGATGGGGCCACTTCTGAGGGGAATCTTTGTGTTAAAGGGAGCTATGGATTTGATTTTGTTGATTCCAAAGAGAGAATCAAGAAGCCGCGAATTCGTAAAAGTTTTTTAGAAAAAAATCCGCATATCAAAGAAGCGATAGCTGAGTCCCTAAGTGAACTCGATGATACTTGGTGTGAAACAGATTTAGAGAGTGCCACAACAGCCGGTGCTATGAAGTTAAAAGATATTCAAACAAAGTATGGTGAAAAATCAGTATGTTCACTTGGCGGGGCTCGAAGCTCTTGCGAGTCTGCGTATTACTTCCAAAAATTCACCCGTTTCACACTGAATTCTCCACACGTGGATAACTGTGCAAGAGTGTGTCATTCACCATCACTTAAAGGGATGCGACTCACTATCGGTGAAGGGGCGGCGAGTAACCCTTTTGATGATATTTATAAAACAGAGTTTATGATAGTGATGGGTTCCAACACCACTGAGGCGCATCCGATTGTAGGCAACCGTATGATTAAAGCTGCGCAAAACGGCACACCGATAGCATGTTTTGATGTGCGTGACATTAAGCTGCATAAATTTTCAAAGTATAAAGTGGTCACTCCGCATGAAGCAAACTTACTTGTTTTAAATATGATAGCGTATACAATCATCACAGAAGAGTTATATCATAAAGATTTTATCAAAAACAGAACGAAAAACTTTGAGCATTTTAAAGAAAATATTTTAAAAGACCCATATGCAAATCCAGAATTTTTCAGAGATATCACAGGCTATGAATATTTGGCTGATATGCTTCCTGAAATCGCCCGTGAATATGCAAGTAAAAAATCTTTAATTCTTTGGGGACTTGGAATCACAGAACATGTGGATGGTTCTTATGCAGTTATGGCGATAGTTCACCTCGCACTTATGACTGGAAACATAGGCAAAGACGGGGCAGGTGTTATGCCTTTGAGAGGACAGACAAATGTTCAAGGTGCTTGTGATATGGGTATGCTTCCATATTATGCACCGGATTATCAAGCGCCTAAAGAGGTCGGGCTTATGACACCTCAGTTGGTTGATGGGATGCTCGAAGGTACGATTAAAGGGGTTCTCAATATCGGTGAAGATTTAACACATATCCATCCCAATATAAATAAACTCACACAGGCATTTGCAAACTTAGAGCTTATCTTTGTGCAAGAGTTGTTTATGACAGACATCGCCAAACGTGCAGATATAGTGGTCGGTGTGAAATCAGCATACGAGAAAACGGGCATCTACATAAATGCAATGAGAAAAGTTCACCTCTCAACCCCTTTGGTGCAATCTGATTTACCTGATGACTGGGAAGTGATCAAACTTCTTGATGAGAAGATGGGCGGAGGTTATGAGTTTGAGAGTTCTGAAGATATTTGGGAGGATGTCCGTAAAACTGCAACAAATAGATTTAGCGGTGCATCCTATGAAGTGCTTCGGGCAAATGAGAAACAGGGAATCTCATGGCCAATCACCAACGATGGGAAGGGCACCCCTGTGCTTCACAGAGAAGATTTTAGAACGCAAGACGGAATCGGTGCATTTCGATACCATGGATATAAACTATCAGGGATGATTGAAGAGATTGTTAATAGCAAGCTTAAAGGCTATCATCTCACAACAGGACGTATTATGGCACACTACAATAACTCTGCACAGACTAAATACACGAACAAATTGATGAAGCGCCATCAAGAGGATATTTTACTCGCCCATGTTGATGATGCAGCAGATTTTCCAAGTGAGAAAGTTATACTGAAAACTCAGTATGGCCAAACAAATCCGCTAAGGGTGAAGTTCACAGATAAAGTGCGTCCAAAAACTCTTTATACAACATTTCACCACGCTGATTCAAATCTAAATTATATTTTTGGCGATAAAAGTGATGAGCTTATTATGACTGCTGCGTTTAAGTCTATTCAAGTGGAGATTCTTAGCGCATAAACTAAGTCTTTAAACCTTTTAAGACAAAAGAGTGTAAAATTTCCTAATTGATTCTAGGAATTTTACATGGAAAATGAAAATATAAAAACTATAGACAGTGTATGCGCATATTGCGGTGTCGGTTGTGATATTGCAGCAAATGTGGATGTCAGTGAAAATAAAATCAAAAAGATTTTTGCACATAAAGACGGAGTGGTTTCTCAGGGGAATTTATGTATTAAAGGCAAATACGGTTTTGATTTTGTAGATGCAGATGAAAGACTTAGAATCCCCCGTATCAGAAAAAGCTTCTTAGAAAAAAATGCCTACATTAAAGAAAAAATCGCAGATACTTTAGTGGATTTGGATGAGACTTGGTATGAGACTGACTTAGATGGTGCGACCACAGCGGCAGCTATGAAGCTCAAAGAGATTCAGGTGAAGTACGGCAGAAAATCGGTGTGTTCTCTTGGAGGGGCCCGGACTTCATGTGAGAGTGCATTTTATTTTCAAAAGTTCACCCGCCACACACTTAATTCACCTCATGTGGATAATTGTGCGAGAGTATGTCATTCGCCATCACTCAAGGGGATGAGACTCACTATCGGTGAGGGTGCTGCAACAAATCCCTATGATGATATTTACAATTGTGAGTTTATGCTTGTAATGGGTTCCAACACCACAGAAGCACATCCTATTGTTGCAAACCGTATGCTGGATGTTGCTAGAAAACATGATAACTTGGCTGTATTTGACGTAAGAGAGATTAAACTTCACCGTTTTTCAAAATACAAAGCGGTTATTCCTCATGAAGCAAATTTACTTGTTTTAAATATGATGGCCTATGTTATTATCGACGAAGAGCTTTATGATGAGAGTTTCATAGCAGATAGAACAAAAAACTTTCAAGAGTTTAAAGAAAATATTTTAGCAGATCCTACAGCGAATCCTAAATATTTTGAAAATATAGAGGGTTATGAGTATCTTTCAAAAATGATTCCTAAAATTGCCCGCGAGTATGCTTTGAAAAAGTCCATGATCTTCTGGGGACTTGGCATCACGGAACATACAGACGGCTCCTACGCAGTTATGGCTATAGTTCATTTAGCACTTATGACAGGAAATGTTGGAAAACCCGGAGCAGGGCTGATGCCGCTTCGTGGTCAGACAAATGTGCAGGGTGCCTGTGATGTTGGTATGCTTCCTTACTATGCACCGGATTATCAAGCACCAAAAGAGGTGGGTTTAATGACGCCTCAGCTTGTGGATGGAATGATAGAAGGGAGTATAAAAGCGGTTCTTAACATCGGTGAAGATTTAACACATATCCATCCAAATATCAATAAAATCACACAGGCATTTGAAGAATTGGAGCTAATATTTGTTCAAGAGCTTTTTATGACAGATATCGCTGAGCGTGCAGACATTGTGATTGGGGTGAAATCAGCGTACGAAAAAACCGGTGTTTATATAAATGCAATGAGAAGACTGCATCTCTCACAACCTTTGGTGAAATCAGATTTACCTGATGATTGGGAAGTTTTAAAACAACTTGATGAGAAGATGGGTGGAACTCCAACATACCAAACTTCTGAGGATGTATGGAAGGATGTGCAAGAAACTGCTTACAGACGTTTTAGCGGTGCAGATTATCATAGACTTGAAAAACATCGTAAACGTGGACTGCAGTGGCCGGTGCACACAGAAGACACCCCGATTCTTCACCAGCTTGACTTTAGAACAAAAGACGGTTTGGGAGCTTTCCGTTATAAGGGATACCAGCTTAGAGGTATGATAGAAGAGATTATGAACAAAGCACTTAAGGGTTACCACCTGACAACAGGAAGAGCTTTGGCCCACTATAACAATTCAGCACAAACAAAATATACAGAAAGTTTAATGAAACGTTATACAGAGGACTTGTTGCTTGTTCATGAAGATGATGCTGCAGATTTCACAAGCGAGAAAGTGATCTTAAAAACGGAGTACGGACAAACAAATCCGCTTAAAATAAAATTCACCGATAAAGTGCGCCCAAAAACACTCTACACCACCTTTCATTATGCGGACTCAAAGTTAAACAATATCTTTGGCGACAAAAGTGATGAACTTATCATGACAGCTGCTTTTAAATCGATTCAAGTTGAGATAATCAGCGCATAGATGAGCAGAAGTAAAGGAAATATCGCAGAAGACAAAGCCTGCAGTTTTCTTTATGACAATGGCTTCACCATAGTGGAGAGAAATTTTTACTCCCGTTTTGGTGAAGTGGATATTATTGCGAGTAAAGACAATGTCCTTCACTTTATCGAAGTCAAAAGCGGACTTGATTATGAGTCTGCCATTCAAAACATAAGTCCCTCAAAATTAAATAAATTTATCAAAACTGTACATGTTCACCTCAAAAAAAATGCTCTTGATGTTGATTTTATGATTGATGCAGTTGTTGTGACTCCAAAAGAGATTCACCTGCTTGAGAATATCACGCTTTAGCCTTCGTTTTAAAATGCTATAATTGCATCACTATAATCTGGAGAATGTAATGAATGCAAAAATATTTTTTGGCTCAAAAGAGGCTACGAAAGAGAATCTAAGCGAGAGAAAAAGCCCTTATGACGGTGAAGTTGTCTCAACTGCTCCTATTTGTGATGCTGAGGATACGCTAAAAGCTCTAAAGATTGCTCAAGCTGCAAGCACAAGTGCTAAAGCCTCCACTCTCGCACGAAGATGTTCATGGTTGCTTGACGTTGCAGATAAACTCAAAGAAAACAAAGAAGATATCGCACAAACTATCACAGATGAGGTTGGAAAGCCTATCACTTTTGCAAGAGTTGAAGTGGAGAGATGTATTGAAACTGTCACCCTCTCCGCTGAGACTATGCGCACTATGCACGGCGAGACAATTAACACAGATGCAATGGCAAGCGGTAAAAAAGCGCTTGCATACTTTTCGCGTGTTCCAGTCGGTGTTGTTGCCTGTATCACCCCTTTTAATTTTCCTCTTAATCTTGTTGCACATAAACTGGCACCTGCTTTAGTCGCCGGAAACACTGTAGTGCTAAAACCGACTCCGGAAGCTCCGCTCACTGCATACAAATTTGCGAAGCTTTTTATAGAAAGTGAGTTTGCTATCAAAGATGCACTCTCGGTTGTTTATGGAGATGCTGAAGTCGGCGGAACATTGGTTAGTTCAGATATCCCAAGAGTTATCAGCTTCACCGGTTCAGTGCCAGTTGGAAATATCATTACAAAATCTGCGGGAATCAAAAAAGTCGGACTTGAGCTTGGTGGGAATGCTGCGACATATATTGATAAAAGTGCAGACTTAGATTTAGCAGCAAGCCGCTGTTCTCTTGGGGCATTTGTGAATTCCGGTCAGGTGTGTATTTCACTGCAACGTATTTATGTCAATGCAGACATTTATGATGAGTTTGCATCAAAAATGGCAGAAGAAACGAAAAAACTTGTAGTCGGTTCACCTTATAATGAAGACACCTTTATGGGTCCGCTCATAGATGATGAAGCCGCAGAACGTGCTATGGGATGGGTTCAAAGCGCTATAGAGGAGGGGGCAGTCGCTCTTTTACCTCCAAGCCGTGATGGAAGAATGTTCAATCCATGTGTTATGGCAAACGTGACTGATGATATGGCTATAGTGTGTGAAGAGGTCTTTGCCCCTATAGTTTCTTTGGTGAAAGTAGATGACTTTGATGATGCACTTCCTAGAATGAATAATTCACCGTACGGTTTACAGTTTTCAGTCTTCACCAATGATTTGAAAATCACACAACGTGCAATTGAAGAGCTTGATGCTGGTGGGATTGTGATTAACGATATGCCGACACTGCGTTTTGATATTCAACCTTATGGCGGGGTGAAGTTAAGTGGAGTCGGACGTGAAGGTCCAAGGTTTGCGATTGAAGAGATGACAGAGATAAAATCAGTTGTGATCTGTTAACAAATACTTATAAAGTATTTGTTCCAATGCCTTAGCGTCAATAGGTTTGGATATATAATCATTCATGCCACATTCAAGAAATCCTTCCCTGTCCCCTTTGAGAGCATTTGCGGTCACCGCGATAATAGGCAACTCTTGAGGAGAGTGGGATTCTCTTAAAATTTTTGTAGCCTCTTTACCACTCATGTTTGGCATATTTTCATCCATGAGTATAAGATCATAGCTGTGATGTTTGAGTGCTTCAATAGCTTCGATACCGTCATTGGCTATATCATAACTAAGTTCATGCTCATCTAGAAGCATCTTAATAAGCATTTGGTTTGTTTTATTGTCTTCAACAATGAGTATGTGAGCTCGGAGTTGATGTGTGTTGAGAGAATCTTGTTTTTCATTTTTCGGTTTCTCTGAATTACTTATATTAAAAAGTTGGAGCGTGAAATAAAACCTGCTTCCAAGACCGGCAGCAGATTCTAGACCTATCTCTCCATCCATAAGTTCAAGAAGTTTTTTCGTGATGGAGAGACCTAAACCTGTGCCTCCGTGAATGCGGCTGATGCTGTTGTTCGCTTGCTCAAAACAGTTGAAAACTTTCTCTAGCTTATCTTCTTCAATCCCAATCCCCTGATCTATCACTTCACAAAACAGTTTGTTTGTTTTTGCAAGATAGTTGATATTGATGAGGACGCTTGTATTTTCTTTAGAGAATTTGATGGCATTGGAGAGAAGGTTTGAGAACACCTGTTTTATTCTTGTCGCATCACCTAAAGTGCTTTTAGGAAGATTGGAATCAACAGAGAGTTTTAAGCTGACATTTCTCTCATTTGCTTTATCAAAGAAAAGTGCCACCATATTTTCAAAGACAGGTCTAATCTCAAGAGGAACTTTCTCTATAGTCATTTTATTGCTTTCGATTTTTGAAAAATCAAGTATATCGTTGATAATGTTAAGCAATGTATTGCTGGATTCTTTTATAAGCGCCAACTTTTCTTGCTTTTGTTGATTTTCTTCATTTTTATACAATATATCTATAAAACCCATGATTCCATTGAGTGGAGTGCGGATCTCATGTGACATATTTGCTAAAAAGTCAGATTTTGCCCGTGTGGCAAAGAGAAGTTCCTCTGTGCGTTTTGCTATTTTTTCTTCAAGATTTTCATTGGCAGTCCGCAACTCTTTTGTTTTTTCTAAAACTGACTGTTCAAGTATGGCATTTTGTTTTCTTAGTATCTGCTGTTTGTATAAACTTAAGAAGATAAAGAAAAGAATAATACCGGTTATGATGAGAAAAAGCTCTAAGCTTAGAAATGCTTTTAGAATTTCAAAAGGGGTTTTTTTATGATACAAAACATCTTTAAGATTGTTGTTGGTTTGTGCGGTCATCCCAAGCAGTCTGTAGATATTTGCAATCTCTTTGATTCTCTCAATATCGAGAGAACCGAATGGGATGTCATTGACGTAGGCCAAGCTCTTGAGAACTTCAGCCTCATACAAGAGTGCTTCTTTGCTTTTATTTTGCGTATTGTACTTTGCTAAAATAAGTTCTATGGTTTCATCTATATGTGAAAAAGCATATTCCCAGCCTTTCAAACTGGCTTCTTGGA
>JACNLH010000080.1 GCA_014381585.1 Candidatus Sulfurimonas ponti
TCTTGCATATCGTCATTTAAGACTTAATGAAAAATTCTGGGGTCTGAATAATCATATCATCTTCATCAAGAATCATGTCATCTTCGTCTAGGATTTCATCAGATACAATTGCTGAAGCCGGAGAATCTGTTATCACTTCCTCATTCCATTGAGGGTTGGTGATAAAATCAAATCCAAACTCATCAATGGCGAGTTTGGAAGAATTAAAAAGGGTGAAGAAGATGCCAAGCAGTATTATAAATACTAACGAAGCACTTGCAAGGGATAGTTTTTGAAAGATTTTTTCCATAAATTATTAACCTAAGTTTGAATTATCTTGAATTATATTGAAAGTTAGTTACATAATGATTACTGAATGTGATAAATTGAATGGTGTATCGCAGAAAGTGCTTCTGCGATAAGTTTGAAAGATGGAGAAGTTAAATGTAAGCTAGAGGATTATTTGATACCTTTAGCATCCCAATAAGCTCTAATTTTGTTTGTTAAAGTATCTGGCAATGGAACAAAACCTAAACTTTTAGCAATCTCTTGACCATCAGTATATGCCCAGTCAAAGAATTTTGTAACGTTTTTGTTCATCTCAGGTTTTTCAAAAGGAACTAAGATGAATGTTGCAGCCACCATTGGGTAAGAAGTATCGCCCTCTGGATCTGCAATGATAGAATAAAAATCTTTTTTAGGGTCAAGTGTGGCTTTTGCAGCAGCATCTTGGAATGATTTTAGTGTAGGAACAATATATTTACCATTTTTGTTTTCAACTGTAGCCATTGCGATGTCATTGTTTTTTGCGTCAGCATAATCAATATAACCAACAGAATAAGGAGTTTGTTTTAAGAGTGCCGCAACACCAGAGTTTGTTTTTCCACCGATATGTTGTGTTCCTGGCCAGTTAAGTGACTTTTTAGCACCAAACTCTGTTCTCCACTCTTTAGAAACTTTACTTAGATAGTATGTGAAGTTATATGTAGTTCCAGAACCATCAGCACGGTGAACAAATGTCAGTTTTTCATGTGGAAGTTTCATACCTGGATTTTCAGCTGTAATGATTTCATTATCCCAGTGAGACACTTTACCTGAAGCTATTGCTACGATAGCACTTCTGCTAAGTTTGATACCTTCAACACCAGGAACATTGTAACCCATAGTGATAGCACCGACAACTGCTGGGAATTGGAAAAGTCCGGCTTTGTTTAAAGCTTTTGGTGAAAGCGGTTTGTCTGTTCCAGCAAAGTCAACTGCACGAGCCTGTGCATCTTTGATTCCTTTAGAAGAACCTTTTTTAATGTAATCAACTTTGACACCGGTGTCTTTGTTGTAAGCCTTAATCCATTTTTGGTAAACACTATATGGAAAAGATGCACCACTTCCTTTGATAATATCTGATGCAGCTAAACCTGATACAAGCACAGTCGAAGCAAGAGCAATTTTTAAAACGTTTGTCATTTTTTTACCTTTTTGAGTTTTAGTTGATGAAAGTATAAATGACAACGGTTATAAATTGGTTACATTTTTATATACAGATGTAATTAAAATGTAATTAATCGATTTTAGATACCTTTAGGGGAGTATATTTGCATATTTATACCTTTTGGTATTAAAATTTAATTTTATACTCTTTAGCAGCTATTATTATTATCTTTATAGTCATAATATGATGTTGTTAAAAGTAACTATTTTCTATATTATTGAATGATGCACAAAATATTGAAGATATAATCAAGTTTAGTAGGAGTATACTTGTTGTATCTAGCTAATAAAATTAATCACTCCTATTGTGCCTGCTATATTGATTACAAACAAAAGAGAGATAAAAGATGAAGGGATTTCAATGAAAGAAAAAGAAAATAATGCCATAGAGATAGATGGTGAACTCATCTCTTTAGATGAGTTGGTGAAGACATTTAAAAAGTCAAAGTCACATATTAGTAAAAGAGACTTAGAAAAAGAACTAAAGCCGTACCAAGCTGAGCTTATAAAGCTGCAAAAGCACCTTGAGAACAACAGTCAGAAAATGATCATACTTTTTGAAGGCAGAGACGCAGCTGGAAAAGGCGGGACGATTAGACGTGTAACACGTTATATGGATGAAAAGCATTATCGAATCGTTGCTCTTGGTAAACCGACACAAGAACAGCAAACGCAATGGTTTTATCAAAAATATATTCAACATTTCCCGCGGGGCGGAGAGATTGTCTTGTTTGACAGAAGCTGGTACAACAGAGCAATGGTTGAGCATGTATTTAATTTTTGTACAGAAAAAGAGTATGAAGATTTTATGAATGGTGTGAAGGGTTTTGAAAATGATTTGACACAACAGGGGATTATCCTTGTCAAACTTTACTTCAGTGTTACAAAAGCTGAGCAAGCTGCAAGATTTGAGAGACGTAAAACAGATCCGCTTAGACAGTGGAAATTAAGTGAAATAGATTTGCAGGCTCAAGAGAGATGGGATGATTTCACCAACACAAAGTATAGAATGCTTAAACAGACACATTCCCATAGCGCACCTTGGAAAGTTATAAGGTCTATCGATAAACATAAGGCGAGATTAGAATCTATTAAGGTGATTTTAAACACAGTGAATTATGATGGAAGAAATGACGCTCTAGATTATGCTCAAGATCCAAATATAGTGATATCGGGCTCAAGAGAGATAGAGATAATGGATGCGCAAATAACAAGAACTGGTAAGTTTATCGGTTAACAAGGAAAAAAAGAATGCAAGAAAAAGCAAAAGAGAAACTAAAAAAAGAGATAGCAAAGCAAGTCAAAGCGAAAAATCAAAAAGACAAAGTTCAAGTTTGGATTAAAAAAGAGACCTTGGAATATGAAAAAGAATTGGCAAAGTTGCAGGTTGAACTTCTTAAGTTTCAAAATCATGTGAAAGATCAAGGTCTTAAGGTGTTAATGATTTTTGAAGGTCGTGATGCAGCCGGTAAGGGTGGTACGATTAAAAGAATCACTGAGCATTTAAATCCCCGTGGTGCAAGAGTGGTCGCCTTGGAAAAACCCAGTGATATAGAAGCATCTCAATGGTATTTTCAAAGATATGTGAAGCATCTCCCGGGTGCCGGCGAAATAGTGCTCTTTGATAGAAGTTGGTATAACAGATCTATGGTGGAACCTGTTATGGGGTTTTGTACAGAGAGACAACATCATAAGTTTTTAAAAGATGCCCCTGAATTTGAAGATATGATAGTGGATGAAGATATTATAATATTTAAATTTTATTTTTCAGTTTCTAAAGATGAACAGGCAAGAAGATTCAAAGCCAGAGAAACAGATCCTTTAAAACAATATAAACTCTCCCCTGTGGATAAAGAATCTCAAAAATTATGGGATGAATACTCACTGGCAAAATTTATGATGTTGAGTGCAACGCATACAGACATCGCTCCTTGGACTATTGTTAAGAGTGACAATAAAAAAAGAGCGAGAATCAATTGTATAAAACATATTTTAAACTTTGTGGAGTATCCAGACAAAATTTCAAATAAAGATATAAAAGTGGATGATGAGATAATTGTTTATGGACGTGATGAGGCCATCGCAATGGAAAAAATGTTTAAGTTTTCTCTAAAAAAATAGATGCCAAAAAAAGTCCCTTATTTAGGGACTTTATACTGTAAATTTGAAGCAAACATCAACTCTTTAAAAGTTTTGTTGAGTATTTTACTGGTGAAGTTTTCTGTCACCAGCTCTTTTTGAAATCTTACATAATCGCCAACTTTTGCCTCCGCTCTTGAGACTGCCACCCAAAATGTTTCATTTGAATGTTCTTTAATGCTTAAGTATGTATATCCACCAGCATGTTCTATAGCGACTACTTCACCTTGGTAATATGGCTGTGCTTGTGAATCTTTGGCTGAAATATCTTTAACGATTGGAGCGGCTGGAGTGTTTTGTGCGTGTAGATTGAATGCTAGAAAAGCAAGACTTAAAAGAATATTGATGTTTTTCATGTGTTTTCCTTGTGTAGAGTTAAGTTTCTTTTTGGAAATGCTATAAGTATGACACTCAAAACAATTCCAGAAGTGATGTATACCCATGCAGGTATGGGAACAGGGTCTCCAGTCGCATAAGAGTGCATCCCGGCTAGATAAAAATTCACTCCGAAGTATGTCATTAAGATGGAGTAAAATGCGACTACAGATAAGATGCTAAAGAGGTAGGGGGTGTATATGCTTTTTATAAGTCTTACATGCAAGACGATTACGTACACTATAATTGATATATAAGCCCATGTCTCTTTAGGGTCCCATCCCCAATAACGTCCCCAAGACTCATTTGCCCAAATACCGCCCAAGAAGTTTCCTATAACCAAAAGTGTAAGCCCAAGTGTGAGTGTCACTTCATTGATGTAAGCTATATTTTTTATATGTGAATCTATATGTTTTCTTTTTTTATCTCGTAAAGGGTATAAAAGTAGGCTTATGAGCCCGAGTATTGCACCAACACCGAAAAAACCGTAACTTGCAGTTATAACTGAGACGTGGATGCTGAGCCAATAAGACTTTAAAACAGGTACAAGATTTGTGATTTGAGGATCCACTTCACCTAGATATGCGGCAAATATAAATATCCCAGCCATAAGAAAAGAAGCACTCAGTGCTAAAGTGGATTTTCTTAAGAAGAAAAAACCGGCAATAATCGCTGAGTATGCGATATAAATCATAGTCTCATAGGTATTGCTAATTGGAGCGTAACCCCCTATATACCAACGCAAAGCGATACCAAAAGTGTGTGTAAGTAAAAAAACAAATGAAAGAATACTGATACTGAGCTGAACTTTTGGATGCATTATCTTGTTTAAAAAGAGAGAACTCATAGCATATATAAGCAGAAGTGTTCCAAAAAGCAGATAGCCAAGAGATAGTTTAAAAAATAAAGACAATTGATTAAACCATAGTTCCACATTCAGTTTTTCGTCTAAAGGCATAACACTTTCACCGAATTCTTTTTGATAAGCTTTTATATCATCTATATATTCAAAGCCTTTGTTGTAGTTACGATTGTATGCAGCATCTAGTAAACGGCTGGTGCTTCTTTTCATTTGTTTATTATCTATCATCTCAAACATAGTTTTAAAGTCAACCCATTTATTTCTTTCATTGTCTGGAAGTGGAAAGATAGTTAAAAGCACACCTCTGTAACTCATAAAAGCAATATTGAGCCTCTCATCAACTTTCACTAAATCTCTTTCAAAGGTTCCCCGTTTGGATGGGACAAGTTGATTGGCATGTTCGACTTGTTCCGTTAGTTTATAGATGCCGTCTTTGGTGAAAAAGTCTGTAAATTTTACAAGTTTTTGTTTTTCATCCACTCCAAGCAGTTTTCTAAGTTTGGGAGTGCTCACTTTGATGATATCCACTTTTTTCCATATACTGGGACGTGAGAACATTCCTAAAATAACTTGGTTCGCACTCATGCCATTCCAAGTGCTCTTGCCTGTGAGCTTGTTGAGCACTTCACGGTTTTGCGTGTCAAGAGGTTTCATCCTGCCAACGGGACCTTGAACAACTATGCTTCCAAAATGTTTTGCTAAGTCTAAGGAGTTTTCTTTGTGCTCGTGAAGATAAGTATCTATGTAAGAACTCGAATTTGCATGCATAGGGGTTTGTATAAAAAATAATAAGGGAAGCAGTAAGGATGCAATAGGCATATTTTTTATTTTAGAAATTAAAAATTGGAATCTTGATTTTTTGTTAAATAGATTGAGAATTAAGCCTAAAAACAGCAGTGTGTAACCTATATAAGTGATCTCGACACCAGGATCTTTGTTGACAGAGAGTTGTGTTCCCCTCTCATCTGTATCGTAAGAGGTTTGAAAAAACTTATAGCCTTTATATGTGAGCGTGTTATTCATAAATATATCAGTGTCAAATTTTACATTTTCCTCTGAGTCTATCAGGGTGACAGCACTGGAAAATTCCGAGGGTGAACGACTGCCCGGATACCTGGTGAGAGTGAAATCATTGAGGTGAAGTTTAAAAGAAGTTTGAATCTCTTTGCCTTGCACTGTGATAATATCAGATGATTCACCTTCTCTAATGTGCATCATGCCGTCTAAACCAAAGAAATGTGTGATTCCTGCCCCAAAAAGTATGATAACAAATGAGAAATGAAAGAGAGCACGGGATGTGATTTTATACATTTTTGTTTTGTGCATTACGAGCAGGAGATTCACTGATATGAAAAGAAGGCTCAGTTGATACCACCAACTGTTATATACAAGCTCTTTTGCTCTGGCACTCCCGAAGTCATTTTCTATAAATGTACCTATAGCTGCACCAATAGCTAATATTAGGAGTAAGACAATCATAGTTTTGTATGAACTAGCTATTTTATAAATCAAAAAATGCCTTTAGTGTTTTTGTTAAGTATACTTAAATAAAAAGGCCTCGAGCCACTTTAGTTAAGTATTGTATCCAGGGGAGGAAAATCCCCTGGAAAACATTATGAACTCTTATTTCATAAAGTAAGATGATTGCTCATCAACTTCTTTTCTAGAATCCATATGTAAATTTCCATTTGCCACAGCAGTTTTATACCACTCCTGTTCTAATGTTTCTTTAAATTTCAGTTTCTCAGCAACCAGTTTTTCTAAAGGGACGCCAGCTAATTCTTGAGCTTTTGTTTTATTAGAAAAATCTGGAGCACTGTAGTTCATCACACCGTGTTTTGCAAGAACAGATACAAGAGCGATTCTCGCTTGCATAGCTTCTTCATTCGCAACAGCTAAGAGACGTAATGTTTCTTCCGGTGCATGGAAGAATGCCGGGTGAGATGCAACCGCATAATCCCATTTCCATTGACCGCTTCTAATATGTCCGCGAATCGCTTTAAGTTCTTCATCACTTGCGCCGGCTTCCATAGCTTTTGCAGTTTCAAGGTGAGCTTTTGCTAAGTTATCCATAGCAAGTTCATGAAGCTGATCTTTTCTTTTATATTTTTGAGCAACGATGCCTCTAAGTTTTTTCTCGCTTTCTCTGTGACACGTCATACAGCTTCTGTCCATTGTCTCTAATGGATTTTGTAATTGATGATCACTGTATTTTACAGAGCCTTCTTGAGTATAAGGCATATGACAATCCGCACAAGATACACCTTTTTGACCATGGATACCGGTTTTATAAAGCTCATAGCCTGGATGCTGTGTTTTAAGCATTGGTGTTTTTGAGATTTTATGTGTCCAATCACTAAAGCCTCTATCATTATAATACTTTTCAGCACCCTCAGCAGTTAAACCGTTTTCCCAAGGAAGAGTAACAACTTTAGCTGTTTTTTTAGTGCCGTCTTTATCTGTCCACTCGTTTTTTTGAAAGTAGTACTCGACATGACACTGTGCACAAACAAGATTACGTTTCTCTTGATGTGTGGAGTCCGCAAATGTTGGCAGTCCGGCTGATTCTAGAGCACGGTCAAGATGAGGTCTTCTCACACTAAGTTCGCCGGTTTCATTGTTGTGACAATCAGCACAGCCGATTGAGTTGACGATTTCTGAACCGTACTTAGCCCATTTACCGGTGAAGTATTCCAATTCACCGTCTCTTTCAATGATTCTTGGAACATCAGGAGATTTACATGTCCAACATGCAGTGGGCATAGGTCCAGTTTCACCATCAACGGGTGCACCGGTTCTTAATGTGTTTACATTATCCTGAAGTGCGTAATAATGTCCACGAGGAGCATTGTAATCTTTAGCAAAACCATATCCAGCCCAAAGAATAGGAAGTTGAGACTTTTCTTTAAGCATATCTGTAATCTGAGAACTTTCTTTTGTTTTTTTCCAAGATCCATATTGTCTAGGGTAATATCTAGACCACTCTTCACTTTTGTGTTTAATTTCCTCTGCAACAAGAGGTCTTTCATTTATAGCGATTCTTTCTTTTTCTTTTTCATTCACGCTGCTCGCAAGCAGTGAAATGACACCGATTGCAATTAAAGAACCTATAAGCAATAATTTGTACTTCATTTTTTCTTCCTTTTACTTTATTTAACTTCTTGTACACCTATGTTATACGGAGTTGTAGTTAGACCTCTAACCGTTCCGTGAGGCACTTGTTTGTGACAAGACCAACATTTTCTTCCATTCTCTACGTATTCTTCATCAAAATTGTGATATTTATCTGCATTGGATCCAATGACAGACGTTACACTTTTATGACAAGAGATACAGTTTTTTTGCACTCTTCTTGCACCGTCTTCACTTATTCTCATTGCATGATCATAAGTGTTTAATGTAAAAGCAAGAGTATGGTTGAATCCATCTTTAGCTTTTGCCATATACTTATCGATAAAACCGTCGGTGGGTAAATGGCACTCTACGCATGTGGCACGCTCGGCATGGGAACTATGTTGCCAAGTCGCATATTGTGTATTCATAACATGACAGTTGATACAGGCTTTGGGATCCTTTGAAAGGTATGAAAAGGCCTTAGCAGCGATTATCAAGTATACAAAAAAACCAATTGCAATTAAAAATGTCAATATTGCGATTTTTTGAAGTGTAGTCATTTTTTTCACACTTCCTCCTTCTCTAGATAAGAGATTATAATTTTAAAAACTCATCAAGCATCTAAATTACAGGTAAACATCCACTAAAAGATAATTAAGAGGAAGTTATACAGTGAAAGCATAACTTTATTTTTATATTATAAATTAATATTATATTTAACCCTGTTAATTTATACTACTTAAAAACTTCAGCATAACTTAATTACTATATTTTAATAGAATTAAATATAAAAATGTTCTTATATGTTACATGTTATTTATCACAATAATGTGAGTAGCATTGTAGAAGTTTTTCTTATAACTCGGATTCTAAAATTGATATCTTTTTCTCAATATTTTCCATCTCATGCGGGCTGCTCGCGTCCTTAAGAGTTTCTTTGAGCCAAAATAAGACAGCCTTTTTGTATCCATTATAGGAGGCAGTTTCAATGATGCTTTTTTTGGTGTTTTTTTCTAAACTATTTTTTATAAGAGAAGCACATAGCAAGCGGGAAGTCTCTTTTGTGATGCTAAGAATATGCTTATCAGCCTTACTGAAGTTCTTATCAAGCAAGGCTAGCGCAAACTCTTGATACTGTTGAGGTAAGTGTTGTATGTCGCTTTTTGCAAGGGATTTGTTCAATAAAGAGTGATAAGCATCCAACTCTTTATTATGCATAAGTTCTTGTATATTTTTATACTTGTCACAGGTGTCATCTATACCGACAGAAATATTCAAAGCACATTCGCCTAGATATATTGTGGCCAGCTGTGTCAGGTCTGCACTTTTTTTAGCGTGTTCTATCGCTCTGTTTAAATCATTCTCTGCCAAAATCTGATTATCGCTCAAAAAATTCTTTGTATAAGAGCTAAAAGCATTTGCACTTTTGTATTGCCATTGGTTAGGGGCGGTTTTAAGTGAGCATCCGCTTAAGAGTATGAGGCTTAAGAGTAAAATATATTTCATCATGGTAACTCCACTTTGGAATTGTTTTCATTTTGCATGATCGCATCCACTTTATCCATTATCTGATTTGATTTTTGCAATCCGGTGCTTATTTGCTTTTTCAACTCCACTAAATCTTTATCGTAGCCGCCAACAGCTTTAACGGTTGCATCAAGAGTTTGAAGCTTGTTTTTAATATCTTTCATGATTATATGCATCTCTTTGATGGTCGAAGAGCTGGGATTTATAATATCTTGCTTGAGAGTTTTCGTGATTTCACTGATATCAGAAGTTATTTTTTTGACATCTTTTAAGATGAGTGTGGTTTCATTTAAAGATTTGATAACATTTTGAGTGGAAGTTTTATCTCCGGTCACACTTGTTAAAAGTGATTTGTCATTGGCTAGTCTCTCGCTGAAAATATTTAAATTTTTAAGAATTTGTTTTAGATTTGAATTTTCATCTGCCAGGTCTGTGGTTATTTTATCCACACTGTTGAGCACATTGAGAGATTTACTCACAACAGGCTGCAGCTTCACGATTAAATCATTTATGTTATCACTTATATGTATAGGGATGGCTTCACCGTCTTGCAGAGGCGGGGAGTCTAATGCTGAGTAAAGATTAATATGCGCTGCGCCTAAAAGCGGTTTGATGAGCAGTAAAACACTCCCTTGACTTAACCATTTCGCATTTGTTTTTCTGACTGAAAATGTGATAAGCACAGAACCGTCTTCAAGAAGAGAGATATCATCTATAACACCGATTTTAAAACCTGAAAACTTCAAGGGCATCCCGACACTGAATGATTCAGCACTTTGCGTGGTGAAGTGGTAGTTATAACGTTTTTCAAAAGTTCCTTTTTCTTCCAACAAGAAAAATATAAAGGCCAAAAGGAGTAAAAGAAGACTGAGCATAAAGAGACCGACAGTGAAGTTCATTTTATTATATTGCATCTATGGCCTTTTGTATAAATAATGATAAAAATTCTATAAAAAATAAAATAACAAAGACCTTGGATGTCTTGTGTTTTGGTTTTAAAATGTGTAATCCTTTATAGAGCGGCACAGTTGCTGCGATAAATCCAAAAAGAGCACTTTTGCCTAAAAGAATAAAGATATTGTGAACATTGAGTGAAGAAAAAATCAAATACTTATATGTATGCAGATCCATACCCATAATGAAAAATACAGATAAATAGCCGCTCACAATCATAATGATTGAAAAGAGTATAGATAATGTCATTGTGCTAAGAGAGGTGCTTAGAATTCTAGGAATAATGAGATTGTGCAGTGCTTGAATTTCATCATCTAAATGTAAAGAAGATGCTTGTTTATGAATAAAGGCTGAAAAACGGTATGCAATGAAAAATGCAGTCAACAAAGGTGCAAGTTCATTTATCACAAAAGTCACGATGAGGGCGCCCACCTGTACCTGCAGACTGAAATCTGCTGCTATCACTATAAGAAGACCGACAACAACAGAACCGAATATTGCAGCCATCAGCATAAAATGAGGAATCACTTTAACAGAAGTCTGATAAAACTGACTAATCAAGTGAGCGCGGATCTGCGAGTTGTAGCTACGGGGGCTTAAGATATTTAAAACACATAAAGATGTAAACAGCACAGCTTCATAATAAGCAAGAGTCAGATAGACAGTTTTAGCACCGATACGATTTATGAGTTCACCCAGCATTATCACGACCCCTTATCACAGTAATTATACTATAAGTTAATGTATTCATAATGATTACATTAT
>JACNLH010000127.1 GCA_014381585.1 Candidatus Sulfurimonas ponti
TTGAACTACTATAAAATATCTCTACTATCTTCACCGCTAGAACCATTAACTTACTCTTCAGACCTAAAAATAAAAATTGGTTCTATTGTCGAGGTGCTTTTAAATAAACGGGAACTTCGCGGTGTGATAGTTCAAGAGTCTGAAAAACCTGACTTTGAGACTACTGATATTGGTGAAGTCAGTGATTTATATCATTCACCAAAACAAATACAACTTGCTAAATTTATTTCAACTTATTATATGTGTTCTTTAGGGGATGCTTTTGCTTTGATGCTTCCTTTTAGCAGTTCCCATGCTTTGCTTGGGAATTCAGATATCAGTATGCATTCCCAAGTGGAACTTGGGAACGAGATTAAACTTGAGAATGAGATTGAGTTGTCATCTAAACAAGAAAAAGCGCTTTTATTTTTAAAGCAAAATCAAACCTCACTTTTGTTCGGTGATACAGGGAGTGGAAAAACAGAAGTGTATATGAAACTTTTTGAGGAGAAACTCCAAGAAGGAAAAAGGTCTGTTTTTCTTATGCCCGAAATCTCCTTGACCCCTCAAATGGGTTTGCGTCTAGAGGAGCATTTCGGTGCGGCAGTTGTTATGTGGCACTCTAAACTCACTCCACTGCAAAAGAAAAAGGCAATGGCTAAGATACGAAGCGGTGAAGCATATATCATTGCAGGTCCCCGTTCTGCTTTATTTTTACCTATAAAAAAGCTTGGCTTAATAGTTGTGGATGAAGAACATGATGACAGTTATAAATCATCTTCACGTCCGAGGTATAATGCTCGTGATATTGCAATATATATGGGGAAGCTGTATGATATTCCCGTTGTTTTAGGTTCAGCAACTCCAAGTTTAAGTTCGTATGTAAAGTTTCCTTATGCGAGACTCAAAGGTGGACACTTTTCATCGCAAAAAGAGTTTGTATATGAAAAAAGTGCGGAGAGTTTATCTCCTCTTGTTATGAGTGCCATTGATGCAACCACAAAAGCAAAAGAGCAATCCATTGTATTCCTTCCAACCAGAGCGAATTTTAAGTATCTTATCTGCGGAGATTGCGGACATACTTATGAGTGTACATTTTGCAGCATTGGGATGAGTATTCACCAACGCACCCGTTCTATGAAGTGTCATTATTGTAACTTTGCACAAGCGATTCCACAAGTGTGTTGTGAATGCGGAAGTGGTAATTTAACAAGCTCACGTCTTGGAACTGCAGAGGCTGTTAAAAATATAAGTGAAGAGTTTCCAGATGCAAAAGTGGAACAATTCGACAGAGACATTATTACGACGCAGGCTAAACTCAAAAAAGCACTCAAAAGATTCAATGACAACGAAACAGATATCCTGGTTGGAACACAGATGTTAAGTAAAGGGCATGATTACCACGGTGTGACATTGGCAGTTGTTCTTGGTATGGATAATATGTTGAATATGAGTGATTATAGGGCAAGAGAAAAAGCACTGTCTTCTTTGATTCAAGTTGCCGGGCGTAGTGGACGAGCTAAAAACGCAAAAGTTTTAGTGCAGAGCTTCAATGAAGATTTTTTCTCTGCTTATATAGACAACTATGAGAGTTTTTTAGAAGAAGAGAAGTTTTTCAGAGAAGGTTTGTATCCTCCATTTAAAAAACTATGCCGTGTGTTATTTTCTCATAAGAATGGTGTAAAGGCGCAAGAAGAGATGCATAAGATGCATGAACGCTTGTTAATGATGCCAAACATAGAGATAGTTGGATTTGGGAAGTGTGCAATAGAGCGAGTTGCTAATAAGTACAGATTTGAGATTTTACTCCGTTCGGATAAAAGTACGGACTTGATAAAAGCTGTAAAAGCCACAAAAGTTTCTCTTGCGGAAATAGATATGGATCCTATAGAGTTTGGTTAAAAGCTAAACTTCAACGTTGTCAAAAAACCAGTAAAAAGCCATAAGTAAACCAGGTGTTTTTTGGTAAGTGTCATCAAGCATAAATGCTTTTGCTTCACCGATAGGAAGATACACCACTTCAATATTCTCTTCAGTTAATCCACCACCTTCATTCGCCTGCATGCTATCATTGCATACAGCATAGTAAAGTGTTTGCTGTGTGCCGGAGATGCCGACACTTGTGTAAAATTTAGTAACAATCTGAATATTTTCTAAAGGCACATCGTAACCGCATTCTTCCAGGACTTCTTCTTGAGCTATTTGAATATTGCTGAGGTCTTTGTCCACTAAACCCGCACAAAGTTCATACATCATGCCATCGGTTTTGTTGGAGTTGAAAACAGGCGGACGGAACTGTTTGACTAAAATGAAGGAGCGTTTTTCTTCATGCCATAGTAAAACTGCAACATTATCATGAGCGATGACTGCTTCCCAAGTTCTTTTTTGATCTTGGAGGGTGTAGTTGATCTGTATGGGTTTGATAAACTTGGGATCTTGCAGTTCACTGATAGAATCTATTTTAATTAAGGACATACTTTTTCTTGGTGGTGCAATTATTAAAATAACATGATTTATCTATCTTTTTTTGTTTGACGTATTTTGTTTGATTTTTTAGGTGTAAGGCTATACTTTCATTGTAATTATTTGAGAGTTTGTCAAAAGCTTTCTTTTCTTTGTTTTTGAGTTTTTTCGTTGTGAGTTGCACGCGTTTTGCAGGATTGATAGCGCGTCCGTTCTTTCTGAGCTCAAAGTGAAGATGTGGTCCGGTGGAACGTCCTGTTGTTCCTACATAGCCTATTGTTTGCCCTTTTTTAACACGTTTGCCTTGTCGTATTCCGTTTCTATAAGATTTAAGGTGTGCATACCTTGTTTCATAACCATCTTTGTGGCGTATTTTTATAAGTTTACCGTAGCTTCCCATTCTTGCTGCATAGATTACAGTTCCGCTGCCTGCAGATACAACCGGAGTTCCACGGCGGGCTGCGTAATCCATTCCTAAGTGGGCTTTCCATTTTTTCAAAACAGGGTGGAATCTTCTTTTAGAAAATCTTGAAGAGATCCTTGCATGTTTCACCGGACGTGCGAGTAAAAAACTTTCAACCTGTGAGCCTTTTTCATCATAATAGCGATCATCATCATTGAGATAAATATAATGAGGTCTATTGTTTGTCTCAATCATTGCCGCTTTAAGAGTCGGCATGGAAAATGGCTTGCCAGAACGATATTTTTGCTCATAAATCATCACCAAATCATCGCCTTTTCTAAGAGCGGTGAAGTCAAGTGAAGTTCCAAAACTTGTTAAAAAGATTGAAACAAGATTGATAGATCCGGTTTCTGATTTGATATCAATAGAAGGGTTTGACTCTATTTTTAATGTAAATGCGTCTGTTCTTGTCTCACTTACGATAGGAATTGCTTCAAAGGCATAAGAATCTTTAACTTTATAAATATGGATTTGGAGTTCATCATTAAGAGGGATTAAAACTTGTTCGATTTCGCCCTTGGAATCTTTTAGGTAGTTACAATGCACACCGGCCCGAATCTCTTCAACAAGTCTTCTGTCATCAACATCAAGGTTGTCAAGTAAAGGTTTTCTTGGCAGTTTTTCAGCTTGTAAAAAATCTGAATAGGTGACACCCTCTTTCCAGCGAAAGTCTTCAACTGTAGAGGAATAAAGTGAAGTCAAAAGTGACAAAAATAGAAAAAGTCGAAGCATAAATTTTAACCTAAAATAAAATAATTTAAAAACTCTATCAAAATTTGCCTTAGTCTGAGGTTTGTTTGCTATAATCACATATTAAATTTATAAGATACAGGACAGATTTTGATTAAACTTTTTACCCTATTTTTTATTTTTACATTGAGTGTATTTGCGGGGGTTATTAAAACCCCGATATTGAGTGTGGATCATGTTAACAATGTTGTAACAGTGAAAGTGAATAAAGTGAATGTTGGAGTGAGCGGCTTTTTAGTGCATAGGTTATCTCAAAGAACAAGTACGATTTTAAAAACTCTTGAAGTTATTGACTATAATGAAAAAACGGGTGTCGCCACTTTAAGAATGAAGGAATTTAACACCCTTAATCAAAACTCCCTTCCAACAGGCAATTGGAGTGTGGAAGTTGGAGATATCGCAATCTTAGCTTATGGATATTCCCGAGCTTTACTTATCGCTCCCAATGAAGAAATCTATTACAGAATCACAAAGGCGACATCTGCCGTGCATTGGGTGCATCCGGATATCTTTACAGCTATTTTATCATTCAACGGACACCCTACACCTTTAAAGCAGGATTTTCATGATATGAGCAATGCCACTTCCGTGGGCTTGGTGTTTTTTTACATAAATCAAAAACTTTTTACAGTTGATGCTCAAAGCATGAAGGTGATTAACATCAGTGATGCCCCTCTCAAGCAAACAGAGGTGAAACTTCCATTTTATAGCAGAATCAATGAGATTGACGCAGCATGGTTCGGAGACGGTAGTGATGAGCTTAAAGAGTATGAGCCGCATTACTGTAAGTTGCTTATCGATAACAACCCTGGCAACAAAGAGATTCAAAAAATTTGTTCAATGAAATCAGATATAACAGAAGAAGGAGAAAGCTCATGGTCGATCAAAAGCATTTACAAGAATTTATTTTAATAGTCGGTGAAGAAAACGTTTATAGCGACAAAGCGCATTTAATAGCGTACTCGTATGATGCAACGCGTGAGCATTTTGAACCGGATGCTGTTGTTTTTCCTAGAAGTGAAGAAGATATCTCTGCAATTTTAAAATATTGTAATGAACACAAAATAGTTATAGTTCCCCGTGGAGCCGGAAGCGGTTTCACCGGTGGTGCATTACCAAGTTCTGGCGGTATTGTTCTTGGTTTTGAAAAGCATATGAATAAAATCCTTGAAATCGATATGAAAAATATGGTTGCGATTGTTCAGCCGGGTGTGATAAATATGGACTTGCAACGTGCAGTGGAAGAAGTGGGCTTATTTTACCCGCCAGATCCGGCAAGTCAAGAGTACTCCACAATTGGCGGAAATGTAAGTGAAAATGCCGGCGGTATGCGTGCTGCAAAGTATGGAATCACAAAAGATTACGTTATGGCAACCAGGGCAGTGCTTCCAAATGGCGATATTATCAAAGCCGGAAAGAGAACGATTAAAGATGTGGCAGGTTATAATATTAGCGGTATTTTAATAGCATCTGAGGGGACTTTAGCAGTTTTAAGTGAAATCACCTTAAGGCTCATCCCAAAACCTAAAATGACTAAAACAGCGATGGGAATTTTTCCAACCGTGAATGAAGCGATGGAAGCTGTATATAAAACAATGGCAAGTGGAATCACACCGGTTGCGATGGAGTTTTTAGATAACTTAACTATTCGTGCAGTGGAGAAAACTTTTAAAAAGGGACTTCCTGTTGATGCGGGAGCATTGCTTGTAACTGATGTTGATGGAAACCTTGAAGATGATTTGGATTTTCAACTTGCTCAAATAGAGAAAGTTTTTAAAGAGAACGGTTGCAGTGAATTTAAGATTGCACAAAATACTAAAGAGGCGGCTGATATTTGGTTTGCACGCAGAAATGCATCTCAGTCTATAACAGTGTATGGAAGCAAAAAACTTAATGAAGATGTGACTGTGCCTCGTGCGGTTTTACCTGAGCTATTAGAGAGATTTTACGCGATTGCAGATAAGTATAAAATCAATATCCCTTGTTTTGGTCACACCGGCGATGGAAATGTTCATACAAATGTAATGGTGGATGGCAAAGACCCTGAGCAGGTGAAGATTGCGTATCAGGCTATTGAAGAAGTTTTTCAAGCGACTGTGGATTTAGGCGGAACCTTATCCGGTGAACATGGTATCGGACTCGCAAAAGCACCTTATATGAGAATGGCTTTTACAGAAGAAGAGATGAATCTTTTTAAATCGATTAAAAAAGCATTTGACCCTAACAATATTTTGAATCCTGCAAAAATGGGCTTAGATTAGGTCTTTGCTTTGAAAATACAGCAGCTGATAAATAAGAAAAATATTAAGCATTTATTTCACCATATTATGCTTTTTATTCAGTCTTTTATAGACAAAGAGCTTACTCTTTATGCTGCATCACTTTCGTTTTATACGATATTCACCATTATCCCGCTTCTTTTAATAATGCTTACCTTGCTTACATCACTGCCGAGTTTTGCAGAACATTATGAGACTATTAAAACTTTTATATTTTCTAATCTTATGCCGGTGAACTCTGAAGCTATTATGGGTCATATTGATGGTTTTTTACAAAATTCTGCGAAGATGGGGATTATCGGTTTAGCTATGATTTTAGTGGCTTCATTATTGTTTTTTAAAAACTTTGAGTATATCGCAAATAAGATTTTTCATGCCCCTGGACGAACTCTTTGGGAGTCTGTTACTACGTACTGGACGATGTTGACACTCACGCCCATCGCACTTGGTATTTCTTTTTACATCACAGGGTATGTTGCGACTTTAGTCTCAAACCATGAGTATACGGCAGGCTTGAATATCTTGCCTTTGGTTCCGTATATAATAATCTGGGGCTTGTTTTTTTTAATCTTCCAAATCGGTCCCAATGCAAAAATAAATCCAAGAGCTTCGATGATTAGTTCTTTTATTATCGCTATAGTGTTCAGTATCTCTAAAAACGCATTTATATATTATGTGTTTTTTAACAAGTCCTATACAACGATGTATGGTTCATTCTCAATTTTGATGTTTTTATTTTTATGGATATATGTGTCTTGGATTATTTTCATCTATGGACTAAAGCTATGTTACATTATAGACAGCGTATATAAAAATCAACAGAGCAAAGAGCAAGAGTAGATAAGCAAAATATTTTTTCCAAATACTTAAAAATGACAGTGCGATAAATGACACTATAAGAGTAGAAGATATTTTTAGTATCACTCCATCTGTATTTAAATTTAAAATCCAGATTAGATAATTATCCAATACATCAGCAAAACCTAGCAGATGTAAAACAATACTTAAGGGATAAAAGATAGTGAAAATACTTGTCCAGACTATAGATAAAGGATGATATAAACTAAAATTCCCAAATACATAAAGAGAAAGCGGAAGCATCATAAGGTAGACCCAAAACGGTACTAAAATGAATTGCCAAACTTTATTTAGGTTTTTAAAATGTATCAAAAATAAGAATATATAAAACACTCCCCAGACACTAAGCCAAAATCCAAGTGAAAATAGCAGTCTCGGTGCAAAACTAAGTAAGAGTGCCACAGTTAAAAACAGAGTCCACATAGAAAGTATTTTATAGTGCCTATCATAGAGTATAAAGCCAATGAGAAGCATTACGTACGCTCGCAGCAGGGATGCAGGGGTGTCTAAAAAAAGTAAGTAGAAGAATAATAAAGTGGCGATGACAGAAAAAGAATCAAGTTTGTAACTTCTGTATGGAAAGTATCTGTTTTGAAAAAATGTATAGGGTGTTTTAAATAAGAAAAAGAGCAAGGTGGAGAGCACTCCTAAGTGAAAACCGCTTATTGCAAAAAGATGTGATATTCCAAGTTGGGAAAAACTGAGTTGCAGCTCTGGATTCAATGGTGAAGCAGTGTAGAGCGCTTTATAAATATTGGCTATATCTTTATTTTCATGCGTATTTGAAATAGTGGAATTGAGATTTTCTTTCAATGTAGGATTATTATATATATGAAGAACCTTAGAAAAGACAAAAAAGCCTGTCATGTACTCATAAAAAGTGATATCTTTGAAAAATATTTCAAGTTTTACTTTTTTACCCTTGGTGCTTGGAAATGATTTTTTTGCAATGGTGTAAAAGCTAAAGCCCCTATCTGATTTCAGTTTTAGCACCTGATAGCTTTTAGTTCTTCCTTTTTTAGTCAGCTTTGTTTTTTCATACTGTTTGAGCACCGTAGCCTCTATAAGTTGTGAATCAAAGCGTGTCATATTTTTGTAGTTATTGTATTCTATTAAAAGAGAATAGGAGGCGATAAAAATACAGAGAAAAAGAAATAGAAAAAAGTCTCTTTTTGTATCAAAAAGGGAGATTTTTTCTAAAAGCATTAGCCAAACTATTTAGATGGAGGGCATCGAAACGGAGCTCTCTCCCATATCGATATTTGCAGATCGGGTGTCTACATTTTCATACACAGTCTCAACCCCTGCAGCAAATTTTGGAGCATCAACAAAGCGGGTGAGTTTTTTCTGAAAAACAAGTTTAACATGTCCGGTTGGACCATTCCTTTGTTTTCCTATGATAATCTCAGCATCTTCTTCTTCTTTTTCTATATACTCAGAAATAAACTCTTTGCCTTCTGCTTTTGCAGCTTTCTCACGCTCTTTTTCTTCTTTATAAAGATAGACATCATCACGGTATACAAAAAGGATGATATCAGCATCCTGCTCAATAGAACCAGACTCACGGATATCGCTTAGCATAGGACGTTTGTCATTTCTAGACTCTAGACCACGGTTTAGCTGAGAAAGTGCGACTACGGGCATCTCAAGCTCTCGTGCGAGCATTTTTAGACCACGGGAGATTTCAGATACTTGAAGATGTCTGTCTTGAGAACCCACACCTTGCATAATTTGAAGATAATCAATTACGGCTATTTCAATCTCAGGATGTTGATTTTTCAGTTTTCTAAGCTTTGAACGAAGCTGGTTGATGTTTATGCTTCCCTGATCATCAACATAAAGTTTCGCAGAGTTCATGTTGTCAATCGCACCATGAAGCGAAGCCCATTGATCATCATTCATATCTCCCAGACGGAGTTGTTGCAGCGGAATAGAGGTTTGCACAGAAAGAAGCCGAAGCATTAACTGCTCAGCCGGCATCTCCAGTGAAAAGAAAGCTACGCCTTTTCCCTGGTTGATGAGTGAGTTCACCGTATTTAGTATAAAAGAAGTTTTACCCATAGCAGGCCGAGCGGCTATAATAACTAAATCACCTTTACCAAAACCGGTGGTCATACGGTTGAGTTCGTGAAAACCGGTGTCAACACCAACAAGCACAGAGTTTCCTCTGGCTTTCATCTCTTTGATGTACTCCATAGTGTCAAAGGTCATTTGCGGCGAATCTTTAAAGTCGCTTGTCTGATTGTCTTGAGTTATCTCGTAAAGCTTTTTCTCAACTATATCAATAACTTCTGCAGATGGAAGTTCCTCTTCCACGGTCACTCTTTTTATCTCAGTTGTAAGTGTTAAAAGATGGCGCTTGAGAGATTTGTCTTTTATCTCATTTACATAAGCTTTAGTGTTTGAGATTGGATTGGCTGAAAGAATCTCGAGCATAACCTGCTCATCAAATTTTTTGATTTTTATGAGCTCTTTTTTTATAAACTCTTCATCAATAGGTTCATCTCTTTGCATAAGCCCTGTCATGGCAGTGAAAATATCTTGATGCGCCGGGAGATAAAAGTCATCTTTTTTAAGTGCTGAGCTTAATTCATCAAACTGTTGAGGTTCAAAAACGATAGAACTTAAAATGGAACGTTCAAAGGCCAGATTGTATAAGTTGTCTTGCAAAGAAATCCCTTTTCTTTTTTTTGATTTTATCATAAATGATTTAAAATAATAGAAACTATTGTAAAATGCACCATGTTAGCATTAAAACAAAAAGAATTCAATGAGGCTATGCTTAAGTTTCATAGCAATAAATATTATCAACTTACATATAAAGTTGTCTCCATTATAAATGTTAGTTTAGAACTTGTTTTATTGTATATTTTGTTTACATTATCTGTGCCATATCTGTGGATTGTTCCTATTGTTTTTATAAGTTATTTTATTGCAGATTTTATAAATGGCTTGGTTCATTTATATATGGATAACAACGATTCTTACAATTCTTTTTATGGGCCCTTCGTATCAAGTTTTCATCTTCACCATAACACACAAAGATATAAAGACAAGAATATTTTTCTTGTTTATTTTGATGAATCCGGCACAAAGTTTTGGCTTATACCTTATCTGACAATGGTCTTAATAGTCTCTTTTACAGAGATTAATCATATTGTTTTATCTGGGATGATTTTAGTTGGAATTTTATCTTCAGTTGCCGAGGTTTCACATTATCTTTGTCATAATTCTAAATCAAAATTTGTTAAACTTTTACAAAGTATTGGTCTTTTATTATCTATGAAACACCACGAAAAGCATCATAATGATGACAATACCGGATATGCTTTTTTAAATGGGATGAGCGATAAACTTATCGATAGGATTGCAAAGAAGTTTTATAAAGGTTATAAATACAATTCAGATAAACATTATGAAAAGTACGAAGGAGCAGGCACTTTAAATCGTGATTAATTTGCCTTTGAGGCCATCTCTTCAACTTCTGCTATGAAGCGCTCAACCAGTTCACTTTCATCAAGGTTGGCAACCACTTCACCTTTAACCATAACAAGACCTTTTCCTTTTCCATAAGCGATTGCAACATCAGCATGGGCTGCTTCACCGATGGCATTCACCACGCAACCCATCACGGAAACATTTAGAGGTGTTTTGATATGGGCAGTTCTTTTTTCGATCTCTGCGACTGCTGTTACTAGGTCAGCTTCAATACGTCCACAGGTGGGACAAGAGATGATATTAAGACCATCTGGCATAGCTCCGGAGTCTTTTAAAATAGCACGTGCCACGTTTATCTCTTCTTCTAGTTCACCGGTGATTGAAACTCGCATAGTGTCGCCGATTCCATCGAGTAAAAGTGCGCCAAGCCCGATAGAACTCTTCACTGTTGCATGAAAAAGTGTGCCGGCTTCTGTGACTCCTAGGTGGAATGGATAGCTATTTTTTGGACGCAACATTCTGTACGCATCAACAGTTCTTTGCACATCACTTGCTTTGAGTGAGATTTTTATATCATCAAAACCTAAGTCTTCAAGGTATTTGATATTGTATTCTGCTGAAGCCACCATACCTTCAGCAGTTTGACCATACTTGTTTTCAAACTCTTTTTCAAGCGAACCGGCATTCACACCGATACGAATAGGAATATTTCTTTGCTGACAGGCTTTGACTATCTCTTTAATTCTACTTTTTTCACCGATATTTCCAGGGTTGAAGCG
>JACNLH010000093.1:0-16758 GCA_014381585.1 Candidatus Sulfurimonas ponti
GACACTTCTTTTATTTCTAAACTGTCAACTTGAGATTGCAAAGAGTGTAAATCGATTTCATAGGCTCTTTTATAGGCACTTGTCTTTTGCTCGAGTTTCATTAATTCCAATTTATTCAACAAGAGTGATTTTTTTGACACTTCACCCAAATCATAAGAGCTTTGCACCTGCCCAAACATTTTCACCTGATCTTCATACAAGACCTTTGCTTCTTCTTTTAATTCTTTTGCTATACACACATCATGATACAAAGACACTGTGTCTAATACAAAAATATGAAATGTATGTTTTGCTTCTTGTTTTATGGAGTTTGTCATTGCCAAAGCGGCTCTCTTTTTACTCTTGTGAGAAAATGGCTGGGCAATATTTTGTGAAACACCCATACTGTATTCCAAGCCTTTATCAGATCCGTCATCCAATCTCACTTCAGTTAAACCCACTCCGAATTCTGGAGACTCATAGGCTGTGTTTAATGCAGCAGAAGCGATATCTGCATAACTTTTTTCCTTGATTTCTTTTGCTTTTTCACTTGTATGTAAAGAGTTTACAATCTCTCTTAGATCATAGGCTTGTAAGCTCAACGTAATGCTGAGTGCAAAAAATATTTTTAATTCCATGGTTAACCTTTTTTATATTTTTTTTTAATGTATTAAAGAAAAGAGGTTTAAATCAGAGGGGGACGCTGAAGAACAGAAACAATCTGGGATATAAAAAAATCTTTTATCTCTAATTCTTTTTGATATACAGACTCCACATCAACAAGAGTGATTGCATTCATATTGTGCATAATAAGACTGTGTATGCTTTCATGTAAATCTGAAAACACTTCAGTGTCTGCATTGAGGGATGAATTTTCCACTTGAGTGTATGGCGTTTCTAAATGATTCTCGCAAATCACATAATCATGCACCAATATAAAAGCAAAAGAAAACAATAATAACGATATAACAATTTTTTTCATTATGCGCCATTATATTGAAATATAGCTAATCTTTAACTTTTGAGATATAATTACAATCTTATATTAAAGGGCATTTTTAAAGGAAACAAATGAAATTTTTATGGTCACCTTCATCACATTTCAATCTGGCAAACCTTTTCACCATGGTGAATATCACAGCAGGGCTCCTAGCCACATACTTCATCACTCAAAACAATTTTTTCTTAGCTGTGATCCTTGCGTGGGTTGGAGGGGCTTTTGATATTTTTGATGGAAAGATTGCCAGAAAGTATAATCTGTCAAATGAATTTGGCGTGCAGCTTGACAGTTTTGCAGACTTTTTAAGCTTTGTGCTTGTTCCTGTGTTTTTAATTTTTCAAGCTGTGTACTCCACTTCACTCTCCGGAGTTTGGCTTATTCTTGCTTCTATCGTAAGTATCTATTATGTTATATCGGGATTACGAAGACTTATTCATTTCAACATCAACACGGATGCAGGTGAAGTGGACAAGTATTTCACCGGAGTGCCGACTCCCCTAGGTGCGATTTTACTCTGGCTGGTCTATCTTTCTCATGCCTATGCTATTTCGCATGCTTTGGTGGTTGCAGCCTTAATGGCTCTTATAGGATGGAGTCTTAACTCCACTATCAAAGTTAAGCATCCGTAACCAGTAGGCTAAAAATTATTTAGAATTGACTGCGTATTTTCCACTTCCGAGTAAAAAAATTGCAATAGAAAGCACAAAGTAAAATAATGGCAGCTCTATAAGCGGAGCTCCATGTTTACTTAAGGTGAAAATCGAACCGCTGTACGCTAAAAAAATCGCCATTAGCATGTTAATCCCTAAAAATACAGAAGCCACTCTTGCATAAAGCCCTAAGATAATAAATATCGGCACAAGAACTTCACCGATATACACACCATACGCTATAAACTCCGGTAAACCCATAGCAACTGTTAATTTTTTTATACCACTGATTCCATTTATGATTTTATCCATTCCATGGAACAACATCATTATCCCGACTAAAAGCCGAAGTAGTAATTTTGCTATATCGTTACTTTGAAACATTTGTATCTCCTAAAACTGTGATTTCTCTTTGAGGAAAAGGTATTGTGATTGCTGCTTGATTTAGACTTTGTAAAACGTCTAGATTCACTTCATACTGCGTCTTAAAAAAACTTTTTGTAGGCACCCAGTATCTGTATGCGATATCAATAGAACTGTCATTGAATTTTTCAATTCCCACTATCGGTGCATTCTCTGTGCTCACATCTTTTTGAGCGTTTATGATGCTTTTGATTGCTTCTATCGCTTTAGCAACATCACTGTCATAAGCGATCCCGACACTTCCCTCAACCACGCGGTATGAAAAAGAGTTCACCAAGACATCACCGATCATATACTTGTTGGGAATGGTTATCTCTTCACCGTCTTCATTTTTGAGCACACTGTATGAAAGTTTTATCGCCTCGACTTCACCATAGACATCATGCACGGTCAATGTATCCCCGATTTTAAAAGGCTTTGTGATGACGAGTATCACTCCGGCTGCAAAGTTTGCAACACTTCCTTGCAATGCTAAACCCGCAGTCAAGGAAAGTGCACCTATAGCTGCGATAAACGGGGCTATTGATATTCCAAGCTTTCCAAGCGCTAAAACAGCCATCATCAGAACAACCAACACACGTACAAAATTAGAGATAAAACCGCTTAAAGTTTCATCTATTTTATTAGAAAGTAATATTTTTAAAACAAATTTTTGAATATATTTAGAAGCCACAACACCTATAATAAGGATTATTAAAGCACCGATGATCTGAAATGAATAATTGGTGAAAAACTCAATCACTATATTGTAAAAATGGCTCACCTCTTCTAACTCTTTAGTTAATAATTCTTTATCCATGCATTTATCCTTTTAATTTAAATCTGCAACTGCCCACAGTTATAGTTTTTCCACCCTTGATAGCCTCTTTAACATAAGACAGGGTCCCTTTTGGATCAGCATCTCCTATCTCTTCTTCTATCATGCGAAGCAGATCTTTCTCATTCGTGTCTGACCAGGTTTTTTCATAAGAGTATTGGGTTTGTATTATCATTTTTGTATCATAGCTAAAAGTGATTAAAAGGCTTTTGAATAGATGTCCACACCAAGAAACAAGTCATTCAACTCTAAGTCTTTAAGGAGTATATAGCGCTTTGTTCCCCGATGATCAACCTCACTGACAATAAAACCGCCACCATATTTTCGGACCTTTTGAATCTCTTCTAAGATGATTGTTCTTGCGTTTATATCTTCTTTGTCATTGGAGCCATAGAATGTGTTTCCATGAAAATCAGATAAAAAAACATCTGCATACTGTGTTTCATTGAGCATACGGACAATCCCTTTTTGGGTGTTTATCTTTTTACATTTATTGTAAACAAAGTGCATTTTCATTTCTAATTGTTCAAAAATTTTATCTCTTAAGATTTCATCTTTTTCTTTGTCGGATACAACTGCGGCTTCAGGGATTTCTTCAACTTGAAACAATTCTTCCCCAGAAACTTCCAAAACTGGATTTTGAAGTATTTCGACCGTATCTATCTCTTTAACCGGTTTAATAGTTATTCTTTTTGGAATCAGACCTTTATCCACTGCCCTCTCTTCCTCGTTTAAAAAACTGAAAAAGCTAAAACCCAAAAACATAACTGCAAGAACAATCGCGATAATGCGAATAAAACGTTTTTTCATAATCCTAACTACTCCTCACTTTCTATACTTAGCGCTTTTTTAGGTTTTATCCCTAAGCTCACTATATTTTCCGCTCTTTTTATAATGTTCCCACGTCCTGATTTTAGTCTGTTCATAGAAGTGTCAAAAGAATCCTGAGCCCTTTGAAGATGTGTTCCCACTTTATTCATTTCATCCACAAAAGATACAAGCTTTTCATACATCGCCTCAGCTTCAGCGGCAATTTTAAGCGCATGTTCCTCTTGCCTTTGTGTACGCCAGATATGCTCGATTGTCCGCAGTGTGACTAAAAGCGTGGACGGTGAAACCACTAGGATGTTATTGTCGTACGCCCGCTTGAAGAACTCTCCATCTGCACCAAGAGCTAGATGAAACGCACCTTCTATGGGCATAAAAAGAAGCACATAATCCAGAGTGTTTATCCCCTCAAGCTTTTCATAATTTTTAGCACTCAATTCTTTAATATGCCCTGAAACACTTTGTAAATGTTCTTTAAGCCCTTGAGCCCGTAACGTTTCATCTTCTTCACTCATAAATCTCTCATACGCGACTAGGGAAACTTTAGAGTCTATCACTATATCTCTTTTTTGCGGCATGTGTAAAATCACATCAGGGCGGTATGTTTCACCCTCCCCTGATTTTAAAGTGGCTTGAAGCTCATATTCTATCCCTTTACGTAAACCCGATTCCTCTAAGATTCTCTCTAGAATAAATTCGCCCCAATTCCCTTGTGTTTTATTTTCGCCCTTAAGTGCGTTTGTCAGATTAAGCGCATCCCTGCTCAATTGTGCATTCATCTCTTTTAAACGCTGCAACTCATCTTTTAAAAGGTGTCCGTCTTTAGCACTTGTGTTGAACTGCTCTTTTGATTGTTTGGAAAAATTTGTAATCTGTTCTCGGAACGGTTGGAGTAAAATCTCTAACTGCTCTTTTTGTGTATGGGAGAACTGTTTTGACTTATCCTCAAAAATCTGATTTGCGAGCAGTTTGAATTCACGAGAGAGTTCATCTTTTGCATCTTGAAGCACTATGAGTTTTTCATTTGAAGACTTAATCTCTTCTTCATAACGTGTGTTTAAAACAGCCAGCTGTAAATCTGAATCATTTTTATCTTCTTTGAGTGCTTCTAAGCTTGCTTGTAATTGATTATTTTCGTTTATTGAAAAATGAAATTTTTCTTTTAATCTGATGTACAAGGCAGTTATAAAAATCACAACTAAAAATGTCATTATAAAAAGAATCATATATACATCAATATTCACACCCACATTCATTTGCACATAAAATCCTAAAAATTAAATTGAATAATTATACAATATTAATTATATGCAAATTAAATATATGTCAATTTGCAACATTATAAACTTAAGTTATTAAAATCATTCGTGCCTTTAATTAATAATTAGGTTCAATTAGCTATAATTCGCACATTATTTAAGGGGAAGGTGCTTAAGACCGCAATGATTGCGTGCCAAAGAGCTTGTATCATCTCCTTAATACAAAGGATTATGATGCAAGAAAATGCACAAGAAACAATTTCAGAAATGGATAAAGAAAACACATTGACATTTGATGACTTAGGTTTAAAACAAGAACTTCTTAGAAGTATAAAATTCGCCGGATTTGTAACACCGAGTCCGATTCAGGCACAAGCCATCCCTCTGGTTATGGCTGGACGTGACATGGTTGGTCAAGCACACACCGGTACTGGTAAAACAGCCGCATTCGGTCTTCCGGCACTTCACAATATGAAAATGAACGGAAAAGTTGAACTTTTAGTTATCACGCCCACAAGAGAACTTGCCACACAGGTGTCTGATGAGATTTTCAAATATGGTAGAAATTTAAACGCTAAAACAGTGACAGTGTATGGTGGAAGCTCATACAGCCGTCAACTAGACTTAATCAACCGCGGTGCATCTGTGGTGGTTGCAACTCCAGGCCGTCTTTTAGATATTCTTAAACGTGGTATGCTTAAAGACTTTATGCCAAGCATGGTTGTTTTGGATGAAGCTGATGAGATGCTTGATATGGGATTTTTGGATGATATCAATGAGATATTCTCTTATCTTCCTACAAACCGCCAAACACTGCTTTTCTCAGCAACTATGCCTCAACCTATTAAGACTCTGGCTTCTAGAATTCTTGATAACCCGGAGTTTGTTTCTATCACTAAAGGCGAAACAACCAACACTGATATTGAACAACTTTATTATGTGATTGAAGAATCTGAAAGAGATGATGCAATCATTCGTCTTATGGATGCTGAAACAACTGATAAGTGTGTTGTATTTTGTAGAACAAAGTCTGAAGTTGACAGACTCTCAAACGTTCTTTCTAATGCCGGGTACCTGGCAAACGGTCTTCATGGAGATATGGAGCAACGTCAAAGAGAAACTGTCATTAAAGGTTTCAAACAAAACTCGGTGAAAGTTCTTGTAGCTACAGATGTTGCTGCTCGCGGTATCCACGTAAACAATATCTCTCACGTATTCAACTACCATATTCCATTTGATCCGGAATCTTATGTTCACCGTATCGGTAGAACCGGTCGTGCCGGTACAAAAGGAAAGGCAATCACTCTTTTAACTCCTCTGGAATTTAAAGAGTTGCAACGTATCAAAAATAAAGTTGGAACCTCAATGGGTCATGCTTATATCCCAAGTAAAAATGACTTAAGAGCTTCAACAATTGACTCACTTGTTAAAAAAGTTGAAGAGCATAAAATCTACGATGAGGCACATAAGGTTTTAGATAAACTTCGTGAAGACATCGATGAAGAGCAAATGGCTTATAAACTTATCTCTATGCTTTTAGACCAACAAGATATAAAAGGACCTAACTCTATCGGTATCACCGCTGATAGAATGGATGCTGTTCTTGCTCGCGCTGCACAACGTGGCGGTGGTGGTAACCGTGGTCGCGGCGGTCGCGGAAGAAGCGGTGGCGGTGGTGGCGGCGGCGGTTATCGCGGCAAAAAACCTTCTGGTTCCGGAGAACGTTCTGGCGGCGGAGGTGGTTACCGTGGAAACCGTGAAGGTGGCGGAAGCCGTGATGGCGGCGGATACAAAGGCAACCGTTCCAACTCAAACAGACATAGAGACTAACCCCTCCTCATTTGGCACCATAACGGTGCCAAATACACTTCCAAAATGCATAATTTCTTAAAAATCTGTTACAATTGTCAAAAAGGATTTTTATGCATCATATAATTTATGAAGATCACCAAATATATCTTGAAAAAGAAGAGAGTGAGATTCCTTGGATTAAAATTTTCACAAAAGAGCCATATAAAGAACTCGGAGATGTACCTAAAAAATTACGTTCTCGTTTATGGGAAACTTATGATATTGTTGAATATGAAATGAAGCAATATTACCACCCTAAGAAAATCAATATGGCTTCTTTTGCTAATATACTTCCTCGCGTACATATTCATGTTATGGCACGATATGAAAATGACAGTCACTTTCCAAATCCTATGTGGGGTGAAAAACTTCGGGATGCCACACTCAATCTTCCAGATGAAAAAGAATTTCATAAAAAAGTATTCAACGCCCTTACTAAAAGTAATCAACAAAAAGCCTAGAAGTTGTTAATTAAACAGCTTTTAACTATAATATCTCTTAAAATTACCTATACGGAATATCTATGAAAAACAAAAAATATCTCACACTTGGATTTGCTTCAATATCTCTAGCAATAAGCTTAGTATTCACCTCCAACTTATTCGCAGAAGAAATAAAAACAGATGAGAATAAAGAACTTACAAGACTCCAAGCCCTAGCAAAATTCACCAAAGTGATTGGAATTGTTGAAAAATATAATGTTGATGAACTTAGCATAGAAGAGCTAATGGACAAAGCGCTCGAAGGAATGCTTAGCAATCTTGATGCACATTCAAACTATCTCTCACAAAAAGACTATAAAAAATTAAAAGTGCAAACTAAAGGTGAATTTGGCGGGCTTGGCATCACTGTCGGTGTCAGAGACGGTGCATTGACAGTTATCGCCCCTATTGAAGGGACTCCTGCTGATAAGGCTGGCTTAGAAGCAAAAGATATTATTCTAAAAATCAATGACGAATCCACAATCGGAATGACTATAGATGATGCAGTTGCAATTATGCGCGGTAAAGTTGGAACACCTATAGATTTAACTATAGTCAGAGAAGGCGAAAATAAACCTATTCCGATTCACATAGTACGTGGAGTCATTTCCATCCAGTCTGTATATGCAAAAAATATCGGGGATGACATAACTTACATAAGAGTGACAAGTTTTGATCAAAAAGTTGTTGCGGATGTGTCAAAAGAGATTAACAAAAGAAAAAAAACAACAAAAGGGATTGTTCTTGATTTACGAAACAATCCAGGCGGCTTACTAGATCAAGCTGTGGGACTGACTGATTTATTTGTAGACAAAGGAGACATAGTTTCTCAAAAAGGACGTGATGCATCCGACAACAAAACTTTTAGTGCTTCTCCAAGCACAACTATCACATCTGTGCCTATAGTCGTTCTTATCAACGGAGGAAGTGCAAGTGCGAGTGAAATTGTGAGCGGTGCACTTCAAGACCATAAACGCGCTATTTTGTTAGGTGAAAACACTTTTGGAAAAGGAAGCGTTCAAATAGTGCTTCAAGTGACGCAAGAAGAAGCTATAAAATTAACGATTGCAAGATATTATCTTCCAAGCGGCAGAACTATTCAAGCTGTAGGCGTTAAACCGGATATTGAAGTTTTTCCAGGAAGTGTCAATGTAAAGAAAAATGAATTCGCTATCAAAGAAGCAGATCTTAAAAAACATCTTGAAGAAGAACTTAAAAAAGTTGATGATGATAATGATAAAGCTGATAATAAAGATGATGATAAAGCAAATAAAGATATAATCACGCCAGAAATGTTAAATAAAGATATGCAGCTCAAAGAAGCTGTTGATATATTAAAAGCATTAGTAATAATAAAAGGATAACTGCAAGCTATGGAAAAAAGAGAACTACTTTATGAAGGAAAAGCAAAAAAACTTTTCTTAACTGATGATGAGAACTTAGTGATTTCAGAATTTAAAGATGATTTAACAGCATTTAATGGTGAAAAAAAATCAAGTGAGGCTGGAAAAGGTGCACTTAACAACAAAATTTCAACTGAACTTTTTAAACTTTTGGATTCAAAAGGTGTTCAAACACACTTTGTGAAAATGCTTGATGATAATCACATGCTTCATAAAAAAGCTGATGTTATCTTAATAGAAGTCATAGTTCGTAATATTGCCACTGGTTCCCTAACCCGTACGCTTGGAATAGAAGATGGAAAAGTGCTTCCATTCACTCTTGTTGAGTTTGATTACAAAGATGATGACTTAGGTGATCCAAAACTTAATGATCAGCATGCACTTATCTTGGGTCTTGTTGATTACCAAGATGAGCTCGATAAGCTTCGTCGTGTGGCAAGACAAATCAACGATATTCTTAAGCCATACTTTTTTGATAAAGGTTTAAATCTTGTTGACTTTAAACTGGAATTTGGAAAAGATAAAGATGGAAATATCATCCTTATTGATGAAATATCACCTGACAACTGTCGTTTTTGGGATGTTAAAAGTGGTGAAAAGATGGATAAAGATAGATTCCGTCAAGGTTTAGGCGGGCTTAAAGTAGCTTACGAAGAAGTATTAAATAGAATTTTAGGAAAGTGAATTATGATAAAAGCGATAGTGAATGTATCTCTCAAAGCTGGTGTTTTAGACTCTCAAGGTAAAGCAGTTCACCATGCTTTAGACTCTCTTCATTTTGAAGGTGTCAGTGATGTGCGCGTTGGGAAACAGATCATTTTAAAATTAGACACAGACAACAAAGATACAGCGATGGCTGATGTTACTAAAATGTGCGAAGAACTTCTTGCCAACACTGTAATTGAAGACTATGAGATAGAGCTAGTATAATGAAAGTGACTATTCTTCAATTTCCAGGAACTAACTGCGAGTATGATACACAGCATGCTTTTGAACAGTTAGGCGCCAGCACTGAAATTGTATGGCATAAAAAGGAATCTCTTCCTGAGGACACTGACTTACTGGTTGTCGCTGGCGGTTTTTCTTACGGTGATTATCTTAGAAGTGGCGCTATCGCAAAATTTTCACCAATTATGAAAGCAGTCACAGAGTATGCCCACAAGGGTGGGAATGTTCTTGGAATTTGTAACGGGTTTCAAGTTTTAACTGAAGCCGGCTTACTTCCAGGAGCATTAAAAAGAAATGACAACTTACATTTTATCTCAAAACATCATCATTTAAAAGTTATTAATAATGACAATATTTTTCTTGAAAAACTCTCAAGAAATGATGTCGTGAATATTCCTATTGCACATCATGATGGAAATTATTTTATTGATCAAGATGGATTAAAAGAACTAGAAGCGAACAATCAAATTCTTTTACGTTATACAGATAGTGATGGTGAAGTGCAAAATCCTAATGGAAGTGTTGAATCCATTGCCGGAATCTGCAATAAAGAAAAAAATGTATTTGGTCTTATGCCGCACCCTGAGAGAGCGATGGAATCTATTCTTGGTTCAGATGACGGAGTGGCTATGCTTCAAGGGTTTTTCAAATAGTGAAAACCCTACTCCTTCTCACTCTCTTATTTTTTTCTTCTCTTTACGCGAATAAGGTTTTATACCTTAGTTACGATAAAATTCCAGACAGAGTGATTAAGGGTGAAGTGTTTTCTGTGACAATTAAAACTATATCCACTGTCAAAGACTTCAACGCTATCACTTATAGATTTAGCAATAAAGTAGGCTTAACAGTTTTAAACGACGTACCTTACCGAGAAAAAAAGGCTAAGTACTTTCTTGAAACTTTTAAGTTTATTGCCACGAGGAACTCCTCACGCCTTCCTGATATTATTGCATCACTTGAAGCAGATAGAGAGTATCAAGCAACAACACTTCCAGGAAAAGATCTCAATGTCATCACATTAAATCCTAAGCAAGACTTTGCCAATGTGATAGCAGATTCATTTGAACTTCTTGAATATAAAACCACAAGCTATGATAACAAACATAATATTGTAGTTTTCACAGCACAAGCACAAAACTCTGATCTTGAGAACATCACATTTAAAAATGTTTTCAAGCAAGGGGTGGAATCACTCTCTCACGACAATGTAGTGGACCCTAAAGTCACTTACTTTGTCGTTATAAAAAAGGAACTTGAAAAATTTTCTTTTTCTTATTTTAATCTACAAAAAAATAAATTTTCCAATATAGTTATTCCTATTGTTGTTGATGATGACAGCGTGACAACGCAAACTGATTTAAAACCGACTGACCATTCAAAGGTGGATCTTAAAATAAATATCGCCGCTGGCGTTGTTATACTTATTTTATTTTTTGCGATATGGAGAAAAAAGTTTGTGTATGTGATTTTAGTTTTATTTCCGCTAAGTTATATAGGCTATCTTTCAATCCCCCCAAAGAACGTATGTATCAACAAAGGAAGTAATATTTATCTCCTTCCGGTGAATAATGGCACTATTTTTGAAACCGCTCCACATGAATATACGCTTCCAAAAGAGGGAAGCACCCGAGAGTATACAAAGGTGAAGCTCCAAAATGAAAAAATCGGTTGGGTTAAGAATGAAGATCTTTGCACACCTTAGCTGGCTCTATGCCACAACTGTCATTTTTATATCTCTTACACTTGTAATACTTACATACTGGCTTTTACCTCGTCCATATGCTAGAAAAATTGCAGCCTGGTTTGTAAGACTCTCAATATTTTTCTCCACAGAAATAGAAGGTGAAGAAGACCCGGCTGCACAGATGTATCTTATCAATCATCAAAGTGACTTAGATATAGGAATAATGGAAACAATATCTAAAAAAGATCTTTCTTGGGTCGCAAAAAAAGAGTTGTTTGATGTCCCGTTTTTTGGTCTTGTTATGAGTATGCCTGAAGATATTCCGATAGAGAGACAAAGTAAAACATCTTTACTAAGGCTTTTAAAAAACTCCAAAGACAGACTCAATAAAGGAAGAGTCATCACGATGTTTCCTGAAGGGACCCGTTCTAAAAATGAGAAGATGCTTTCATTTAAAAGTGGTGCTAAAGTTGTGGCTGACAAGTATCAGCTCAAAGTGCAACCCGTGGTGTTGATGCAAACAGCGAAATATTACAACATCAAGAAGTTTTACTATAAACCCGGAAAAATAAAAGTGATTTTCATGGATTCTTTTGTGGCAAATAAAGATGATGAGAATTGGTTGAGTGACTTAAGAATAAAAATGCAGAAGGTGTACGATGATGAGCTGGCAAACAATCCTGGCCATAGGTAGCGGCGGCTTTATAGGTGCTGTTTTACGCGCTTACTTAAACGGTCTTATATCTCATCGTGTTCCCCATGATTTACCTTATGGCACACTTGGAGTCAACCTTATAGGTAGTTTTTTAATGGGTGTGCTTGTGGCATACTTTATGTACACAACATTTTTTTCACTTCATACTAAATCTTTCCTCACTACTGGAATTCTAGGTGCCCTTACAACTTACTCAACCTTTGCAATAGAGAGTGTTTTACTTCTCAAAGGTGGACATCTTGTACTCGCATTTGCAAATATTTCCTTCAATGCCTTTGGATCTGTAATTATGGCTGGAAGTGGTTTTTATCTTGTTAAAGAATTTTTCTTACCTAACATACACAACTAAATAACTATAACCTCATCTGCACACCATGAAGCGAGTTCCATATCATGCGTGATTAATAAAATCCCTATATTATCAAGACTTTTCATCAACATATGCATCACCTCAAGCTGAATCACATTATCAAGTGCTGAAGTCGGTTCATCTAAAAGAAGCAAATCCGGCTTCATCAACATTGCACGAAGAATAGAAGCACGTTGCAGTTGTCCTCCTGAGAGTTCATGAGGAAGTTTTAGCAATAAATCATAATCAAGATTTATCAGCTTTAAAAGACTTTGAAGTTCATCTATGGGGGCAACATCTTTTATTTGATTGAGAAGCGTATAACTCGGATGAAAAGAACTGTATGGATCTTGAAAAACCTGTGCACATTCTGCTGCAGTTATTTCACCTGAAAATGGTTTTAAATTTTTTAAAATAAGTTCAAAAAGTGTACTTTTTCCAGCCCCGCTTGCACCCACTATCGCTTTGACTTCACCTTTTTTCAGGCTTAGGGAAAACTCTTCAAAAAGCAATGTGTCTTTTGTATATCCAAATGACACATTATGAACTTCTAAAACATCAGTCAATTTTTAAGACTTTGTAAGTGCCAAATATAATTTTGTCAATTCTTTATAAAGAGCATCCGGTTTGATATCAGCATCTTCTTCCCATACTCTTTTCATCACCACATTATCCTCTTCACCATTCCATACTTTGATGTAAGAGCCTTCTTTATATCCATTATCTTGACGCAACTGATTAAGTATATTCTTCCCCACATAAAGTCTATATAAAGTTTCTAAGTCAAGTCCGCTCATCAGTGCTAAATCAAAAAACTCTGAGACTAAGACTTCTATATCCAATATTTCTGCACTCAAAGATAAACGAATAATATTTTCAACTTTACTTATAATATTATCTTGAGTGTCAAATGCACTGCTACTCACATTTATCTTAGAGAAACTCTCCAACTGTGATATATTTATGGCTAAATCCTCTATACCGCCTTTGAAGTTGTTTGCATAATTTTCAATAGCTAAAGACATTATAAAATGCCATACATCCACAACTTCAATTTGCAAATTTTCCCAATCAGGTTCTTTGTTGATACTTTTCCAGTGTTTCCAAGAAAATGAATCAATCATCTCTGCACATTCCATATAAATACAACGCTTCCAGTTAATTGTTTTTCCATTTTTTGTTACACCTTTCGTCCATTCTTCACCATTTGTAGCATCATTGAGTTGAGCTTGCAGTTGAAGCATTAATAATATCTTGTCCATCATGTTTCTCTTTGTAATTTAGTTTATTTATTTTACCGAATATGGTAGTATTCCATACTTAAAAAGAGGGATTTATGAAAAGAATCAACTGCAGAAGATGTGAGTACTATTTTGTGACTTGGAAACCTAAACAACCGCATGGCTGTAAAGCATATGGTTTTAAATCAGCTCAAATTCCTTCACTGGTGGTTTTTCAAAGTTCAGGAACTGAGTGCACTATGTTTAAAGAGAAGCCTCTGGCCAAATAATTTTTTTGCCAAACCCCAGTCTGTTATCTGTCATTTTAAAATAATTCACTTTTATTTGCCATAGCTTTGGATTCAGTGCGATTGCATAAGGAAAACTTTTAAAATAAGCATTTCTAAATTCTTTTTCCTCCACCTCAAACATAAGACCTCTAAACTGAACACCTTGAATTCTACCCAGCTCTTTTGTTTCTAGTAAAATATTTCCAGCAACAGTGTTGTTCTGCTTAATATGACGTATATGTGTGGTTTCCTCACTGCTGGCGACAATAAATGAAAGTTCTTTTTCTTGGTAAGTGTAAAATAAACTGCATACACTTAAGTCCTTAGCATTAGAAGTGGCCAAACTAAGCACATGATGTTTGTTTATAAATGATGATATCTTTTTTAGATCATTAGAGTTCAAAGGATTGGTACATAAAGTTTTCTAAACCATGAGCATCATTAATATCTCTTTTAGCAAGCATCATTTCACCTAGTTCATCTGCTTTTAGCATATTATACATCTCATCCGGACTGCTGATATTGTAATAACTTCTCATAAAATCAATCGCTATTTTTAATTTATCTTCTTGACTTGTGTGTTGTTTAAACTCTTTATATTCATCCCAATTAAATGTTATCACTTTTTTTCCTCTTGCTTAATGCATTGTCTAATCTCTGAATTAATTCCAACATTTTAGCAGAAGACACAGCAAAATTCAATCGCATAAACCCACTCCCTTCTCTGCCAAAACTTATCCCTGAGCTCAATCCCAACCTGGCATCTTTAATAAAAAATTCACGCAGGGCTTTATCTTTAAGTTGCATCCCTCTGCAGTCAAGCCAGGCTAGATAGGTCCCCTCGATGTTTGTCAGCTTGATACCTTGAGGATATTTTTCACAAAGAGTTTGAAGTAAAGTGAAATTATTTTTCAGGTGCACTTTTAAATCCTCTAGCCACTCTTTTCCATGAGTGTACGCTGATTCAAAAGCAACATGGGAAAGTATGCTTCCTTGTGCAAAATAATTCTTATCATAGACTTCTTTAAATCTTTGTCGCAAATTTTCATTTGCTATCGCAATCGTGCTTATTGCAAAGCCCGCCATATTGAATGTTTTTCCCACACCGATAGCTGTGATAGTTATATCTTTTGCTCTATCAGATAAAGATGCAAACGGGATATGCACATTGGGTTTATACACTAAATCTGAATGTATCTCATCTGCAAACACTGTTATATTGTTTTCTAAACAGACTTCTAAGATTTGCATCAGTTCATCTCTTCTCCAAACACGGCCCACAGGGTTATGCGGGGAACAAAGAAGTAAAAGTTTTGTGTCTGTGTCAATTTTGGCTTTTAAATCTTCTATATCAAATCTATAGCTTCCATCATCCTCCAGCTTGAGTGAGTTTTTCACCAACTCCCTTTTTGCATCTGTCACACAATGGAAAAAAGGCGGATACACAGGCGTTTGAACAATAACTTTTTCATTCATTTTAGTAAGTGCCTCAATGGCAACACTCATGCTGGCAACCACCGAATGAGAATAAAGCATATCTTTTATATCAAATGAAATTCCATGTTCTTTTTTCATCCACTGTATTTGCGCTAAAAAAGCAGATTTCGGAACTTCTTCATAGCCCATAACAGGATGTTCTAAACGTCTCTTCACCGCCTCAAGCACAAAGTCCGGAGTGTCTATGTCCATATCTGCCACCCAAACAGGCATCACATCTTCTGTGCCGAACAACTTTTGTCTTAGTGTATACTTTTCTGCATTTGTATCTTCTCTCTCACTGGCTTTTGAGAAATCATAACTCACTTTTTCTTCCACACACTCAACTGAGCAATGGTATGCTGGTATTTTCTCGCTGTTTCTTTAATGACAAAATCTAAATCCTGCACATGTATACGCTCAAATCTATCGCCAAGCACAGTTTGTAAAGTATCTATTGTTTTGACATCTTCGCCATTTTCATCTTTATATCCACCCAGCCAAAGTTCTTTTTTTGTTGAACTTTCTTGCCAAGTATATGGTGAAGTGATCACTAGAACACCATCTTTATTCATTCTCTCGTCCACTGTGTCTAAAAAAAGTCTTGGATTGTAAAGTCTATCTATAAGGTTCGTTGCCAATATAAGATCGTATCCATTAAAATTTGGCTTGAGATTACATGCATCACCTTGCCAAAATGAAACTTTATCTTTTATATCTTCATAGCCTAAATCTTCTATACTCACTTTTTTGTGCGATACAATGTCGCCCTCTTCTTTCACCGTGAATGCGATAGAACCTTCTTCTTTGAGCTTTGTTCCAACCTGAACAAAACGTGCAGAAAAATCTATCCCTTCAACCTCATCAAATGATTTTGCCAACTCATAACTTGCCCGGCCTGTCGCACAGCCTAAATCTAAAGCTTTTGATCTATTTATACTAAATTCAGAAGCGATTCTTGCACATTCTATTGCAAAGTTTTTCACTCCAAAGTGAGTGTCCCCATATTGGAATTCACAATACTGCGACACCAACTCATCTGTTTCGTAAATATCTTTCACCATATCTTCCTTTTTATCTGTCAGCACATATCGAAAACCTGCATGCTGATGAAAATGTTTTCTAAAAGCATAACGTGATTTTTTCACTGTTAAATTTCCTGAACTTGCCCATGATGCACCTAAAATCAGTGCATGTTTATTATCAAAGGTGGGAACTGTGAAATCATCATACGCCGGATGCACTTCAAAACCTTCAAATGGATGCATATATGTTCGGGACCATTGCCAAACATTGCCAACAGCATCATACATTCCATTCATACTGTATTTATCCACGGGTGTTGATGAAGCGTGTATGAAATTCACATTTGCCTCTGATTCAT
>JACNLH010000093.1:17283-35069 GCA_014381585.1 Candidatus Sulfurimonas ponti
GAAGATCCACACACCTTAAAATCATCCATCTCTTTTATAAACTCCAAAGGCATTTGACGGTGAAGCACTGAAGATGTTTCAAGATGAATTCTCTCATGTTCTATCCCCATCAAAACAACCCACATATCAGATTCCCATGAAATAGGTAAAGATAATTCTAATGTATCGATAAGATGCAGCACCAACTCTTTGACATCTTGACGGTATGCTCTTGTTTCATCCGCGCTTGGCCATTGATAATTTGACGCTTCCACATCATCCCAGCTCATCTCATCCACACCTACGGCAAAGATGGACTCATACTCTGGATTAATCCTATCTTGAATGATATTCATACTTATAAGTTTGTTTACAAAAAATGTTGCAGTATGACCAAAATAAAAAATCATAGGATGACGGGTGACTTCACTTTTTTGCAAATACACATCATCAGTTTTCAATAGCTCAAACATCTTTTCAAAAAGTTCAAAAGTATTTAAAAAATAGTCTCTGATCTCCTGACGTTTTTGTTTCACGTCAGCACCATCGAGCGTTATAGGGCACATACTAAGTTTACTCAAAAAAAACCTTTTAATTTGTTATAATCATTATATGAAAATTATTCAAAGTAATTTATTAAACACCTTTTCAAACTTAATACATGGCTTTACAACTAAGGAAGTTGGAAATATTGCTTTTCATGTAAGTGATGCCCTATCCAATGTTAAAAATAATCATGAAAATTTGGCAAAGATTTTAAAATATGACAAAAATTCACTTGTGCATATGAAACAAATCCATTCATCTCTTGTTCATATAGTGAGTAAGGAAGATAACTTCACCAATCCCCGTAGTTGTGATGCTTTAATCACTGATAAACCAGGCACTCCGCTTATGGTCATGGTTGCAGATTGTTCACCGATACTATTTTATGATGTTCAAAAAAAAGTCATTGCCGTGGCACATGCAGGAAGACAAGGGGCCTTTAAAAATATCATTCAAAACACCATAGATTCCATGCATAAGGAGTTTCATTCAAATACTAGTGATATTTATGTGAGTATCGGTGCCAGCATTGGAGTATGTTGCTATGAGGTTGGAAGTGAAATTTATGATGAAGCCGAAGAGATAGGCCTTCTATATGCTTTACAGAAAAAAGAAAATAGCCACTATCTAGATATAAGTGAAATCTTAAAAAAACAATTATTCAACGCAGGGGTGAAAGAAGAAAATATAGAGATCTCAAAAGAATGCACATGCTGCCTAAACAGTAAATATTATTCATACAGAGCACAAGCTCAGACGGGAAGGTTTGCCGGAGTTATAATGTTAAAGTGAATCTTTCACTTTTTCTGCCAACTGTTGGGGAAGAAGCCCTAAAGACTCTTCAACGAGTTTTGTATTTCCATGGGTGATAAAATCATCTGAATATTCAAATGAAACCACTTCGATATCCGTTAACTTCGCTTCCGCTAAAAACTCTAAAATAGCAGATCCGACTCCACCCATTTTTGCACTGTCTGAAAATACGAACCATTTTTTATGCTTTTGAGCTAAATTTTCCAACATCTCTTTATCAAGCGGTTTTACAAAACGTAAATCCAAAATACTCACTTCTTCAGCCAAAAATTTTGCAGTTTCATATGCACGGCCCACTCCATTTCCATATCCTATAAAAAGAATATCACTGGTATTAGAACGTAAGAGTTGTGATTTTGCCAACTCAAAAGAAATCGAGTCTGGCAAATCAGTCTCAGCAAATGAACCTCTTGGATATCTCAAAGAACAAGGATGCTGATACTCTGATGCAAATGCCATAGCCTGGTGAAATGATTTTTCATCACGTGGAGCGAAAAGTGTCATATTTGGAATTGCCCGTAAAAATGAAATATCAAACACACCTTGATGTGTTTCACCGTCTTCGCCGACAATTCCGGCACGATCGAGTGCAAAAACAACCGGTAAATCCATTAAACAAGTGTCATGTATCACTTGGTCATATCCGCGTTGTAAAAAAGTTGAGTAAATTGTGCAAAAAGGTTTAAAACCCTCTTTAGCCATGGCGCTCATTGATGTGACAGCATGTTGCTCAGCGATTGCAACATCCCAAAATCTATCCGGATAAGCTTCCATCAAATCACTAAGACCTGTTCCAGTTGGCATTGCTGCTGTTGCACCGACAATTTTCTCATTGTTTTTTGCCAAATGCATCAAAGCTTCAGTATAAATCTGAGTTGCAGATTTTGAAGAGGATTTTTTAGCACTGTTTCCACTTTCTATGTCAAAAGGACTTACACCATGCCACTTCTCTTCTTGACCTTCAGCTATCTCATAACCCTTGCCCTTAAGAGTCTGGCAATGCACAATCACCGGTTTTCCCATCCCTTTTGCCAATACTAAAGTTTCAATCAGTGACTTTAAATTATGCCCGTCTATAGGACCGATGTAATCTATCCCCATCTCTTCGAATAAAATTCCCGGAGTGATAAGCTTTAAGCCCTCTTCCATTCTTTTAGCAATATAATGCGCACCCTCGCCAAAGTTATCCACGAAATTCTCAGTATGTTTTTTAAATTTTTGATAAAATGGACCGGCCATTACAGAACTCAGCACTCTACTGATAGCTCCTATCGGTTTTGCTATACTCATCTCATTATCATTTAAAATAATAACCATAGGGTATTTTCTATCGCCGAGTTCATTTAAAGCTTCATACACCATACCGGCGGTCATAGAACCGTCACCTATAAGAACAACAGGAACCCTTGAGTCCTCTTCACCTTTAAGAGCGATAGCCTTAGCAGCACCAACACCTAAAGATATAGAAGTCGAACTATGCCCTGCCACGAAATAATCATCATCACTTTCACTTGGTTTTGTGTATCCGCATAAGCCGTTAAACTGACGAAGAGTGTCAAACGCCTCCCATCTTCCGGTGACAAGCTTATGCGCATACGCTTGATGCGATACATCAAAAATAAATGGATCTTTTTTAGAATCAAAAACCTTATGCATCGCCACAATTATCTCTGTTGCGCCCAAAGTTGAACTTAAATGTCCCCCGTTTTTGCTGACCACTCTTAAAATCTCTTCTCGAATATCCTCACAAACAGTCTCTAATTCTTTTACATTTTTTTCTTTAATATTTATATCATTCACTAAGTGCTGCTCTCTTTACTCTTTCAAATCTTTTAGAAATCTGCGAATCTATATTTCCTGAATCACTTATCGCTATCACTCCGCCTTCATTCACAGCAGAATCTGATATCACTTGTATATGTTCAAGTGCCCCAACATGCTCAGACAATGCACCGTGATCTTTTGGATTAACCTTCAATGTTATCTTCGCTGCACTTTGTAAGTCTTTAATCAATGCATCACTTAAAACTTTTGCTATTTTAGATGAGTTTTCAGCAATCTCTGTACTTATCACTTCTTGTGCAATATCAATTGCTGCTGACATTAAATCATTTTTAATCAATTCTAAAGCTGATTCAAACTCTTTAGCAGAATTTTCTAAAGTTTTTATAGATTTCCCAAGTTGGGCGATACCTTCTTTTAAATCACTTTGCGTATCTTCTATCGCCTGTTGTGCACCAGCAGCAAGACCTTCATTATAAGCTGTGGTCTTTGTTGTTTGCAATGCTGCTTCATACTCTTTTTCTTTATCTTCAAGCTTCATTTGTAATTTAATAAAATTAGAAGACATCTCATCTGTTTTTTTCATTAAAGATTCTATCAAAGCATTTTGAGATGCCTTACTCATCGAACTTGAATCTATTTCACTGTCATTTGATCTACGGCTTGGGTTATCCTCTGGAGTATATATCTCCTTAGGCGTGGCTGCCTCAGCTGGCTCATCATCTGAATGAGGAGTGCTTTCATTTTGCATTTTAACTAAAGAGCTAAAAGCCGGTTCATTATCTGTAGGGCCTAAAGATTTAAAATTATACTTACTCACAGTATGCTTTGGAAGATTTCCTGTTGTGATTAAAGTGGCCATGCCTAATCAACCATCTCTTCAGTTGAACCCATTTGAATAGTCCCTGCTTCAGCAAGCCCATCCACAACTTCAACAATTTTTCTCTGAGCAGCTTCAACATCTTTCATTTTCACCGCACCTAGGAACTGCATCTCTTCTTCAAATGCATCTCTTGCTCTCTCACTCATTGCAGAGAAGAATTTTTCTTTTAGCTCTTCTGGTGAAGACTTAAGAGCGAGCATTAGCTCACCTTTATCAACAGCTTTGAGTGTTTCTGTAATTGCATTTTTATCAAGTGAAACCATATCATCAAAGGTGAACATCATCTCTTTAATCTGTGACGCTAAAGTCTCATCCACTTGCTCAATCGTGGCAAGTGTGGATTTAGAAGATTTTGCACCAAGACGGTTAAAGATATCTGCAACTGCACGTGTTCCTCCAACTTCGACTTTATATGAAGCAAGAGACTCAAGTTTGGACTCAAGCACTGCAGAAACCCTTTTGATAACAGAAGGGGATATATCCCCCAGTCTTGCCATCCTCATAGCCACTTCACTTCGTAAATCATCAGAGAAAAACTGCAATGTATCCGCAGCTTCTGTCGCTTCCATGTGCGCTAAAATGAGTGCAATGGTTTGCGGGTGTTCATGTGTGATAAAGTCCGCTAATTGCTGCGGCTTGATTTTAGAAAGATATGCAAAGTTTTGTGTGTTTTGCATACTTTTTGTCAGCTTCTCTAAAACTCTTTTCGCTTCTTCTGGACCTAAGGTTCTATATAAAAGCTCTCTCGCATATTCCATACCGCCGGAAGTCATATACTTTCCAGATTGAAAAATAGCATGAAAGTCTTCCAATATAGCTCCTGCAACCGCCCTGTCAATAGAACGGCCTTGTGCAATATGCTTTGAGATCTCGGTAAGGGAATCCACCTGCATATGTGTAAAAATCTCTGCGGTCTGATCTTCTCCCACCTGGAGTAAGAGAATAGCGATTTTCTCTGCCATTGACATTTCGTCAAATGATGCTTGTTGCGCCGGGGATAATGTCATAGCTTAGCCTTTTTCATTATTTAGCATCCGTTGCTTCAGCTTCTTCGCTAAGTAAAGCTTCAAGAAGCGCTGCAATTTCTTCTGGAGAGTCACTCATCATAGCTTTAACTTTTTCCAGCAATATATCATGTTTAAGTTCATCTTCATTATAACCGTCTGCAACACCAAGTTGATCTTCAACTTTTTTGCGCATAGCCTGCACTTTTTCAACAAGATCTTCACCTTCTTCATCTCCAAGATCAAGAAGAGGTTTTTCTAAATCTTCATCCTCTTTAGAAACTTCAAGCATTCTCGCAGAGAACGGCACAATAACTTTTTTATAGACTATGAGCAATAATATAAGTACAAATAGGTACTTAAATAATCCGGCAAATGGTGTTATGTACACTTCAGCCATTGTCATTACCTGAGAAACTGCGTCTTTACCAGTTTCAATATTCTCACGCTTGAACTGAAGATTTTTCACACTCACAGTATCCCCGCGTCCATCATTAATACCTATAGACTGGCGAACTAAAGAAGAAAGTGCATCAAGGTCTGATTCTTCAAGTGGCTGGTATTCTATTTCGCCTGTATTGGCACCTTCCGTGTCAAGTTTATTTTTATATTTCCCATCAACAATAACTGCTGCTGTGATTCTTGTTATACGTGCAAATTGCGATTTGGTTGTTTGTACGGTTTTACCAACTTCATAGTTTGTTGTTCCGGCATTTTTTTCATACTTCTCAGAACCTGCATTAGATTGAAGACCTTGAACTGGACCTATATTACTTACTGTCCCAGGCACACCTCCGACTTTTTCAGGAGTGCCGCCTTCACGTTTTTCTTCAGTGATTTGTTCACTTCTCACCACATTTTCAGGATCAAAGGTTTCTGAAGTTGAGTTTTGCACTGAAAAATCATACTCTATAGCGACTTGGGCAATCACTTTTTCTTCACCGCCAACGAAAGGTGATATGATTTGAATGATTTTATTCTGTCTTTTCTTCTCTTCTTTTTCTTTATATTTTTGTTGCACAGCAGAGAGTTCACCCATTTGAGCCATCTCATCTTCATCTCCAAGCGTGACACCCTCTCCGCTTATAAGAGTCACATTCGCTGGAGTCAACTTTGGCACAGCAGAGGCAACAAGGTTTTTAATCCCTCGTATTTGCTTTGGTGAAAGCATTCTTCCTTCCACAAGTGTAACCATGATTGAAGCTGTGGGTGGGACCTCTTTTGATACAAAGAGTGTTTCTTTTGGAAGCGCCAAACTCACACTCGCTCTTTCAATTGGCGAAAGAGCATTTATTGTTCGGGAGAGTTCACCTTCTAAAGCTCGAAGATGTTTTATTTTTTGATCAAAACTTGTAGCTCCGAATTCTTGTTGATCAAATAATTCAAATCCCACACCGCCATCTTTTGGAATTCCCAAAGATGCTATAGCAATTCTTTCTTTATAAACTACATTTTTTGGAACCTTAATAACATTATCGGCTAAAATTTCATAAGGTATTTCATCTTTTTCCAGCTGCTCTATAACTTTGGCTGCATCTGAAGAACTGAGTGAATCAAAAAGCACTTCATACTTCTTATTTGAATTTTTAGTTGCTGTGAAAACCACCATAAAAATTAAAAAAGAAACAATCCCTATAATCGCAACAGCAATAATAATACGCTGCTGCTGACTTAATTTTGTATATAAAACAGATAATTGAGAAAAAAGTACTTTAAAATCCATTCATATCCCGTTTTACTATTTAAATTAATTCTTCAAATAATTTGAAAAATCTACTGTTTTGCTCTGATGTTCCAACTGTAACCCGGATAGCATTCATATCATACCCGCTCAAGTCTCTCACAATCATTCCACGACGTAATAATGCCGCCGATAAATCAGAGGAATTTTGTGTTTCATTAAGGCATAAAGTTACAAAGTTCGTATAGCTGTTTATTATATCTATTTTTTTGCTCGATGCAAAGTCTTCATAACGATTCATCTCCTCAAAATTTAAGGATACGCTTTTATTTACAAATTCTTCATCATCCAATGCCACAGTTGCCGCTTCAAGAGAAAGTGTTGTTATATTGAAAGGTGGACGCAGTTTATATAATTCTCTTATAATATTTTCATTCGCTATCCCATAACCGACTCTCATGCCGCCAAGTCCATATGCCTTAGAAAATGTGCCAAGATATATTACATTTTCATAAGACGCAACTATATCTTTAGGTTCCACTTTTTTCATTTGATCTTTTGCCCCGGCATATTCCATATATGCACCATCAACCACAACTAAGGTGTCTTTATCAATTTTATCCAAAAAGTTGAACATATCTTTAGCATCAATTGCATCCCCGGTTGGATTATTCGGTGTGCAAAGAAAAATAATATCCGGATTTTCATTTTTATATATTTCATAGAACTCATCTAAATCATGATGCTGCGAAGATGTTCTTAAAATTTCAGCTCCGACATGTTTTGCATAAATTTCATACATTGCAAATGTCACACTGTTCATAAGTATTTTTGAAGAGCTGTTTGCTTTTGCATGCATTAAAAACTCTATAACCTGATCACTTCCAGAACCGATGATCACATTATTTTCATTCACTTCAAATCTCTTGCTCAAAGCATTTTTCAAGTTCGTCATTGAATCATCAGGATAAAGTGCCATCTTTGAAATGATATTTCTAACTGATTCTTGCACAAGCGCTGAACAGCCGTAAGGATTCTCATTTGAAGCCAACTTCACGATATCTTTAGCCTCTATTCCAAATTCACGCACAACCAACTCTATCGGTTTTCCAGCCTCATAGGTCTTAATATTCTCTAGTTTTTTATTAAATGTCAGCATTTAGTTTTACTCCTCACCCTTTACATAACTTCCAAGCCAAGTAACTTCACCCTCATGTTTTTTCAATACTTTTTGAATTGCCTCATCATCTATATGGCCATAAAAATCTATGTAAAACCAATATCCAAATCCGCTTTTATCTTTTGAAGGCCTTGACTCGATTTTTGATAAATTAATGTTTTCATCATCAAAATCTTGTAAAAAGTGAACCAAAGAACCAGGTTCTTGGGCATCATGAAGTTTTACTAAAATGGATGTCTTATCATGTTCACTCTTACCATTTTTAAAATCACTCAAAATCACAAAACGGGTAGCACTGTCGTGTTCATCTTCTATATTTTCAAACATTGTTGGAACACCATAAAGTTTTGCCGCTATATGCGCACATATTGCACCTGCAGTTGGATCCTCTGCAGCTAATATCGCTGCTTTTGCAGTAGACTCAACTGGAATTTGCTCAATATTTAAAAAACCATGTTGCGATAAGAATTCTCTACACTGTCCAAAACCTTTATCTTTTGAATATATCTTAGTGATATCCTCAAGTTTTCTCGCCTTAGTGGCAAATGCCATATGTATAGGCATATAGAGTTCGGCTACAATTTTGACCGATGACTTGGAAAGAAGATCAAGTGTTTCACCCACAATACCATCACGAGAATTCTCAATAGGCACCACACCGAATTTTGCACGACCCGCTTCTAGTGTTTTAAAAACAGAATGGATAGAACCAAGCGAGAGATAATCACTCATCCCGCCGAAACGACTCTCAGCAGCTTGATGTGTAAAACTTCCTTCAGGCCCCAGGTAAGCTATTCTCTCCGGCAGTTCAAGGTTTCTCGCAACAGCAAAAACTTCTAAAAAGATCGCTTCAATGGCACCTTTCTTTAAAGCTCCATCCTGTTCTTCACTCAAGAAAGTCAATCTCTCTATAATCGCCTTTTCTCTCTCAGGTCTGTATACGGCCGTACCACTTTCATGTTTAATTTCACCAACTCTGTGAACAACATCCATACGTTGATTCAAAAGTTTTAAAATTTGATTATCTATAGCATCTATAGCATCTCTACAATCATCTAAAGTTTTCATATCATCTCCCTTTGCTTTGCAATCTCTGTGAGAAAATTTCCTGCATATCTGCATATACAAAATCTGGTTTAAGTTTTTCTTCTAAAAATGGAACTATCTCTTCTTGTGTTTTATACTTCCCACTTGTAACAAAAATAGTTTTCATTCCAAGTTCTTTTGCTCCGCCTAAGTCACCTTTAACATCATCGCTTATCATTGTGATCTCTTCAAATGACACTTCTTCACCTAGCCTGACTAAAGCCTCTTTATAAAAAGCATCACTAGGCTTTCCCACAACATCATACGAAACTGAAGTTGCAAATTCTAAAAGCTTTAAAACAGCTCCCACACCTGGATATCGTTTATTGTTTTTAGCATATATCGATGTCTCATGCATCCCGACTAAAGATGCCCCTGCTAATAAAAAATCTATCATCTGAGCATACTCATCATGCGTGAAATCTTCTTTAATAGCCACTAAAACTGTTTTCGGATTTTCATAATCTAAAATATATCCCATTTTTATTAATGTATCTAAAAACTCTGATGCACCATATGCTGCAACTGAAGTTTTTTCCACCCGTTCTTCTAAAAGCATCAATGGATCAAGATACCTTGAAAAAGGGAAAGAAAAACCTTTTTCTTGAAGAAACTTATAAAAAATATTGCTCGCTTTTTTCGTGTTGTTTGTCACTATCATATAGGGAATGTTTTTTTCATTTAAAGCATCAATAAATTCTATCGCTCCAAGAATTGGAGACTTATCCTCATCGCTTATTAAAGTGCCCTGAACATCAATGAAGTACAATTTTTATCCTAATCCAAAAATTCTTTTTCTAGAGCGATTAAGTCATCAAAGGTTTCGCGTTTTCTAATTAGCCTTGCCTTGCCATCTTCAACTGCAACTTCGGCACTTCTTCCACGTGTATTGTAGTTGCTTCCCATTCCAAATCCATATGCTCCGGCACTGTGAACCACCACTAAGTCATTATGTTTTAACTCTGGCAATAGATAATCTTTTGCAAAAAAGTCCCCGCTCTCACACACTGGGCCAACAATATCCACAGCTCTTTCTTCACTCTCAGAATCCGTAATAGCTTCAATCTTATGGTAGGCTTTATATAATGATGGACGGAGTAAATCATTCATAGCTCCATCAATCACAACAAACTTCTTTTCACCGTTTTGTTTTTCATAAAGCACTTTTGACACAAAATATCCGGCATTTGCAGTTAAAAATCTTCCCGGCTCACAAATCACTGTGAGATCTAAGCCTTTTAGTGTTGCAAGTATTGCTTGTGCATAATCATAGGTGGGTATCAAGGATTCATTATCATATTTAACTCCAAGTCCTCCGCCAACATCAAAAAATTTCAATTCTATTTTTATATTTTGTAATGAACGAACCAAATCAGCAACAATCTCTGCAGATTCATAAATAGGTTTTAATTCTGTCAGTTGTGAACCAATATGAAAATGAATTCCAACCGGGTCTAAATTATCAGAGTTATTTGCTTTGATATACATTCTTTTTGCAGAATTAAGATCCACACCGAATTTATTATCATGGAGTCCTGTTGAAATGTATGGATGTGTTTGCGGGTCAATGTTGGGATTCACTCTGATACTGATACGTGCTTTAGCTTTTAATTCTTTTGCAATTAATTCCACACGGCCTAATTCTGCTTCACTTTCTAGATTGATATAAAGAATATCTTTTTCTATCGCTTCACGAATCTCATCATCACTTTTTCCAACACCGGAAAAAATAATCTTATATGCAGGAATTCCGGCAAGAAAAGCACGGCGCACTTCACCGATTGACACACAATCCGCACCTGAACCCATTTTTGCGAAATGGCGTACAACACTCAAGTTTGAATTGGCTTTCACTGCGTAGCAAAGTATTGATTTTCTGGCTTTAAATGCATCTTTTAGCTCAGTGTACTGTGCACTCATATAGTCTAAATCATAAATATAAAGCGGAGTCTTATACTCCTGTGCAAGTTGTTTAAAATCAATCATAAAAATCCCACCATTTTTTTAGCGATTTTATCCAAAAAGTGCTTATATTTTTGTTAGATAACAATATAAGTGCTTCTCTCGGGGATAGGCCTAGTTTGAGTATTTTAAAATAAGAAAATTCAATGCAGCTATTTAGAACTGCTGCTAGTACTTAAACGATGTACATACCATTGCCTCAATGCAATAGAAAATAAAATCACCACAGGTCCTATAATCCCTATTTCACTTGATATAGTCTTGTTTGTTGACATCTCTATAAGCATAAATAAAACACCCCAGACAAGTAAAGTTGATAAAATTGCAGCAAAGCTAAAAAGAGAAACATTTAAAAACCTTACACTCATTGGAACAAAGAAAAATATAATGACCACTAAACTGGGTACAAAAAACGGATATATAAATATCTTATATAAAGCACCTTTAATACTGCTTGTCTCAACACCTTGTTTTTTCAAAAGAGTATATGCATCTAAGGCATCAACAATAGTGAAGTTCACTTTTCCTTCATAAATCTGATCCAACATCTTAGGTTTAAATCCATGCAGTATCTTTAAATCTTTTTCCTCTTTCACCACCATTCCGGGGGAGGAGAAACTCATATCATCGGGTTTAATTAATAAGTCAGCTTTTTGTATATGCCAAGCATCATCTTTATATATCGCTTTTTTTGCAACAATCACTTCTTTTAGTGATTTTCCTTCTATGCTGAAAACTCTGATATCTTCAGCTTCATTAGTCAAGGGTAATAGCTTTGAAAAATAAACGTATTTATCTTCATAGGTGAAAAACAGATCTCTGGAAGGATGTAAATATTGTGAATGTAAACGAATATTCTTGGAAAATTCATCAGCACGTGAGAACTTAGGTAAATTATGCAAAGATATAAATATCATGATCACTATAGTTGACACCACCACAAAGGGTTTTAAAATATCAGTTCTTGAATATCCCAAAGAATAAAAAGAAACAAGCGCATTCGAGCGAATAAGAAATATTTTTGTCGTTATCATTGCAAAAATCAAAGATAAGGGGAGTAACATATCTATGGCAAAAAATGTTTTGTATACAAGATAAATAAGCATAATATTTGCAGAACGGGATATTTGCTCTGCCTTATCCATAAAATCAAAACCCACAAGAAATAGTACAAGTGCTCCTAAAATAATAAGAAAGTACTTTAAGTAGTGCAATGCTATATATTTAAATGCCAACATAAATTCACTTTATCTTAATTTTTTTAATAGAGTACTTTGAACTTGTGTCTTCCATCGAATTATTTAATAAAAATTCGACTGCCTCGCAAGCATATTTAACCCAAGAATCAAGATGAGGAACTTCAGACAGATCAAAACCACTTAGAACATAAGAGGCCACTTCACCTTTATGTTCGGGCCGTCCTATCCCCATTCTCACCCGTGTATAGTTTTTTGAAATTCTTTCATCTGCCGAGCGCAGACCATTATGTCCGCCATGACCGCCGCCATGCTTAAAACGAAGTGTCCCAAAGGGTAAATCTAAATCATCATGTATTACAACAACTTCTTCTTGTTTATAAAACTTTTTAACCGCCACAATAGAATTACCGGATAAGTTCATAAAAGTGAGTGGTTTTAATAAAAAATGATTTTGAAATTTATAACAAAGACCTTCAAATGAGGACGAGGAGAGTTTTTGAGCATTTTGACGTTTTATCAGCTCATCTATAACCATAAAACCTATATTATGACGAGTGAAAGCATACTCGGGTCCAGGGTTACCTAGCCCGACTATAAGCATTGTTATTTTGCTTTAATAATACTGATTAATGCTACACGATCACTATCTAAAATCTTCACATTAGGGATTGCTTGTAAATCACGAACTAGTCTAGATGCACCGGTATCCATAGCAGTTACATCAATCTCAACTGTGTTTGGAAGATTCTCAGGTGTACATTTAACAGTTAAACGTGGTTTAGCGTGATGTACAAGACCTTTGTTTTTAAGACCTATTGCTTCACCGACTGCTACAACTGGAACATTATAAGTTGCTTCAACACCTGGCTGAGCCACCATTAAATCAACATGTAAAAGCGTCCCTGTGACTGCTTGTGACTCATAAGACTGAACTACAACATTCATCTCATCACCACCAACATTCACTGGGAATGCTATAGTTTCTTTATTACGAACTGCACGGATATACTCATTCATTTTGAATGCAGCATTGATATTTTCAATACCTTTTCCATATATATTCGCAATTAGATAACCATCACGGCGAAGTGCTTTTGTGCCCTTCTTACCAATACTCTCTCTAACTATACCTTCTAACATATTAATTCCTTAAATAAAATAGATGGAATTATATCCAAAATATGTTAAAAAATTCTTACTTTAAGTCGAAGATATCTTCATCTTCTTGCACTTTCACATCCACTGAGGAGTCCGCAGAAGACTTTGTGGTGTTAAGACCGTTCATTTTCAATTTCAGATCTGAAGCTGATGTGGCGTTGCTCAAAGCAGCCTCTTGGGAGATGATTCCCTCATTATATAAATCTAAAATAGACTGATCAAATGTTTGTGATTTATAATGTTCTCTTCCTTCAGCTATAGCGTCACTTAATTCATAATCACGATTCTCCATAATCAGCTTTTCTATACGTGGGGTTTTCACCAGTATCTCCATTGCCGCACGTCTTTTTTTATCCACCGTTTTTATAAGTCTTTGTGAAACGACACCCTGGATAACACTTGCTAAAGAGAGTCTGATACGGGGTTGTTCATCTGTGGGAAACTGCGCAATGATACGATTCACTGTCTCTTTAGCATCAATGGTGTGAAGTGTTGAAAAAACCAAGTGACCCGTGTCTGCAGCATGCAAGGCAAGATTTATTGTCTCCATATCCCTCATTTCACCGACTAAAATTATATCAGGGTCTTCACGAAGCGCTGCACGAAGTGCATTTTTAAAAGAAAGTGTATCTTGCCCGACTGAACGCTGATTGATAATACACCCTCTGTCTTTATGTACAAACTCAACAGGATCTTCAATGGTGATAATATGTTTTTTTCTTGTCAGATTTATCTCATTTATCATTGTGGCCAAGGTTGTTGATTTACCCGAACCTGTAATTCCGGTCACCAAAATCAGACCTCTTTGAAGTCTGGTGAATTTTCTTAAAATTTCCGGAAGATGAAGTTCTTCAAAAGATGGAATCTGAAGAGGGATAACACGAAAAACAGCAGAAATTCCATCAACTTGAAAAAACATGTTTACACGAAAGCGATTTCTTTCATCAAAAGGGTACACTAAATCTATCTCTTTTTTTTCAACAAATTCAGAAAAGCGCCCTTTCAACAACTCTTTTGCAAATGTCAAGGCATCATCTTTAGATAACACACCCCCGGAAAACTGTACAAGATCCCCGTCTATTCTTGCTCGAATCACCGAATTTGCTTTGATATGAAGGTCACTTCCTCCAACATCAACCATTTTCTTCAAATAAGCTCGAATCTTTTTTAATTGCTCAAATGTTAAACTGCTGATATCTATATCGTATTGACTCATAATGACTCCAGTATATCCCTAAATGCATCTTCAAAAGCCACTAAACCATCACTGATTTGCTTATCAAGCACTTCTTCAAAGTCTATGCCCACGCATTCTAATTTTTCAAAATAATCCTCTATGCTTCCCTCTGGCAATGGAAGAGATTTCTTCTTTTTCCCATTAGCGTGAAATGCTTTTATAGTTTCCACCGGAGCAGTGTTCACAGTGTTATATGCCAACAATCCATCTATATAATAATGTGCCGGCAATGCATCACCTTTCACTCCTGTGCTTGCAAAAAGCGCCCTGCATCCTGGAACCTGCATCTCTTCTATGGTCTTATAAATATCTGCAGCATTATAGATACCCCCAAGTGCTGCATCCACTTTATGTTTTGCCAACTCCTCATCAAGGGCACGGTCAACACGGCTTACAAATATACTGATAACAGTGCTTACAGCTGAACCGTTTTGTTTACACCCCGCTTCAAATGCTTTTGCACAAGCAATCGCCTGTTCTTTTTTAAAAATAAGTGTCGCATTAACAGGGATACCGCGAGCAGTGAGGGCTTCCATCGCAATGTATCCAGCCTCAGTTGCCGGCACTTTAATCATCACATTTGGTCGTTTGATTGTGCCATATAATCTCTTACCCTCTTCTATTGTTGCCTCGGCATCATTGCAAAGAAATGGGTCCACTTCTATACTCACATATCCATCATCGCCACTTTGATAAAGAAGTTCTAAAATATCTGCTGCTTTTGTAATATCGTATATTGCCAATGCCTCATACTTCTCTTTTGGAGAAAGATGTGTTAGAGTTGAAAGCTGTTCTTTGTATGCCGGTGAAGTTAAAATTGCATTTTTAAAAATTGCAGGATTTGAAGTTGCACCATTGATGATCCCTTCATTGATTAAATCTTTAAACTCATTATCTAAGTAATCTCTTTCTATAAAATCTGCCCATAAAGAGAACTTCAAATCTTCTATATACATATACCAACCTATAAATATTTTTTCCTATTATAACCCAAAAAGAATATAAAGCAATGAAGTGGAGATAAAACATAAGCAACTTCACCGCCTACAAAATAATAAAAATGATTCAAATCAAAAAAGAGATAGATTTCAAAAATTTCATTATCAAAACACTCAAATAAACATGGGCTTATAAGGATTACAAAAAGAGCTAAAATCAAACTCTTCTGCGAAGGAAGCCAAGTCCCTTTTATGTAAAAGAGAATCAGAACAAGCAGCACTGCAAAATACAAGATGTAGTACTCATATAAAAATAAGCTCAATAAAATATACGATAATATAAAAAGTGCAAGGAGCATCAGGATAATTTTTTTGCTATCTCAACTTCAAAGGTGGTCTCATCCTTAGAAGAGGCCACACGAATCTCTCCTTTAAAGTGTTTCTCAACAATCATTTGGCACATATACAATCCCAAACCTGTTCCATTTTTTCCTTTAGTGCTAAAGTATGGTTCAAAAATTTTGGAAATATTTTCTTCATCAATTCCACCGGCATTGTCTTTAATCACAATCACAACACTGTCCTCATTTTCTTCCAGATCAATGTACACCTTGGCATTTTGAATTTCATTTTCTATAAATGCGTCTATGGTGTTGTTGATAATATTTAAAATTATTTGCACCATCTCGTTCTCATATGTCTCTATCATCACTTTATGCTTATCATCATAGATGATTTGCATCTTTAAGTTCTTCATTCTTGGACGAAGAAAATTTATAGCACGCTCTATAAGTTCAGTCACATCTATAAATGATTTTTCTTTTTGCGGTTGAAAATATGTTTGAAAATCATCAATCGTGTCTGAGAGATACATAATAGAGTCACTTATTTCTCTTAATACCTTATCGCATTCTTCGATAGAAACCTCTTGGTTTAAAAGCCTTTTAAGATGTAGATTGGAAATTTGCAAGGTTATGGTTGAGAGGGGCTGTCTCCATTGATGTGCTATCATACTGATCATCTCACCCATAACCGCTTGTTTTGACTGGGCCGTTAAAAGTTGATCTTTTGCGATAAGTTCTTGCACCTTTTCTTTGACTTTACCCTCAAGGGATTCATTCAATTCTACGAGTTCTCTTGTTTTTTCTTCCACCTTTAATTCAAGTTCTGTATTGAAATACTGCAGGTCATATTGTTGTTTTAAAATGATTTCTCTAACTTCATTCATTTTGAGTTGGTAAAAATACATAATCACACTTACAATAACAAGCGCGACAGAAAGATATGTGATTTGGAATAAAGAATAATGCACTTCAAAAAGTGTTTGAAATGGTAAAATAAAAAGAAAGCATAGCATCACAGCCAACCAATAAAAACCACTCTTTGTATTTTGAAAATAAAGTAAAATAATAGGATATGTAAAAAGCCAAACATGCTTTAAATCCCCAGGTTCATACATATACATCAATGCTAAGAACAAAAGTGAGAACTGTATAGTTATAATCGTTGAAACAATACGAAAAGCATTATCATTTTTACGTAATATAAAAAATAAAAGGATATTGGCACATACTAAAAATATTTCTATAAAAACAATAGCATACACATCTCTGATTATATTGGACGTTATGCCGAATAAAAGAGCTATTGTGGAGAGAACAATCGCAATGTTGAGCATTTGAAATTTATTTTTACGCTCATTTTCTGACTCTAGGAAAGAATGACCGCTAGTGAAAAAATCGTGCAATGGCATAAACAACACCTTTTATGGTAAATAAACTTTATCAATCAGTTCATTATACTCCAAGTTTACATCACTGTCCAATGTAATACCGCCGCCACTCTTATATATATAACCATCTTCCCTTTGTTCAATAAAACGAATCATGACAGCACTGTCAAAACTTATGCCGTCATAGACACCGAATACACCCGAAAAGAAGCCTCTTTCATAGCCTTCCACTTCTTCTATTATTTCAAGTGTGGATTTCTTGGGAGCACCGCTTATACTTCCGGCCGGTAAAAGTGATTCTAAAATATCGCCTAATTTTTCATGCCAAAGGGGGCCCACTTCACCGCTGATATGAGAACTCACTTGCAGTAATTGTTTATTTCCGGCTTCTATTTTTGTTATATACCTAAACTTTTCAACCTTCACATTCTTTGCTTGTATGGATATATCATTGCGAAGTAAATCCACCACCATTATATGCTCTGCTTTTTCTTTAGCATTATTGATTATTTTATTTTCTGCATCTTCCACTGATGCATCGATTGTCCCTTTCATAGGATATGTATGGATTCTTTCATCTTCTATTTTTACAAATCTCTCAGGGGA
>JACNLH010000093.1:35444-46233 GCA_014381585.1 Candidatus Sulfurimonas ponti
TTCTTTGTGCCCCTAAAGTATTGATGTCACTAAACGTCATTTATTAATTTTTTCAGCACTGCCATTCTGATAGAAACACCATTGGCGACTTGATCAAGCACTTTGCATCTCTCATCTGCAAGAAGCTTATCACTGATATCTATATTTCTATGTACAGGACCAGGGTGAAGAAGTATAATATCTCTATCTCCCACAAGCTCACTTGTGATGCAAAAATCACTCGCATAATCTTTAAGTGATGCGTAACTCTGGGATGAATGCCTCTCAGTTTGGGTTCGTAAACTCATAATGGCATCCACTTCATCAATTATTTCTTCCAAAAAATGTGTGGTGCGAAGTTCTGTTTTTGGTAAAAAATGCGGAGGAGCCACTAAAATCACCTCCATACCGAAACGGCTTAAAAGCTCAATGTTCGAATTTGCCACACGGGAGTTTTTAATGTCTCCGACAATAGCAACCTTCTTCCCCTTTAGGTCTTTAAAATGTTCTTTTAGTGTGAATAAGTCAAGTAAGGCCTGTGTCGGATGTGCATGGGCACCATCGCCTGCATTGATTATCGCTGCTTTTGTATGCTTGGATAAAATTTTAGGAACACCCGCATTTTGATGTCGCACTATGATGGCATGTGGACCCATAGCATCAAGATTCATAGCTGTATCGACTAAAGTTTCACCTTTTTTTGTAGAGCTTTGCGCTACATCAAGGTGAACTATCTCAGCACCTAATCTTTTTGCAGCAATCTCAAAAGAACTTTTGGTACGTGTTGAGTTTTCAAAAAATAAGGTGATGATAAGTTTATCTTGTAAGATTCTCTCAAAATGACCATCAGAAAAATTTTTAGCATCATCTAAAATCGCGTTTATCTCTTGGACACTAAAATCATCTGTACGGGTTAAATGCTGCATCTGAGTCCCTTTCTAAATTATTTACTGATTATACAAGACATCACAAATAGTGTCAATATTTTCATCCACTTTAAGCACTTCAAAACCTATTGTAGAAAAATAAGGTGCTGAAATATCTTTAAAGCTTTCATCCCCTTTTCTACAGTTAAAAGCAATGGCATGTGGAATCTTTTTATCCAGCAAAGCTTTTGAACTTAAAAGGGTGTCATTTATGCATCCAAGTGAACAGTGTGTGACTAAAAGTGTAGTTGCTTCAAGATACTTAATCAAATCTATCATCATAGTGTTTCCATCTATGGGCACATAAAGCCCTCCGGCACCTTCGATAATAAGTAAGTCACATAATTCTTCGAGCTTTTCTATCGCCAGATTTATCTTTTTTAAATCAAGCGGAGTATTGCCAGACGCAACAAAAGGCGCAGCTGCCAGAGTGTGTTGAATCGGCACTATATCTTCAACTCTAAGGGTTTTAAAATTATCATTGAGTTTTTTGACACATTCTAAAAGTTCTTCACCATCAGGAGCAACACCGTCTATCACACCGGTTTCGATAGGTTTAATAACCCCGACTCGAACACCGCGTGAGGCAAATTCTTTTAAAAGAGATTTCGTTGTGTATGTTTTACCAATATCTGTGTTGGTTGCAGTTATAAAGATTCGTTTTTTCATAAAATAGTTTTTTTAAAAAAAAGACTATCTTCTAAAAAATAAATGGTGCGACCGGAGAGATTTGAACTCTCACACCCGTAGGGCACTACCCCCTCAAGGTAGCGTGTCTACCGTTCCACCACGGTCGCATTTTGCAGATAAGAAGTAAAAATGTTGGCCGAAGCCAACAGAGGGATCTTACTTTAAGTGATTAACCTAAGTAAGGGTTTGCGTAAAGTGCGATAAGAGCAATTACTAGTGCATAAATAACTTGTGCTTCAATCATTGCAAGAGCGATGAACATTGTAGTCATTAGTTTAGCACCAAGACCTGGGTTACGTGCAGTACCAGCGATAGTAGCAGCAGCAGTATGACCCATACCGATAGCTCCACCAAGAGCAGCAAGACCAAGACCAAGACCGGCAGCGATCATTGAGTAAGCTTTAAGAGTTTGGTTTGCAACGTCACCGTCAGCAGCCATAGCAGCAGTAGCAAGAGCTAGCATTAAAAATAGAACTTTTTTCATAAGTTTCTCCATATGTATTTGTTTTACAAAATTTTTCGGATAGCGTAACCTCATTTTTGATCATGAAGCAACCCACACATAAATGCTAGGATTTCCCTACTAAAAATTGATAGGCGCATTTTAGCCAAATATATATTAAGAAAGTTTAAAGTGTGGGTGAATATCTAAGAGTGTTTTTTCAAATCAATATGAAAACACGAACCATCTTTTGTATTTTCAACAAGCAATCTGCCTTTATGATGCTCTTCTACAATCATTTTTGATATATAAAGTCCTAATCCTGTCCCGTTCTTGCTTGCTTTGGTTGAAAAGTATGCATCAAAAATATTATAAATATTTTTCTCATCTATCCCCCCGCCATTATCAGATATAGAAATAATTCCATCTTTTATAAGTATTTCAATCTTTCGATCTTCGCTCTCTTTTTCCATTAAAATTTCTTGAGAATTTTGTAAAATACTCACAAGCACTTGCACCAACTCACTATAAAAAACTTCTCTTTCATCATGGTCTTGGCAGTCTATTAAAACTTCTATACTGTTCTTTTGAAAAACCATCTCTAAAATATTGCATGCTGATGCAACAATATCTATTAATTCCACACTCTGCATATCTTTATCAATTTTATAAAAATTTCTAAAATCGTCCATAGTGTGAGATAAGTTTTGCACATAAGAATTGATTTTTGTAAATTCACTCGTTAAATACTTATATAAATCATTCACTTTAGCATCTTTTTCCAAACCGAATTCATCTAAGTGAACTTTTAAAAGCATACCTGCTGTGACTGATGAGATAGCACTCAAAGGTTGTCTCCATTGATGCACAATCATGCTCATCATCTCACCCATTAATTCCAATCTGCTTTTTTGTAAAATTTGTTGGTTTTGCTTTCGTATGTCAGTGATATCTTCACCGGAAGTCAAAATCCCGATAACATCGCCGTTTTCATCTCTAAGCTGCGTGTTTTTCCAGGCAATGAGTCGCTCTTCACCACCTCTTGTAAGGATAGGATTTTCATAGTATTTTTTAAATTCTTTCTTTTTTTGAACGATTCCTTCACCAACTGCTGTAACCTCTTGTTTAATTCTATCAGGAAGAAAAGAGTTTATAAAATTTTTACCGATTATTTCTTCTTTAGAGTAACCTAAGATTTCAGCACCCTTTTGATTAATCATAGTTACATTATGGTCAGCGTCAAGCGCCATAATCAACACTTCCGCAATATCAAGATACTCTTGAGCCAATCTGGCATCTTGAATCAGCTTAGTGTCTAAAGTGGATCTTCTTTCTATCATTTATTTTTCTTAGGCACGTCCTAAAGAAATCTTATTTCCTTTAAACTCTAAAATCTCCACAGTGATTTTATCGCCTTCACTTACAACATCTGAAACTTTTTCAACTCTTTTATCTGAAATTTTAGAAATATGTAAAAGTCCGTCTGTCCCGTCCGGAAGCTCTATGAATGCACCGAAATCAACTATCTTTTTAACAGTTCCTTCATACTTGTCTCCAACTTCATATTTAATTTTCGCAACTTTTGGAGTGTTCACTATACTATTAATATGATTGCGTGCATCAGAAACACCTGTTTTATTTTTACCCGTTATTTTAACTTTTCCATCTTTTTTATCTATGTCGATTGCCACTTCAAACTTCTCAATCATCTCACGGATTGTCTTTCCGGCCTGACCTATAATTTCACCGATAAAACTTGGATCTATGTGAAAAATATCCGTTGATGGCAGCACTCCATCATTAAATTCAATTTTACTCTCAGCTTCAAGCATTATGTCTATAATATGGCTTCTACCCTCTTTAGCTTGATAAAGTGCTTCTTTAAGCACATCCAAAGAGACTCCGCCAAGTTTGATATCCATCTGCATTGCAGTGATACCGTCTTTAGAACCAGTCACTTTAAAATCCATATCTCCATCATGATCTTCAAGTCCCATAATGTCTGAGAGAATTGCATACTCACTTCCATCACTAACCATTCCCATAGCGATCCCGGCTATTGTATCACTGGTCTCGATATCAGCTGCTTTAAGAGCCATATACCCGCCACAGACTGTGGCCATGGATGAGGAACCGTTTGATTCCAATATCTCAGACACTAAACGAACTGTTTCACCATCTAAGTTAAGTATAGGTTCTAAAGCACGTTTTGCTAAATTTCCATGGCCTAATTCACGTCTTTTTGTACCCATAACCGGACTTGCTTCGCCCACTGAAAAACCTGGAAAATTATAATGCACCATAAAATTTTCATTTTGAGTGGCACTGTCTGTCAAGCTCTCAAACATTTGTGCGTCTTTTGGCCCACCCATAGTGAGCACCACTAAAGCTTGGGTTTGTCCACGGGTGAATAAACATGATGCATGAGCATTTGGAAGCACATTTGTATCAATAGAAATCGGTCTCACCTCTGTTAAAGCTCTGCCGTCTGCACGAACTCTCTCATTTAGTATCTGGCTTCTCACCTGCTCTTTCTTAGCACTTTCAATCACTGCTTTTAGCTCTAGTTCATTCCATGTTTCATGAATAGCTATAATGCGTTTTCTTAACTTTCTAAGAGCTGTTGAGCGTTCAGACGTGGCCATCTGCTTCATCGCCTCTTTTATCTCAGACATATGATTCTCTTTAACATATACAAGCATCTCTTCATTGATTTCATCAAATTTTAAATCTAAAGCATGTATCTCTTTTTTAAAGCTTGCAAACTCTTTTTCATATTGAGCGTTTGTTTGAAAAAGAACTTTCTGAGTTTTTTCAAACACCTCTATGAGTTCATCTTCAGGCATTGCGTTTGATATATGTGAGCTCATCATAGAAACACCCATAGTTGGATCCATTATTGGGTCTATCATTGGCTGAATCGCCATATCATTCATAACAATATTCTCACTTGCAAATGAACGCATCTCAATCATAAGCAAATCATTTTTTGTACCTGAGAGATATAAATCAAGAGTGGAGTCATTTAACTGTGTGAGCGTTGGGTTTAAAACTATTTCGCCATCAATCTTCGCAGCACGCACAGCAGAGACCGAAGTATGAATATCTATATCGGATGTATAAATCGCAGCAGAAGCGGCATTGAGTGCTAAAACTTGCAAATCTGATTCAGAGTCAGCAGAAAAAACCATAATTGTAACTTGCGTTGGATGCCCGAAACCTTTTGGAAAAAGCGGACGAAGACTCCTGTCAACTATACGGGATGTTAAAGTTTCAAAGTCACTTGGTTTAGTTTCCCTCTTAAAAAATCCACCGGGAATTTTCCCTGCTGCATATGCTTTTTCTATATACTGCACAGTTAAAGGCAGGAAATCATCTTTTACAATCTCTGTTTCATCTATAACCACTGTTGCAAGAATAACAGTATCACCTGACTTCAACCAAGCACTTCCATTTGCCTGCTTGGCAACATCTCCAAATGAATATTCTTCATTTCTATTTTCTAACTCTAAGCTTACATCATATTTCATCGCTTTTCCTTAATAATTTTTCTATCGTTTCATCATCTACATTTTCCAGCTCTTCATAATACAAACTTGTTTGCACATAATCATCTATATCGTGTAAAAAGAACACATTATCCGCGAATGGTTCAAGCAACTCCAACACATCACTTGGAATAACCGGAACTGCGATATAAACAGCCTTTGGTTTTTGAGCCAAAATCGCTTTTAATGCAGTCATAAACTTCATTCCGGTCTCACTGCCCTCATCAACAAGTAAAATATTTTCATTCTTTATATTGGTGAACTGACGGCCTTTTCTATATCTGTATATCGAGCTGATAATTTTTTCTTCGTGCTTTCTATGTGCTTCACCATAAATATAATCATACTGAATTCCAAAGTTGGACACTAATTTTTCATTGATAACAATCTCTTCGCCTTCACTAACCCGGGCAATTTCACATTCATCATTATTTGGGGCCATTATAGGTTCAGATAATAAAAAATCTATACTGTTGCTAAACCTGTCTCGAATATAATTTGCAACTGCCAACCCACCCTTTGACACGGCTATAAGTTTCCAAGATTCATCTTTAAGTCTTTGCATAGGAATAACATCATGAAGCTTTTTTGCTGCATCCTCACGATTTTTGAGTATATTTTTATATTTATTCATCTGCTAGCTTGTATGCGAATAAAGAGCTATCCACACTGCCTGTGGACATAAATGGTTTCAAGGAGATTGTAAAATAGATATACCTCTCTGTGATACCGTTTGTTTCATCTTCGCTATTTAGCACTTGTCTATTAAGCACCGGTCTATTGTTTTCAACATACTTCATCCCAAAGTCCCAACATCTTTTGCTATATAAAAACCCCACTTCTGTTCTTTTTTTCTGTTTTAACTCCAAATCATAATCATAAGCAAAATAATAAGAATAGTGTTTAGAATATTGATATTTTAAACTCGAAGTCAAATAATTCGTATACTGATACGTAGCAGAGCTAGTGGGAGTTGCAAGAGTGGATGCAGTGAATGTGTCTTGGTACAAATGAGATAAACCTAAATCCACCCCATAATCATTATACACTAAGCTATTGTATACCTTCGCGAACTTTTCTTCTTCATGATTGTAAAACATATTATTATAAAAATTAAGATTCTTTAATACTCTATACTCTAGTTCATTTTCTAGGTTACCTTTTGAAGAACCAACACCAGTGTACAAAATAGTTTGAGAAAGTCTATGATAAAGTCTTTGAATCCCTAAAGAATCATATATATATTGAGAAAAATCGAGTTTGACTTCCTCTTTTATTTCAGAGATCCCATAAAACTCACAAGGTCCGTTCTGAGTATTACTATTAGTACACATACTCTCATAATCATGATAAAATCCATCCCTACTCTCAGCACCTTTAAATGTATAACTTGAACCAAAGCCCATTACATGAGAAAAATCACTATATGCTTTTGTTAATTGTGTAGAGACACTTACAACATTACTATTTCTTGCGATATAACCATTTTCTGAATCATAACGCTGAGTGCTAACTTGCGCTTGACCAGAAAATGCTGAATGTTGTGCATATAAATTTGTTGTGTAATCTAAATCAATATATTCATCAAAGATTGAGGTATGTAATGATACCGGTATATTAAAATCTGTTTGAAGTACTTTTTTATTAATCTCTCTATGAATATTATTACTTTGAATATCAATATTATATGTTAGATGATCATCTAATAATGATTCTAAATAATGATGGTAATGCATTGTTGGAAGTTTCTGTAAAGTATCCTCATTGGAATCTTTAGTTAAATCTGTATAATGCTTAATATATGCCCCATAATAATTTTCATCTGTATTATAGAACATATTAAGTCTAGATAAAACCTGTGTTGCAGTGGACACATTGATTGTTTCGTTGGAAGAAAGATTGATATAATCCACATCATTCATAAAATTCCCATCTATATATAAGCCGGATTGACCATCAAGATTGAGTCCAAACCATTGATTTATAAAATCAGAATTTTCATAATGGAAGTTATATCCATAATGCGTGTCATTTGCCAGATTATTAGCTATAAAATAGTCACTTTTTTCTTTAAAATAGCCAGCTTTTAAGCTACCTTTTGAAACATTTGAATCAACAAATCTTAAAGTGGAATATATTCCAGCTCCACGCTTCGTTCTCACTTGAGGTGTGATTTCTAAGTCCCAAGAATTAGATTCTGCTATATAAAGTGATTGTTGATAATAAATCCCCTCCGTTCCGGATAGACCGAAAGAGGGAACCAATAATCCCGTTTTTCTTGTTTTATCAAGAGAATAACCAAACCATGGTGTATAAAAAACAGGGATATCGTAAATATACAACCTTGCGTTATAAAGATTTATCCATTTAGAATCCGTATTGTAATCAGATGAAGAAAATTCAATCTTCCATAATGGATCAGTGGGATTACAACCGCTCACAACTCCCGACTCTATATCAAAATCACTTCCCTTTGCTTCACAACTATCTCCACTGATCCAAACTTGTGACTTGTTCTCAAGCATATAAAACGGTTGAAAACTTTTCTCTTTATTTTTGATATTTAATTTTGCATAATTACCTAAAACTTTATATTCGTTCCCTTGATTTGCCCGCACATTGTCAAAAAGCTCCAGTTCACCGCTGCTTCGATTGTAGATAGCTTTTGAGGCACTTAAGTAGTATCCCTTATACACCACCGCCACATCACCGGTTGCACTGACTACAGAGTCTTGAGTGTCAACTTTCGTTGCATATATTTCTATTTTTTCATTCGCATTTGCAATACCACTCAGAATACAAAGTAAAATAAACAGCTTATACATTTACAACCAATGTTTTTGCCGTTTTGTCATGCCATGTTTGACGAGATGGGTTCATCAATCCCCATATAAAACCTAAATAAAAAAACATTTCACTCACAACACGAAAGACTGCACGATTTAATGCAACAAGCACATTGGGGTTTTGAAGTGTTCGAATCTCTATAACTTTTATTTTCATAATAATTTTACCTATGCTGGCACCATACTGCATTACAAAGAAAGCTTGATAAATAATCTTTAAGGCCATATATTCAAGCACTACAGAGTTTGTAAGCATAATCACTTCTTCTGTTGTTGTTGTTTGAACAAAAGATTCCCATAAAGCGATTAAAAGCAGTAAAGACAAAAGTATTTCATCTATAAAAAAAGCTGTTGCCCGCTTACCTTTATCTGCCAAAGTTATACCTTCACGGTGAAGTATGTTTTCTATATCTTCATTCAAAATTTTCTATCCTAAAGAGCTTGGTAGGCTATATCTGTTCTAATTTTCTTCCCGGCGAAATGCACTTGACCACATCTTAAATATGCTCTGTCTCTGGCTTGTTTAATACTCTCTCCCAAACCTACACAAACAAGAACCCGACCGCCATCAGCATATAAAACGCCATCTTCTTCGCTGACACCGGCGTATGAGATATGGGTGAAGTCATTGATCTCTTCATGATGTGATTCATCTACAATAATCTCAGCCGGCGTGGAAGAACCATAGGGATAATTTCCTGATGCCATAACCACACCGACCGCATACTGTGAAGAAAATTCAACTTTGATTTCACTCAAGCGATTTGTAGAAGCTTTTAAAAACATATCTGAAACACTTGATGTCATTAGCGGCATGAGTATCTCACACTCCGGATCTCCAAAGCGTACGTTGAACTCCAGCGTGATCGGTTCACCATTTACCACCATGATACCAATGAAGAGAACACCTTCAAAAGGTGCTCCTTCTTTTTGCATTCCATCTAAAGTTGGACGGATAATTCTGTCTTTTACTTTTTGATACAACACTTCATCTACAAGCGGTGTTGGAGCATATGCACCCATCCCGCCAGTGTTTGGACCTTCATCATTGTTTAATAGTCTTTTATGGTCTTGCGCCGCAGGTAAAAGTATATAATCGTCTCCATCGCACACAGCGAACATTGAAAGCTCATAACCGTCTAAAAACTCTTCAACAATCACTTTAAGACCTGCATCTCCAAAACTCTTACCACTTAACATTTCAGAAATTGCGACTTTTGCCTCATCATGATTTTGCGCGATAATCACACCTTTACCACCACAAAGCCCATCAGCTTTTACAACAATAGGAGCACTTAAAGTATCCGTGAATTTAAAGGCATCTTCAATAGAAGAAGTTTCAATATAGCGGGCAGTTGGAATATTATATTTTGCAAGGAAGTTTTTCATATAAACTTTTGAACCTTCAAGCTGAGCGGCTTCTTTACCCGGTCCGAAAATTGTAAGTCCCTTGGATTTAAAAATATCCACAACACCATCAACAAGAGGTGCTTCAGGACCTACAATAGTAAGTTCGATTGCATTTGTTTTTGCAAACTCTGCTAAATCATTATAATCTTTAATATTCAGGTTTTCACCAAGAGCTGAAGTTGCTCCATTTCCAGGTTGAAAAAAAAGTTCATGTCCCTCTTCTTCGTTTGAGATTGCTCTTGCTATTGAGTATTCTCTACCACCACTACCTAATATTAAAATCTTCATCCACAGCTCCGAATAATCAGTATTATTTTTATGTGAATTATACCATAGAGAGTTTAAAGTTTATCAAGTCTTCTTTTCACTGATCTGTGCCACATGTCTATGAGCAACATAGGTGGCAATAATTGAAAATATCACATACATAGCGAAAAAGTATAATGCCATCTGCATTTCTGCATCCGTATATTCATCCGTATTCAGCGTCAGGTTTGCAAGAAGCAATGCCACAATGAACACATCTGCCATTGACCATTTACCGATAAAATTCATAATTTTTAAACTTTTTTTATAAAATATACTCACATATACAGCAAGAGTTTTGATGACAGGAATCACAACACTGAACAGACCCACCATCACAGCGATAAAATATCTGTCTATATCCCATAAAGTTTTAATAGTGGCCCAAATACTTTTGGATTCATATTTAAAAATAGTGTGTCCCACAAGTGGTAGATCTTTAAATACTTCGATTGTCATTATAGGTGCTAAGATACCGACAAACCATGAGATTAAAGAGGCTGTGATGATTGTGAAAATAAAAACTTCATCAACATGAAAAAAATATGTGAATAAAAGCAATACAACAAATACGAAATAATAAACCACATATCGGTCCATCATTTTTTTGTTTTCTTTTGCAACTTGAATACTTCTTTGTTT
>JACNLH010000075.1 GCA_014381585.1 Candidatus Sulfurimonas ponti
GTAGTTATCAAAAGAGCTCGTGCTGCAGCATTAGTTCCATATACAGTGACTCGTAAAGCGGTTGTAACACAACCATTTGAAAACCTAAAATAGCTTTTCACTTTCCCCTTTTTTGGGGAAAGCCATCAAACACCCTCTTTATAACTCAGAATTTACATATGTTCTTTGTATAGCTACTTAGATTGGAAGCTCAATGATAAATTTTGCCCCATTTTCAGTATTGCTAACAGACAACCTCCCCTTGCAATGCTCTTCAATAATGATCTTGGACATATAAAGTCCCAATCCTGTTCCATCCTTTTCTTGTTTTGTACTAAAATAGGGGTCAAATATCTTTATCATATTCATTTGAGGAATTCCTCCTCCATTATCTTCGATGCTTAGGCTTATGTAACTATCCTTTTTATAACAGCGCATCCATATTTTTGCATTTGAAGTTTTTTGTTCAAGCAGTGCGTCTTCAGCATTTTTTATAATATTTAAGACTACCTGTTTAAGCTCATTTGCATAAGTTTTCAGTACAACATTTGGATCTAAGGACTCTTGAAACACAGTGATTTTATTTGAATCAAATGCGGGACCTATAATCTGAAGACTATCCTTGATAATCTCCTCCAGGCTTGTTTCTTCAAGCTCCTTCTTGACCTTAAAAAAATCACGAAAATCATTAATTGTAGAGGAAAGATGCTGAGTGAGTTTATTAATGGACTCAAGATTTTCTTCAAAGAATTCTTTTTTATAGCTGTCCATCATCACATCCAAGCTCAAAGTCGTAGTAATGGCAGATATAGAAGCAAGAGGCTGTCTCCATTGGTGCGCTATCATGGATAACATCTCTCCCATTTGTGCCAATCTGGATTGTTGCAGCATATAAGCAGTCGTTTGCTTGTTTTTTTCCACCTCTTCTATGACTCGCTTTTCCAAAGATGAATTTAAATTTTCAAGCTCTTTTTCCATCTGCTTCACCTTGGTTATATCTGTGAAACTAAAAAGAAAGAAATAACCATTGTCTAGAAAGACTTTTATAGCCTGCACTGAAAATAACTTTTCATTTTTCATTCGGTCCGTCATACAGACGAGATGAAGTTCATTCGGAAAAGTGAAAATTGGATCAGCCCAGTCATGATAACCTTCTGTAGAGCCAAGACATCCTTCCCGTTCTACAAAGAGTTCACAAATACAATCATGTTCTTTTTTGAAAGATTTAAGGTCATCAAAGGGAAATATATCAAAAAACTTCTGATTGATCAATGTTATCTCGTCTTCCTTTGAACTCAATATCACAATACTTTCTTGATGATTTAAAATGGCAGTTGTTCTATTTTTTTCATCTTCGACCTTCTGGGAAGCTTCAACCAAACTTGTAATATCCTGGCGTATTGCCATAAACTTATCAATCACACCTGTTTGATCAAGGATGGGGGTTATCGTAGTGTCAACATAATATGTTCTCTTATCTTTAGCAAGATTCTTAATAACGCCATGCCAAGGTTTCTTATTAAGCAGTTTTGTCCACATCGATTTAAATTGCCCATGAGGACTCGAAGGGTGTCGGATGATATTATGAGGACTTCCTATAAGTTCCTCTTGAGAATATCCGGAAATCTTTACAAAAGCATCATTCACATAGATAATAACACCTTCCTTATCTGTCATGGAAACCATCGTGCTATAATCTATCGCCTTCTTATATTCATTGAGTAATTGAAGATTACCATGGAGTTCTTCTGAAGTGTTTTGTAGAGAATTTAACAGTTCCTCATTGATTCTTTGCAAGTCAAGACTCTTTTCATCAAGAGAAAGCTGAAGCTGGCGATTTGCCTCCCATAACTTTAAACTCTTTTGCTCCAAAAGCTTATCAGCCTCCTTACGGGATTTAATTTCACGTTTAAGCCGTTTTTTTAATAGTATGAGTTCAGCTTCCACTTAGTGCCTTTTTAATAATAAAGTATGTTTCCTCTTCGTTAGTCTGTTCTTTCATCTCAATTAGAAGTCGTTCTTTAAAGTACTCTGCGCACCCCATTAGCAAGCCCTTCGCTAAATAAGGTAGATTTCTTTTTGAACAATACATAAATTCTAATTCTGTCTCCGTGCGATTAAGAAGAGTGAAATAAGGAAATATACTCTCAGGATAAAGTTTAACAACTTCTTTATAATGAATAGTGTCAAGCATCACAATAAAATCGAAGGCACTGTTAATCTTGTTTTGCTTATAAACATTGTTCTCATATATAGTGATAAGTTTTTCATAAATAGGTCTGAAAGTTCTATGGCCAAAAAGCACTTGCAATTCATTCGTGCTGATATTCAACACACTGGCCGCTGCAGACATTAGACTCAATAAATCCTCATCAGCATACAAACCACCATCAGCATAACTGCCGTCATTGCCCACTCCTGAAGCGCCAATAACTGAATCAACGACACCGTACCCAAAATCTTCTTCAATAAATTCCAGTAAATAGTTAAACATTAAACCACGCATTCAAACCCTTTCATACTGGATTATACTCTATAATAATCAACAGTATACATCTTTGAAGGCAGTAAGATATTTAGATAGGAAACAACATATTGCTTGTTAAATGATCCACAGTTTTAGTTTCACCGTAATCACGAAGTAAGAAGAAGATTCTATTTTTATGCTGACTGGATGAGAAACTAAGATCATATAATTGGAACTAACAAAGCTATCACCGGAGCTAATAATAAGTCTGCTTTTAATTCAACATACATATCCTTTGTACTTATTTTATGAAGACGTCTCAGGGCTATACTTCGTAAGGGCTTATTATGATATCACAACCCGAACTTCCGGAATGCCATTCTTCTTCAAGGGTGTCATGAAGCACTTCAATGGAAAAATCTTCCATCTCTTCTTTGTCAACCAAAAGATAATATTCTAAATTTATATCCCGACATAAATCACCGTTTGAATCTTCTTTTTCATCTTCAGGAAGGATGGATTTTATAATTTTTTTATTGTCAAAAGGATGTGAGTACTTCACCGTTCTTCTTAAATCAGAAACAACATCCATAGATTGCCCATACTCATCCACTTCATTTTCTTTACCACCAGGAAAAACATCACTTTCATGCACATTCACCTGAATATTATATACACTGTATTTATCAAAATCAACTTTATCGAGAATACTTTCCATATCTTGGATCCTTCGTCATTATTTCAAAGCATTTTACCATATAATATAAACAAAAAAATTATATCAATTACTGATTTTAGGAATATTTTTTGCTATTTATATAGTTATGAAATATATTTTACTATTAATCACTCTTATATCATCCCTTAGCGCTAAAGACTTTTCTATAATTATAGACAAACCATTCAACAGTGCCCTGTTTGATGTTGTGCAAGATTACGATAGAAGCATCAGTGCTGTTGGGTTTTCTAAGTCTTATGAAACATCTAAAACAGATACAAAAAGCTACACTGATCCATTTGAGTATTTAAGCAGCATATCTGCAGCTCACGGTTCACAAATGCACTTAGTCAAGGTGGATAATTCTGCTGATATTGAATTGAATAAGCCTGCAAAGCTTTCAAAATACAATGAAGCTGTAGCGCTTGTAAAAACACCCCAAAACGGTTATTTTATAGGGGGTTATACGCTGGATGGCTCCTTACTTATATCTAGACTCGATGCAAAGGCAAACATTGTCTTCACTAAAACTTTCGGCACCAAAAATCACGACACTATGAATGATATCATTCTTTTAAAAGATGGCGGTGTTCTCACTGTGGGTTCTTCAAGCACCTCCCGGTCTTCAAAAGACAACATATTTGAAACGGGTCTTGGACTTGGAGATATATACATCACTAGATTTACAAAAGACGGTCGTAAAGTATGGGGAAGAAAGTATGGCACAGAGTATGATGACAAAGGGATAGATGCTGTCGAAGCCAAAGACGGTTCAATCATCATAGTTGGAACAACAGAGTATGCAGGCCATAAGAATGTGACACTCTTAAGAGTGACAGGCAACGGTGATAAAGTCTGGCTGAAACATTACGACGAACAAGAAAGACTCACACCCTATAAACTTATAGGGCTTAGAGATGATAATTTCTTACTTTCTATGTCAAAACAAGATGAAATGAATAAAGAACAAATAAGACTCATAAAATTCAATCTTCAAAATGACATCTTAATCGATAAAGAGATACACACCTCATACTCAAGTGCTCTAAAAGACATTAAAGAGTATTCAGACGGCGGCATCATCGGTGTTGGCTATGTTAAAGACACCTACAATACGGATGCACTGGTGATGATGCTTGACTCTAAACTCAACATGACAAATCAAGAACATTTTGGAAAACAAAATCACGATGAGTTTAATGCCGTCACAATTTTACATAACACCCAAGCAGCAGCAGTTGGAATAAACACATCAGAAGAATCTCAAGAGTCCAATATGTGGATAGCGAAGCTCAACCGTGATGCGACTATGGTGCAGATTTCAACGAAGGCGGAGAGTTTCTTCACCGAGCTAAGTAGGATATTTAAAAAAGAGATTGATTCAAAACAAATACGCATCAAAAATGACTTGACTATCGAACTAATAGACAAAGGATTGGTATTTAATCAAGGGATATATAAACTAAACAAAACGCAAGAAAACTTTATAACTCTCATAGGTGAAAAACTCATCCCTTTTTTACATGCGAATCGAGAATTCATTGAGACCTTGGCGGTCAATGGGCACACATCAAGCGAATGGGGTGAAGCAGACTTTTCAAACAGCTTTTTACACAATGAAGAACTTTCTATGAAGCGTTCTTATGCAACCCTAAGTCATTTATTCAGGGCGCAGAATAAGAAAACACAACTATGGCTCACAAAAGTTTTAAAAGGCAGCGGTCTTGCTTTTTCTAAGCCGGTGAAGTTTGAAAATAATGTTGAGAATAAAGAGAAATCAAGAAGAGTGGTGTTTAAAATATTACTGGTGAAGTAAAAAAGACAGATTCAAGAAAAACTTGAATCTGTCAAAAAATTAACCACAAGAAGGGATATCACCGTCTGAAGCATATTTATGTACGAAATCATAAAGGTTTTTCACATCTTTTTCTTTCATTTTGTCAAACTTCTTTGCACCGCTTGGACAAATTGCTTGCCATTCTGTTATCAGAGTGCCATCAGTTTTCACTTTTTCCCATTCAGCACGAGTATGTTTAACAGCGAATAATGCGCCACTTTTAAGTCCATCTTTTTTACAAGCTTTCAACTTTTTAAGATAGTATTTTTGACCTTGCTTAGCATCGGCAGACACTGTTGTTGTGAACATCGAACCTGCCACTAAAGCAGCTAATAGTAATGAACTTGTTTTTTTCATATTCTTTCCTTTTATGTGATAAAACTGTGACATTTTACAACTTAGTTAATAAATATTATATTAAAAGATAATTATCAAAAAATATTTATAAAAATAAGATACAAAACTTCACACTGGATAAACCCAGTTCTTTTTTTGTTTGGGGTGTATTGTAACTCTAAATCGTGGACTAATCGTGTATACGAAAACTCAAACGGGTTTTGTCTTGTTTGAACTTTTTATAGAGTTTAAATTTTGCTTTTTGCAAATCCTCATCATTATATGAAAATTCATTTTTTATTTTTTCATCATCAAGTTTTGCACTGTCCATAGCAAAAAGTTTTAACTCTTTTTTTGTCAGCTTTGCTTTTAATAAAGCATATAATTCTTTTTCATCTTCGATTAAATCAATAATATCAATGTGTGTGAATTCCGATAAAAGTTCACGAAAATTATTCTCTGAATTGTACTGTCTCCATACTGTGCTCTCTAACATTAAATCTTCTCCAATATTTGTCTTAAATCTTTTTCTTTTATAATTATGTTTGCTTCTTTTTCTAAAATCTCTCTTGCACAAAAAGCAACTCTTGTCCCGGCATGAGCGAACATTGACAAGTCATTTGCCCCATCTCCGCAGACCAGCGTTTCTTCCTCACTGATCCCCAGAATATTTTGAAGTCTGAGTAACATGTCGCCTTTAGAATAATTAAACATCATATCCCCGCCGACCAAACCTGTCAACTTACCGTCCTTGGCATGTAAAACATTTGAAAAATCTGCATCATAACCTAAAATATCTTTTGCATATCCTGTGGCTGAGCGAAAACCGCCGCTAAAACAGATAACTGTCATCCCTCTTTTTTTAAGCTCAGCTATCGTTTCTTTTGCACCTGGCATATAAGGAAGGTTCTCGCTGATTTTCTTCACCACTGCATAGTCAAGACCTTTTAAAAGCCCTGCTCTTTGTTGTAAAGATTCAAAAAAATCGAGTCTTCCACTCATAGCCTCTTCAGTGATACGGGCCACTTCTTCACCGATTCCAAGCTCGTTCGCAAAAAAATCAATCGTTTCACCATCCATTAGCGTTGAGTCAAAATCAAAGACTGCCAGTTTTAACATATATATTCTCTCTTTTTAGTTTATAATTTTGCAATTATACCCATTTAGTCTCTGTTTTGTTTAGCATGCTAATATGATATACTTCAATCAAAAAAAGGACTGCGGGATGAGTTTATGTTATTTGTATTCTAAATCAATTGCATACCCATATGTTCAAACCTTGATCAACACTTTCCAAAACAGTTCAATGGTGGACCTCGATACCGTTGAAGATATCGATTATAAGCACGTTTACGTCATAGAACTCAATAATGCGGATAAAGAGATATCCCAAAAACTTGTAAATATATTTAAAACAAAAAAAAAGTCCCTTATCTACTTCATCATTCCTAAAAACCATACTCTCTTACTTTTTCAGCTCACATATTTACTGGAAACTAAATCAATCGTCACCTATACTCAAGATATTGAAAAATTTATTGCTAAGATTAAATCCGATCAAAAAATTTTTGCTCAAGACTCCCTAGAACAATGGTTGGGTGCAATAAAGCTTCAGGTGCAAGATTTTATAATTTACAAAGATGGGAGCTTGGTGTATGTCACTCCATCCATTCTCACTGCTTTTGAATCTTCAGATAAAGACAGCTTTGAGCAAAATATTCTCTCTCAAATCGATGCGGCACAGTTGCTTCAATACGAAATAGCTCTTTTTTCCACGATTTCTATGGAATCCTCTGCTAAAAAAAGCTATCAATTCAAAAGCAGGCATCTTTCTGAGAATGAAAAAATTATTTACATAAAAGAAGCAGCCCCGCAGGAGAAATCTCCAAAATTCATGTCAAGCAGGGTCTCCTTTATAGAACTCTTAAAAGAAACAATACTTCAAACAAATGTCTCTCAAGATAAGCTAGCACTTCTTAGTGTGAATATAAGCAATATAAAAGAACTGCTCGCAGTGTATGGTGTTGTTGCATTTGAAGAGGCTTTACTTGAACTGCTGATGTTTATGGAGTCGATTTTAGATAAAAAGCTCATTTTTTCACAGTTTGAAAATCATTTTTATACAGTACTCTTTAAAGACACCGACTTCACCCAGGTGAATAATATTGTAGAACATTTTTCCAATAAACTTATAAATTATCTTAAAAGCAAAGAGACTCTGATGATGCTTGACTTTTTCACTTTTGACTTAAAAGACAAAAGTTTCAGTGATATACTCATGACGTTAGACAAAATGGAGAATAAAAACTTCAAAGTCACAGACCTTAACTCTCAATATATCAAGCACTTTACCACAAAAGACCGTGAAGTGGATGCATTGCACTTGTTAAACGAGGCTTTTAAAGACAACTTAAAGCTTAAAATACTCAATATTTATAATGGCTTGGTGGTGAACACAGCCTCAACAATCAAAAAAGTCACCGATGAAAATATATATATCACTTTTGAACCTCTTCAAGGTGTTATGCTAAATTTAGAGAAAAAAACTGTTATTCAATCTGAGTCTTTTTCTCAAGATATTCTTGCTGATGTAAAACAAATAAGCTACACTAAAAACATAGCCGTTTTAGAAAATTTTCGATTTTTAAACACGAACGCAAACTCCAGACAATATGCAAGGGTGACCACACCTATTAAAGTTCCTATAACTATCAATACACAAGGCAACATTATAAACGGTGTTATTTTAGACATATCTATCAAATCTGTTGCCATCAAGGTGAAGAAAACTCCAAAATTGCCAATGGTTCCCTTGAAAAAAGCCTCTCTTGTATTTAATCTAGTGGATAAATCCTCCGAAAACGGTTATACGCAACTTCAGCTTTCTTGTAAAGTGATTATGGTCACTATCGTAGACACAACGGACCACTATAAGGTTATTTGTGATTTAGACCAGGATTCTCATGGCCTTGATATAGTGTCAAGATATGTCTACGACAGACAAAAAGAGTTAATCATTGAACTTAAAAAAATGGCAAAATTAAACTACTAGGCTATATTTTGTTATAATTAGCAAAATATAGCCAATTTAGGATCCTTCTTGTTTCATACACTTTTAAATAAATTACAAAACGACACTTATATAACACTAGAGACAACACCTGGCCATTCTCCACAATTCACCCCTACAGTGGATAAGATAGAAGCCTTGGGCCTACAGCATTTAGTCGATGGTTTCTCAACCACGGATAACCCCCTCGCAAAGCTAAAATATAATGCCTTGTTTGCTGCTAAAATACTCCAAGAGAGATTTAACAAACCTGTAATTGCAACTATGAGCATGAGAGATAGAAACAAAATTGCTCTTCAGTCTGACTTACTTGCTGCTAATGAAGTTGATATCCGTGCTATTCTGGCACTTACCGGAGATCCGGCGACTATTTCTGATCAACCAAAGACCAAAGGTGTCTTTGAGGGAGACAGTTCACTTCTTCTGCAAATTATTTCTGCTTTTAATTCTGGTATGAGTTATGCAGGTAAACCATTTACACAAAAACCTAAGGAAATTTACCCCTTTGCTGTCGTAAATTCTTTTGCTAAGAATCCAAAAACACTTCAAAAAAAGATGCAAAAAAAAATAAATAATGGTGCTCTTGGAATTATTACCCAACCGGTTTATGATCTAGAAAATGCAAAACGTCTTCTTGAGTTAAAGGAGATTGCAAATGCAGAGTGTTTTTCTGAGCATAAAAGTGCTGAACTTATCTTAGGTGTTTTCCCAATCACGAAACTTCGTACAGCACAGTTTTTATCTGCGCATGTTCCAGGGATTCATGTCCCACCATCTTGGATCGAAGCTTTACGAGTTGCAAATGAAAAAGGTGAAGAAGAAGAATATAAAGTCGGATTTGAATTAAGTAAAAATCTTTTCGATGAACTTAAAGAACTTCACCCAAAACTTCACCTCATGACAGCCAACCAATTTCAACTTGCTCACGATATATTAAAATAAATAAGGACTATAATGATTGATTTAAAACTATTACAAAAAGATTTTGACGGCTTAAGTGCTAAACTTATAAGAAAGGGTGTAGACGCTACATTATTAGAAAATTTAAAGACTAAAAATGAAGAGTTGAAAGTCGCAAAGAACAACTTTGAAACACTTCAGGCATTGCAGAACTCTATGAGTAAAGAGTTCGGTGTTTATAAGCGTGAAGGTAAAGATATCACTGAACTCAAAGCTAAGGTGGATGCAAATAAAATACAAATCACCACAGTGCTTGATATTCAAAGACAAAAGCAAGAAGAATTAGAAGCTATGGCAATGGCAATCCCTAATGTCCCAGATGATTCAGTGCCAGACGGCGCGGATGAAAATGACAATATTGAGCTCAAACGTGTGCTCACTCCTAAAGAGTTTTCATTCACCCCAAAAGAGCATTGGGAACTTGCAGAACAAAACGGATGGATAGACTTTGAACGTGGTGTTAAACTGGCAACCAGCCGTTTTTCTGTTTCTTTTGGTATGGGTGCAAAACTTGAACGCGCGCTCATAAACTTTATGCTTAACTTCAACTCCCAGAGAGGTTTTGATGAAGTAAGTGTCCCTGCACTTGTCAATCGTACAGCACTTGAAGGTACTGGCCAACTTCCAAAATTTGAAGATGATTTATACAAAATGGATGGGCAAGAACTTTTTTTAATTCCAACAGCTGAAGTTCCAGTTACAAATCTTTACCAAGATGAGATTTTAGCGGCAGATGAACTTCCTAAAAAAATGACAGCCTACACTTCATGCTTCAGAAAAGAAGCAGGTGCTGCCGGACGTGACACTCGGGGTATGATAAGACAACATCAATTTCATAAAGTCGAACTGGTTGCTCTCTCAAAACCAGAGGAAAGTGAAGCTATCTTTGATGAGATGGTAACTTGCGCCTCAGATATCCTCACAGCACTTGAACTACCTCATCGAATCGTGAATCTTTGCACAGGTGATTTAGGTTTTTCTGCAGCCTACACCACAGACATAGAAGTGTGGCTGCCGGGTCAAAACACTTACCGTGAGATCTCTTCTATAAGCAACACAAGAGAGTTCCAAGCAAGACGTGCAAAAATCCGCTATAAAGATGGAAAGAAAAACTCAATGGTGCATACGCTAAACGGCAGTTCTCTTGCTGTTGGAAGAACACTTGTGGCTATCATGGAAAACTATCAAAATGAAGATGGAAGTATTGATATCCCTGAGGTTTTAAAACCTTATTTAGGGATGTAATCTGCTATATTAATCGTGAAAAGGCAAACTTAACTGCCTATATACAGCCGTTTTTCAATAACAATTTTCTACATATCTACAGTGTTTTGTTAAAGATGATATCTTTTCATTTAATGCCTGAAGACAAAGAAAAAAGACACTATCGAAGACATATCGTTATATAGCCCATAAGCAATTCATTTTCATATGGCAATACGCTGACTTTGTAAGATAGCTAGTG
>JACNLH010000092.1 GCA_014381585.1 Candidatus Sulfurimonas ponti
TTGCATCATTTAAAATATCTAAGTCGTTGTACCCTAAGTGGGTATCGCTAAAGTGTATAATTTTCATATAGTATTATATGTTAATTATACTAATAGCCAACACACTTTTTAAAGTGCGTCAGGTTGAGGGGTTTTATCTGTGCTTGGAGGTAGTATAGGGTAAATCACTTGAGGTTTTCTACCTGTTAAAGCTTTTAAGAAAGTCTCTATAGAAGCTGCTTCTGTATCGTTAATGCTGATACCTAGCTGTGTGCTTCCCATCTCTTTTATAGCATCTTTTAAAGACCAGATTTTACCATTATGAAAGTACGGTGCAGTCTCTTCGATATTTCTAAGAGTCGGTGTTTTCACCATACCATTCTCATCGCCTTTAAAGTCTCCGATATGTGCGAACTTATATTTATCTGCAATCTCAAACGGCTGCATGGTTCCGCCAAGACCTATATCATTATGACACGTTGCACATCCTTTATCTATAAATGTTTTAAGACCATCTTGTTGCGCTTGATTTAAAGCTGTGCTGTCTCCATTCATAAAGTCATCAAAGGGTGAAGGTGTGATTAAAGTACGCTCATACACACCGATAGTGTCGGCAATCTTTTTGAAGTCCACCTTCACGTCTTCACCGTATGCTTTTTGAAACTCTGCAACATACGCAGGTATAGAGTTTATACGCTCTTCCACCAACTCTTTTGGTGCAGCCATTTCAGGTCCGGCTTGAATAGGCCCTTGTGCTTGGTCTTCTAAGTGTGGACTTCGACCATCCCAAAACTGTGTGGCATTTAAAACTGCATTATACACTGTGGGAGAGTTTAAATGATGAGGATTTGCAGTCCATTTATGCCCGATAGCAGCACTCACTCCATCAGCTCCGCCCATTGCAAGGTTATGACAGGTGTTACAACTGATAAGTGAACTTTTAGAGAGTCTTGGGTCAAAGTAAAGTTTTTTACCCAGCTCCACTTTAGCTTCAGTGATTGGATTGTTTTTGTCATCTATAAGCTTTAATACAGCAGCTTTACTAGAGGGGATTGGTTTCATACCGGCTTGGGTGGCTTGTTGGACTAAGCTTGAAGCAAGAGCAGAGGATGCGATAGCAGCAGTGACGATAAAAGACGTAATTTTCATATTAAATTTCCTTATGTAAATGATAAGGAAATTATATAGAACAAATTCTTGAAATTATATTACAATAAAAACTACTAGATAATTTTTATTATTTAGACTAAATTTTATGACTTTAATAAGGGTAACTTATTTAGTAGGTTTTCACAATACTCATACTGCTCTAAACCCTCCAGCCACTCTTTATTAATAGCGCTTATACCTTTGTAGGCACCAAGCACCATACCAATGGCAATAGAGCGAGAAGCGTTATCACCGCCGACCATTGCGTTGGCTTGAATCGCCTTATTAAGCCCATTTTCATCGTCAACATATTTTAGGATTAAGTAAACTGAAGCCGGAAGTGTTCCCTCAGTGGGACTTGCTTTTCCAACACGGATAGGTTCACTTCTTCCGATATCCCAAAGTCTTGCCATAGAAGTGATAGCTAAATCATCTGCGAACTTCTCTTTTGATAAAGCAGAGTTTTCATCTTCAACCTCTTTTACCTTGGCAATAGCCTGAGCAACTTTTCCTTGGATAAATCCACTCATGCTCACAGCCACATTTTCTATAGCGTCACGGGGATGTTCACCGTTTATGACTCTGTGTGTGACACGTGCGAAAAATTCGCCGCCGCTTAATGCTTCTTCGCTTTTGTGGGTGAACATGGTCTTTCGAGCCAAGTCCGCTATCTCTTCTTCGGAGTCATAGTACGCATATCCAGCAACATGACGGATAGCCATTGCATTTGAGATTCCGCCTAAGTGTTGTACAGGAACGTTTTGCTTCACCTGTCCGTACGTCTCTTTTGTCATGGTGCAGATCCAAGAACCCCAGTTGTTCTCAAACCTATTCATCCAGTGAGGTAAAATAGCACTTACTTCAAAAGCACGTGCAGGCTCAGCGATTTGAGCAAGATGCTCTAGCACTAAAATATTATAGTCACCATAGTCGGTAGTCCCGCCGGCTTTTTTCCCAGGATGATAATTTCTCTCTCCCCAGCCGATTCCATGTGTCTGACCGCCCATCATTTCACCGGGCGACATGAATTTCTCTATCGGCTTATCTCCATAGGCTTTATATATTTTTTGCGCATCATATTCATAATGAGACCCTAAACATAAAGCATCCCCGACTATAGCCCCGTAAAATGCACCTTTTATAGCATCTTCTTTTGAAATTGTATTCATAAGTCATCCTAATTTTTTCATAAAGTGTATCTAAGGATATTTAATATTTATTTATCAAAATCTATTACAATTTTTATCACATTAATATACAAGGAGTTTTAAATGAAAACATTAGTTGCCTCGTCGCTTATCGCTACACTTATCTTGAGTGGTTCACTGCATGCATTTGGAATGTTTGATATTGATATCGACAAAAAAATCCAACGCAATGCAAATCTTATAAAAGAATATGAAAGCAGAATCAAACAGCTAGAAGAAAGAAATAAATATCTTAGAGATGAAAAAGCAAAAAACCCTGCACTTTATGTGAAGAAACCTTTATATGAAGACTTAAAAGACAAATATATTCACCGTATTAAATTAAACGGCGCACAGACGGACAAGATAAATTTTATGATTAAAGATGATGTTGTTTCACTCAATATGAACATGAAAAACGAAGAAAAAAGCCAAGATGCTTACTTTTATAATTCATTCTATTTTTCAAGATCTTTTTCTATACCAAATGATGTTGCACAAGACAAGATAAGCCATAAAATAGATGGCGATTACTTTGAGATTATCATGCCTAAAAAGTAAGCTCTTTATATTTATTTCACCTTAATAGACATTGGTTACAATCATGGAAAAATTATAAGGTGATTATCACATGAAAGAGATGACAGAACGCAATGCCCTCGGTGAAATACTAGAACCATGCAGCTTAGATCCGTTAACTGGATATTTTCGAACCGGTTCATGTCAATGCGGCCCAAGAAACGAAGGTGTTCACACTGTATGTATCTATGCCACTGAAGAATTTTTAACATATTCTAAGAGTGCGGGTAATGACTTATCCACACCGATGCCCCAATACAACTTTCCCGGTGTCAAACCGGGAGAGAGTTGGTGTTTAAACGGTCCTAGCTTTGTAAGAGCTCTCACTGAAGGGATAGATGTTAAAATATTTATCCACTCCACTCATGAGAATATTTTGAAACTTGTAGACCTGGAAACCTTAAAAAAGTGTGCTATAGATTTATAGCACACTTTTAAAGAGACTCTTTTTCATAAAACTTTCTTAACCATCTATCTAGTGGATTTATCATTCTATAGATCACCGGAACAATTAAAAGTGTCAAAATCATGGAGCTTAAAAGTCCGCCTATGATTGAAATAGCCATAGGTGCTTTTGTCTCACTCCCTATTCCATCTCCAAGAGCAAGCGGAAGCATTGCAAACACCATTGCAATCGTTGTCATTAAAATCGGACGCAATCTTTTTTCACCGGCTTCTAAAAGAGCTTCATCTGCACTTTTTCCACTTGTCACCGCTTCATTTGCAAAATCCACAAGCAATACCGCGTTCTTCCCAACCATTCCCATAAGCAACATAAACCCAATCATGACAAAAAGACTGAACTGTTGCCCACTAAGATAAAGTGCTATCATAACCCCGATGATGCTTAAAGGCAAAGCCATCATGATTATTATGGGCTGGATTAAGGATTCATACAAAATAGCTAAGATGATAAACATCAAAATCACAGAAAGACCGATTGCCGCGCCAAATGCAGTGGCAGTTCTCTCCATCTCTTCTGCAAAGCCTGTAAACCTATACGCAACACTTGGTAAAAGAAGTGCATCAATCCCTTCTCTAGTATAGTTCACCGCTCCACCCAAGTCTAAGCCAAATAAATCTGCAAAAATCGTAACCTGTCTTTGTCTGTCAAAGTGATTGATTGTAGCAAGTGCTTTACTGTGTGAAAAGCTCACTAATCCATCTAAATACACTAGGTCCCCATTTCCATCGCGAAGCTGAATCTTTTTAATATCTTCGAGTGAAACACGGCTTGCATCATCAAAACGTAAAGTGATGTTGTACTGTTTTCCATCCTCTTCAAAATACGAAATTTCCAAATCACTGGAAAATGCCGTTGCGATAGCTTCTGCAATCTCAGATGCAGTGACACCGATACGGTTAGCACTTCCACGGACGATGTTTATATCAATCTGCGGTTTCCCATCATCAAGATTTGTATCCACATCCACAAAACCTTTTTTTGCTTTGAGATACTCCACCAGTTTTTTTGATGACACCTCCAAGTCTTTAAAGGAATCTGATTTTAATACAATCTGATACGGAACAGAAACCCCTGCTCCTTTTATATCTGGGATGGCAGCAGCTGTGATGAACATATCACTTTGGTATGGCTTTAACTGCTCACGAAAATCTTGGATAATCTCTTCTTGGTTTTTCTCTCTTTGTGTTTTTTCATTAAGCTTTACATAGATTATGGACTTATGTTTCTCTTTGGCTGTGTTATAACCAACACTTAGAGTCGTGTACATTACATTTTTATCTGCTCTGACTAAGTCTTCTATCACCTTGGATTTTTTAATCATCTCCTCTAAAGAAACACTTGCATCTGCTTTGATTTGTATCTCAAACTCCGATTTATCCTCTTTTGGTATAAAATCCATACCTATTTGAGGAAAAAGACTAAGACTCCAAAAGAAAACTCCAAAAACAGCAATCAAAGTTATAATTTTAAAACGTAAAACAAATTTCAAAATAGAGTCATACATTTTCTCTATAAATGTAAAAATCGGTTCTGTCATATTATAAAACTTACTTTCATCCTTTTGCAAGGTTCTTGCACTTAAACTCGGTATAAAACTAAGTGCCACAGTGTAAGAGATGATAACAGCAAATCCAACCGTCATAGCAAAACTCTCAAAGAACTTTCCTACGATTCCGCTCATAAAAGAGACTGGAACAAATACAGCTAAAAGCATCGCAGAGATTGCCAAAATGGTGAATGCCATCTCTTTAGTTCCCTCATACGCCGCTTCGTACTTTTCCATGCCGGCTTCCATCTTTTTGTAGATGTTCTCAATGACCACAATCGCATCATCGATAATAATCCCGATAGCCAAGGTGAGACCGATAAGCGTCATCTTGTTCAAATCAAATCCCATATAATCCATCAAGGCAAAGGTTCCAAAGATTGAGGAGGGGATAGACAAGGCTGAGACAAGAGTGATTGTCATGTTTCTTAAAAATACAAATATAATCATCACCGCTAAAAAAGAACCATATATCAAATCAAACTGCACATGTTCAAGCGAGCTGATAATATAGGGTGAAGTATCATTTAAAACCTCTATATTATACTTATCTGCCGCTAATGTTTTAAGAGATGGAACGGTGTCTTTCACCCTTTGAACTATATCTATGGTGTTTGTGCCTGAGATTTTTTGCACCTCAAGCATCACCCCTTCTTCACCGTTATAAGAAGCATAACTTTTAGCATCACTCAGAGTGTCTTGCACTTTTGCTATATCTTTGAGCTTGATATTATCTTTGATCTTTATATTTTTAAGTTCTTCTATACTAAGCGCATCAGCCTTTGTTTTTAAAATAAACTCTTCTGTTTGTGAGATTAATTTTCCCCCACCGATTTTTACATTTTCTTGCTTTATAATATTGTTAAGTTCAGTCACTGTGACACCGAACTTGTTTAGGAGCATTGGATCTGGAAATATCTTTATCTCTCTGTCTTTATATCCAATAATATTAATAGCTCCGACACCATTTATCTTTTGTAATTTCGGCTTCACCTTTTCATCTGCAAAGAGCATTAGGTTTTTACTATCATTATCTTTAGATGTTAAAAATATATTTATAACAGATGCCCCGCCGATATCGAGTTTACTTACAAGCGGAGTCTGAGCATTGTTTGGCAATATGACCGCCGAGACCTTATCCCGAACATCATTGGTGGCCTCGTTGATGTCACGTTCTAAAAAGAACTTCACCATCACAACACTCATCCCCTCACTGCTTGTTGAGATGATGTTATCCACCCCGCCAATACGCGAGATAGCTTCTTCAATTTTGTCCGTTATTTGAGACTCCACCGTGCTTGATTCAGCTCCTGGATAAGAAGTTTGCACAGTGACCATAGGAAAATCAACATTTGGAAATAATGCTGAGGGCATTGATTTAAAACTCATATATCCAAAGATAACCAAAGTGATCACATACATGAGTGTCGATATTGGTTTATTTATGGCTAATTTATACATTCTGTCCTACTTTGTATCGGGCACTTGGATATAGCCCTCGCCAAAAAGACCGACAACAAAATCTTCTGCCAGCACTTCTGCTTTTATCTTTCTGTTGCCACTGTTTGCAAATGGATATATTTTAGAGATGACACCCTCATGGATTTTTGAATCTCCGTCCACTCCATATTTAAAAGTTTGTCCCGCTTTCACTTGCTTGTGATACTTTTGATCAAAACCTAAAATGAGCTTTCTTTTGCTCTTGCTTTGGATTTTAAAAACAGTTTTGAGCATCATCCCATTCACCGTATCTCCCACCTCTATATCTTTTTCATAAATCACACCATCAAAAGGAGCTCTCAAAAATGTTTTATTATATTTTGCCTGTGCATACGCCACTTGATTTTTGGCATCTTCATATTTAAAAGCGTAAGAGTCAAACTTCCCTGCATCGATAAGGTTTTTCACTTTGAGCTGTCTCTCATAATCTTTCTTTGCAAATTTAAGTGCAGTTTTTGCCATATCCAGTGAAGCTTTTGAGTCTTGATTTTGCAAAGATGCCAAAACAGCACCTTTCTTCACCGTGCTCGCAACATCATACTTCACCGAAGCAGTGATTCCGCTCGCATCAAATGCAAGCTTTGCATCTTTGTCTGGTGCCACTGTGAAAGTGGCATATATCTCTTGTGCGTTTAATGCCATGACCAAACTAAGCATTATAAATAGTATTTTATTCATTGATAAACTCCTCTATATTTTGTCCTGCGTAGTGATAATAAATTCCATACGCGATTTGTAAATCATTGAGTGATGTCTCATACAAAGACGAAGCATTTGTTTTAGCAACTAAGGCATCCAAGTACACCACGTTATCCACGATTCCTGCTGTATATTTTTGCTCTATGGTGTGAAAAGCACTCTTTGCTGATTTTAGAGCTGACTCAGCACTTTTAATCTTCACCTCATTGATTTTTATTCTCTCTTTAGCTAATGTATGAAACATCTCTTGTTCTTTTGTTTTATACTCCAAGTGTTTTGCAAGAGATTGAGATTGTATAGCAATAGCTTGTTTGGTGTTTGAGATACTTGCATTGTCAAAAAGCCTCATATTCACACTTAGTAAAATCTTGTTTTGATTGTCCACACCTTTTGGATGTGTCATATCTGTGTTGCCGTAATCATAAAGACTATAGGTGTCTTCAAGTCTAAACTGTGGATAATACGCACTGTCTATAGAATCTGAGAGATTCTCAATTGAGCGTTTTGAATACTCTAATGATTTAACACTGTCAATCACTTCAAAGTCAGCTTCACCCTTGTCTATGAATTTTGAAGCACTTAAGAGCTTAATCTCTTTACCCACTTTTAAAGATAAGTCTAGTTTTAAAGTAAGTATCTCCAACTTCACCGATTCCATCTCATAAATATTTGTGTCATAGGCAGCTTGGAGTCTATCCACATCATCTTTAGTCGCAAGAGAAGCATCATAAAAAGCGTTCATTCTCTCTAACTGCACCTTTAATGATTTTTGTGCTTCTTCTTTTGACACTAAAGAAGACTCTAAACTCATGATATTGAAAAAATCTTGCATAATTTGTAATGACAATGCAGATTTTGTATCATCCACATCGTAGCTTGAAGCTTTATATTCAGCCTCTTTTTGTTTCACCAATGCTGACTTTTTCCCACCATCATAAATATCAAGTCCTATTTTGGCATAGCCACTGTATATATCGCCTGCTAAACCTGTCGTTCTCTCGTTTAGGTTTTGATAATATGCACCGACATCCACTGTGGGATAGTAATCACTTTTCTTTGCATCGAGCTCTTTTTGTTTAGAAGCTTTGAGCAATTGTTTTGAGTCCACCAACTGATTATTTTGATGGGCAAACTCTATGAGGGACTTTAAACCCTCAGCATTTATAAAAACGGGAATGAGTAAAAATAAGAACTTCAGCATCTACTTCACCTCTATCAATGTAAAAACAGCATCTATAAATTCATTTAAATCCTGCTCTAATGTGTCCAAATTATTTGTTGAAGAGGCATTTAAAAACATACCTTCCCCTGCTACAAACAAACCTTTCACCAATTTTTTTGCATGAGGTGTAAGTTCACCTTTAGCAATTCCAGCTTGAATAATTTCATCAAACCAACTATGATAACGCATAGAACACTCTGAATGAAACTCTGTCATCTCCGCATCCGGTGAAGACAGAGCTATAGACATAAACTCTTTATAAAGTTCTCTGAGCTCATACTCCTTTTCATCATAAAAAAAGTGTGCAAATGCTTTTATCTTATCTTTGGTGGACACTGCATCGGCTATCTCTTGCTCTAGGTTTAGATTATGTTCTCGCATCAAAATATTCACTATCTCAAAAACTAAATCTTCTTTATTTTTAAAGTAATCATATATGGTGCCCTTGCCCACACCTGCAGTTTTTGCGATCTGTGAAATCGTTAAATTCTTAATCCCATTTTCTACTACCAACTCTTTACAAGACAAGGCTATGTCATGTTTTTTTTGCACTTTATCCACTATTATCGCCATTTCAAACCTCTTTTTATAAATGACTGACCATCGGTCATTTATAAAAGTATAGTGCATAAGAACTTAAAGTATTTTGAGTTCCTGTATATATTCACTCTTTCAAGTAAATAGAAAAATCTAAATGTGCTATAATTCCGCCAATGAAACTCAGAATATTACTCGCAATACTTTTTGTCATCACTACAACACTTTCTGCTTTACATGAGTTAGAGCATATTGCACATGATAACGATAATGATGCATCATGTCTTGTGTATCATATTAATGACAAGATGTCCTCTCTTGCTATTGTAGATTTTTCTCAAAATGTTTTCGTTTTATATCCCCAAATAATCCCATACGTCACCCAAGTCCTTACACTTCACCAAAAAGACAAATCAAACTCAAACCGCGCACCTCCTTTTTATTCCTAATCACTCATAATTAAAAAAACTTTACAAAATACAAATACAATAGGAATAAACTATGAAAAAATTAATATATATATCTATGGTCGCGTCTTCACTGCTTGTAGCAGATTCAGATATGGGACTCTTGCAAAAACAGATGAATGAGCAACAAGCTGTGATTCAAAAACTTCTAGGGAAAATAGAAAAACTTGAGCAGACAAGCACGCAAAAAGATGCACCGAAAAAAGCTTTAGTGCAAGAGAAAAAAGATACGAGAGAATACAAACACTATTCAAACAGAACCAAAACATTCGGACAAGCTGCATACCTTCCGGATATTTCTGTAGTGGGAGATATGTCTTATGTAAGCAGAGATAGAAAAGATGGCGAGTTGCAACATCTTGAGGTTCCCGGTGTGGCGCACGGTCTTTTAGCATCTCATAATCATGATGGGGATTCTCACTCACCATATAACGCAAATAGTGGTTTTAACCTGAACTATGCAGAACTAGGACTTTCAAAATCAGCAGATCCTTTCTTTAGCTTCAATTCTATCTTTCACTTCTCAGAAAGTGGTGTAGAGATAGAAGAACTTTACTTTACAACTACAGCTCTTGGATATAACACTAGGGTAAAAGGTGGTAAATTCAATTCTGACTTTGGTTACCTTAACAACCAACACCACCATGCATGGGCTTTTGCAGATATGCCTTTGGTTTATGAATCGTTTTTAGGTATGCACGGTATCAATGAAAAAGGTCTTCAACTTCAATGGACAGCTCCAACTTCAAACTACCTTATGTTTGGTTTAGAAGTGCTTCAAGGTGAAAATGAGCAGATGTTTGGAAATGCTTCTATTGGTAATGAAGAAAACGTAATTGCATCTTCAAAAGATGCTCCGACACTTTTTATCGCCTACGCAAAATCTTCTATAGATATTAAAGACACCACAATCCTTGGTGGAATCTCTTATGCAAAAGGTACTTCGAGGATTGACCATAGTACAGATGAAGAAAATCCTCATGCATTTGCAGGAGATAGCTCAATATACGGAGTTGATTTAACTGTTAAACATTTTTTTGATTCATATAGCTCTTTAACATGGCAAACTGAATACTTATATAGAGATATGGATGGAAAGCAATATTCAGATATCAATACAACGGCAGATGCATGGACTTATGATACTGCATCAATGAATAAGAAACAAGGCGGAATTTATTCACAACTTGTATATGCACCAAACAAAAGCTGGCAGATGGGTATAAGATATGAGTCGATTTTACAAAACGATATTATTAAAAACAACGGAGCTGGTGGACAGCCTTTTTCACCAGACAACCTTAACAAATACTCAGCAATGGTCGAGTATTATACAAGTGAGTTTGCACGTCTAAGACTTCAGTACAATCATAACAAGGCCTTATATAATGAAGACGGACAAAGAAACGATATAAACTCTATAATCCTTCAAGCCAACTTCGCTATAGGCGCGCATGGAGCTCACTCATTTTAAGGAATATTTAGATGCTAAAAAAACT
>JACNLH010000119.1:0-2268 GCA_014381585.1 Candidatus Sulfurimonas ponti
ACAATGGCTTGGATTTGTTCGATTAAGTTTAGCAATAACAAATCTTGTAAACTCATGTATTGTTTTAATTCTATAACGTTTTAATTCTTCTTGTAAATCTTTGTTGAGCGTAGAGCGAAGTTTTTGGATATGGGAACAATCATCTGTCGTCATTCCGGCCTTTGCAGCCTCCTTGCAAAATGCTTCTGCATAAAAATCAGGAGTTAATAACTTCCCTTCCAATTCTAAACGCTTAACAGCTTTTTTAATGATGGTCTGAATTGTCATGTATATTCCTTAGTGAGACTTGTTTTTTCTAGCACCCTCTGCTGAAACTTGCGCAACAAATGATCGGATGGCTTTTTCTGAAGAGAATTTAATAGCATCAAACCTCTCTTTATCGGTAATAACTGCATTTGCAGTAATACTGAAATCGTATGTGCCTTTAACATTGTAGCTCTTACTTTCATCTGCAGTCTTTCTTAGTATATTTAAACTCACCGTTGTTCTATAAGCCACGATAAAACCGTCTGAGTCATATTGAATCGGTGAATAAGATGGATTTGACAAGCTAAGAACCAAATGTGTTTGAGACATGTGTTTAGGAACCAGTGAAGCATGAAACACTTGGATAACAGCAGCATCCACTGCATCTTTAATAATCACAGTGTTTTCTGGATCAATCAATGAAATCTTCACACTTGTGCTGATTTTATCTCCAACCACAGCACGTGAAAATTTAGCACTGGGGACATAGCCGCATCCGCTTAAAAGAAGTGCGGCAAGTATAAAAGTGAAAATTCTCATGTTTATCCTTTCACCACTATGTTAACAAGTTTTTTAGGCACTACAATCTCTTTAACTATACTCATACCCTCGAGCCATTTTGAAGCTGCAGCTTTTGCTACAGAAATAATCTCTTCTTGTGAAGCATCTGTAGCCACCTCTATCTCTGTTCTTCTTTTTCCGTTTATAGAAACTCCAAGAGTGATACTCTCTTCAACAAAGACCTCATCTAAAACCGCTTGAGGGTTTAGATTGTTTAATCCAAAATATTTCTCACTTATCTCATAAGACACATGAGGGATGACTGGTTCCATAATCGAAGCTAAAATCCAATAACCTTCAGACCATACATCAGAATTTTCTTGAACGTTGAGTGCATTCATAGCTTCCATAACACCTGCAATCATCGTGTTGAAGGTATGTCTCTCATTGTAGACTTCATTTGCACGGACAAGAGCCTCGTAGACTTTTTTTCGTGCAAATTTTTCTTCTTTTGAAAGTGCAGCATGATTTATGATTGGGATAGACTCACACGCAACAATATTAGAACTTCTATCAAAAAATCTTTTTATAAACTTGTATGCGCCTTCGACTCCACTGTCATTCCATTCCAACTCTTGAGTGGGAGGAGCTGCGAAAAGTATAAATAATCTTGCTGTGTCAGCACCGTATTTTGCAATAATCTCATCAGGATCAACAGTGTTTCCTTTAGACTTTGACATTTTAGAACCGTCTTTGAGCACCATACCTTGTGTGAGAAGATTATCAAAAGGCTCATCAAAATCCAAATACCCTAAATCACGAAACACTTTGGTGAAAAATCTTGCATAAAGAAGGTGAAGAACAGCATGTTCAATCCCGCCTATATAATGGTCAACACCCATCCAGTACTTAATCTGCTCACTTGAGAATGCTTCTTTTTCCCAGTTCTCTTGAGAAGCACAAAAACGTAAGAAGTACCAAGAAGATTCTACGAAAGTATCCATTGTGTCAGTCTCACGGATTGCATCTTTGCCGCACTGTGAACATTTACAATGTTTCCAAGTCGGATGATTATCTAAAGGATTCCCTTCACCGGTTATCTCAACATCTTCTGGAAGCGCCACAGGAAGATTCTCTTTTTTCTCCATCACTAAACCGCAATCATCACAATGAATAAACGGAATAGGCGCACCCCAGTATCTCTGACGGGACACACCCCAGTCTTTGAGTTTATAGTTTGTGGTTTTCTTGCCAATCTTATTTTCTTCAAAATACTTAATGATGTTGTATTGACTCTTTTTAGAATTCATTCCGTCAAATTCGCCAGAGTTGAACAACTCGCCAACTTCCGTGTATGCCTGTCCAACTTCTGCTTCACCATCAAATGGCTTAATAACCGCATTAATCTCTAAATCGTACTTCTTTGCAAAATCATAATCTCTGTCATCATGTGCCGGAACTGCCATAACTGCTCCGCTTCCATAATCCATAAGCACAAAGTTGGCAATCCAAACCGGAACT
>JACNLH010000119.1:2686-10461 GCA_014381585.1 Candidatus Sulfurimonas ponti
TCATCCAAAAGCTCATCAGCATACTGAGTGATTTTGAAGTAGTACTGGTTCATATCTTTTTTCACCACTTGGGTGTCACATCTCCAACAACAACCGTCAATAACTTGTTCATTTGCTAAAACAGTTTGATCATGCGGACACCAGTTAAGTAAACCTTTTTCACGATATAAAAGACCTTTTTCATACATATCGATGATAAAAGCTTGCTCAAACTTGGTATAAAGCTCATCAGAAGTGGCTAGTTCTCTTTTTTTAGAAAATGAGAAACCTAAAGACTTAAACTCATTTTTCATGTAGTCTATGTTGTCATAAGTCCAACCCTTAGGATGCGAACCGTTCTTAATAGCAGCATTCTCAGCAGGCATTCCAAAACTGTCAAATCCGATCGGGTGAAGCACATTGAAATTCTGCTGACGGTAGTAACGTGCAAGCGCGTCAGAAATCGAGTAATTTCTAACATGCCCCATATGTAAACGTCCACTTGGAAACGGGAACATGCTTAGTATATACTTCTTCTCTTTTGTAAAATCTTCATCAGGTTCAAAACTATCATTCTTCGCCCAATAGTTTTGCCATTTTGTTTCTATTTCTTTTGAACTATATTCCAATGTTAATACTCGTCTCTTGATTTTGAACTTTCAATGTAAACCAGACCCATTGAAAATAAGTTTGCAATTAATGCACCTAATGTAAGAGCTATCGCCCATTCTAAATTTCCAACGATTTCAAGATATATAAATGCAGGAATAAGGTGTAAATCCGCCACTAAAGATGACGCCAAAAGTTCAGCAGAGAGTAAATTTCTAACACCGATTTTCAAAAATGTGGAAACAAGATTTAAACTAGCTGCCACAAAAAGTGCAACTGCACTGTGCTCATATAAAAAACCGACAATAGATGTCAGACTCATCAACGAGAAAAATACGTATATGACTTTACCCCAATCCATAGCAATACCTTTTGATTAAATTAATTAGAGAGATTATACAAAAAGTATCTTAAGCTATGACTGAAAGGGCTAACTCCCAAATATAATTGGGAATTAAAAGAGGGTATGGAAGGTTTACATCACTCCAGATTCATACTGGTCGCGCATTCTTTGTTTTTCTACTTCTCTTTTTGCTTTGTTCGCAAGTTTAACATGATAGTTTTTCACATCAAAACCAAACCAGATAAGAATCGGTGAAGCGACAAAAACAGATGAGTAAGTTCCAATAACAACACCCACAAGAAGTGTGAATGCGAATGGATGGATAATTTCACCGCCAAACATAAACAAGGTGAATACAACAAAGAAAGTTGTAAGTGAAGTTAAAGTTGTTCTTGCCAACGTTCTTGTGACTGACTCATTCACGATATCCGTCAAATCCACTTTTTTAGAATTAGTCACACCCTCGCGAATCCTATCAAATACAATGATGGTGTCATTGAGTGAGTATCCGAGTATCGTTAAAAGTGCAGCTAAGACATCAAGATTCACATCTAAACCGACAAGAGTGATGGCACCTAATGCGATAGAGACATCATGAACCAAAGCGATGATAGATGCAACAGCAAAGCGCCACTCAAATCTAAAGGCTACATAGATAAGAATCCCTATCACTGCTAAAACAAGAGACATAATCCCTTTTTCTTTAAGTTCAGCACCAACCGTCGGACCGACGATATCAACACGGCGTATCTCATAATTGCCAGTGCTCTTGAGTGCTTCACGTGTCATATCCCCGATATCAACCGTCACGTTGCCCGTTGTGGTTTTCATACGAATCACCACTTCATCCGGTGAACCGAACTCAGTTATAGAAGCATTTGCAAATATTTCATTTGATTTGAGTTTTTCCCTCATTGCATCTATCGGTGCTGCTGTGTCATACTTCACCTGAACAATAGTCCCACCGGCAAAATCCACTCCATAGTTCAAACCCTTAGTGGCAAGAAGCACATAAGAAGATAAAACTAAAAAAATTGAAAAAACTAAGGCAAACTTAGATTTTCCCATAAAATTAAAGGTTCTTGTATATTTAAAAAATTCCATAATTAACCCTTAATCCCAAACCAAAAACGGTTGTTTTTAGATTTTTGTATTTTATTTTCAAGCATTGAATAGATGCCGTGCGTACCTAAAATCGCAGTGAGCATTGAAGCTAAGATACCTATACTGATAGTGATTGCAAAACCTTTAATCGCACCGGTTCCATATACATATAAAACAACAGCTGCGATTAAAGTGGTGATGTTCGCATCCAAGATAGCTCGCATAGCATTTGCATAACCATCTTCAATAGCTTTGTGCATCGACTTGCCTTGATAAACCAATTCACGGATTCTCTCAGAGATGATAACATTTGCATCAACCGCCATACCGACAGTCAGTACGATACCTGCCATACCTGGAAGTGTTAGAGTGGCTCCAAAGAGACTCATGACTGCCAAGATGATAAATAGGTTGGCAACAAGTGCGATATTTGCAATCACACCCGCCATACGATAGTAAATAACCATAAAGATAATTACCAAGATAAATCCGCCGATAAGTGCAATCATACTCGCTCTAATAGAATCAGCTCCCAAACTTGGTCCGACTGAACGTTTTTCCATCAAATAAATCGGCGCCAACAGTGCACCTGAACGTAATGCTATAGCTAAATCTTTTGCTTCCATAACAGTGTAGCTTCCAGATATTTGACCCGAACCGCCGCCGATACGCTCATTGATGACCGGATCTGAATAGACTTTACCATCAAGAACCACTGCCAACCTTTTCCCAACATTTCTTCCGGTGAAGTCACCGAAGATTTCAGCACCTTCCGCATTTAACGTGAAGTTGATCTGAGGTTTATTATTTTGGTTGAATCCCATATTCGCATCTGTAAGCATTCCGCCATCTAAAATTGGAATCTCACGCACAAGATGTTTGATTTGCGGATTTTTAGCATCTTCTAAAATCACATCGCCATATTCTCTTGCATCTGCTTGACTCATCGTATACACACGAGCCGCTCTGTCTTCATCCACAGCCATAAGTTCAAGTTTTGCAGCACGTGAGATAAGCTCACGGGCACGTTGCTCTTCCTCTTGCGTTTTAATCCCCGCTAACTGCACAAGAATTTTTTCTGCACCTTGACGGGCAACGACAGGTTCTGCCAAACCGAATTGGTCAAGTCTGTTTCTTATAGTCTCGATCGCTTGAGAAATTGCTTCTTTTTCAGTTTTAACAATTTCTTCATCTGTTAAGTTTAAAGAATAAGACTCTGCGTTTACAACAATATTTGAACCTTCTATCTGAGATAAAAATTCTTTTATCTGTCCTGCATCATCTTCATCTAAAAGCGAAAAAGAAACTGTGGTCTCATCAAACTTAAGTCCATCAAGCAGAATATCTTTTCTCTGTGCAAAATGTTTAATACTTGCAGTGATTGATTTTATACGGCTCTTTGTAGCTTCTTCTGTTTTCACCCCAAGAAGCATATGAAGCCCGCCTTGAAGGTCAAGACCGAGTGTCACTTTCTTTCCATCTTCCATCTGTAAAAGAGACGGTGCTGAAAAAAACACACCAAAGATTATCGCTAATGCGAAGATGACTATGCGATAATTAAGCTTCATCCTCATACTTTTTCGCAATAGAGTCTTTTGTTATTTGTGCTATTGTATCAGCATTGAGTTTTACGCTTAAAAACTTTTCTTCAACTTTGCTGATTGTAACGATGAATCCACCGTTTGTAATAACTTTATCACCTTTAGCAAGTGCTTCTATCATTGCAGCTCTAGCTTTAGCCTCTTTTTGTTGCGGGCGGATAATTACAAAATACATAATTGCAATTAAAAATACAAATGGTAATAGTTGAGAGATGATTTCCATATCTTAGGTTCCTTTGTTGAATAAAATTGTGACGATTATACAAAAAAACTATTAAAATACTACTGAATACTTATCTTGAAGATTCTCTCAAGATATTCTTGAGAGAATGTAGAAAAAAAATTTACTTATTATTCTGCGCCTATTTGATTCATTAAAGCAAAACTCTTAACAAACGGTACTGCCATTGTTGGTGTTTTAATCATTTGTTTAAAATCACCTTTTACAAATTTTAACTTTCCAGTTGTAAATGCCATACCCATTCCAGTCATTCCTAAAGGTTTTTCCACCCACTTCATCCAATCTTTATCTGATGCTCTCATGTCCCAATCAGGAGTTTCTCCGTTATATAAACCTGCACTCACTGCTTGTCCGTTTTCAACAGTAAAAACACAAGTTGGTTTTTCATCATCCTTGTATCCACATGTTATCACTGAGTTAAAACCAATCTCTGCAAGTTTTGCAGACACTTCTGGATCTTGGTTCCATGCATCTTTAAGTTCGTTTATCCATGTATCGGAAAAAAGTGTAGCCATATATACTTCCTTAGTATAGTAAATTTTACCCATTTTATCGGGAGCGGTATAGTATAAAAATTTAAATTAAAAATGAATAAAAATCATCTTTGATATATGAATATCATTATGAATACACTATAATTGCTTATGAAAAATATACTTCTCTCCCCTACTATTAAAAAAGCTCTTAGTTATGATTTTTTGTTTGGATTAGTCATATCTTTATTATTTAGTGCCTTTATATATCTAGAACACTATGGATATTCACTCAAATTTTTGAACACTCTTTTTGCCTTAAGTGCTCTTACCTTACTTATTTATGCAACAAAGCGGACTATTTTATTTTCTGGATTTTTCATAGGCTTACTCTGGTTTTACTGGATAGGCTATAGTTTTCAATACCAAGGTGTAGGTTATATGACACCGTTCATCACGATAGGTTTTGGTTTTGTATATTTAGTGTTTTTTGGTGTTTTAGCACTTACTAATAAAATCTATATACGAGCTCTTTTACTTTTTGGACTTAGTTTTATAGAACCTTTTGATTGGAACTGGATGCAAATTGAGCTTGTATTTGTTGAGAGTTATATTGGTGTGTTTAAATATCAATTAGCACTTGTAATAGCCGCTATTGCTTTACCCTATTATCTAAAAAAGCCCTTTGTTTATTTACCATTATTGCTCATTCCTTTAGCTTATAACTATAATCCTCCGGTGCAAGAGCAAAGCAAACTCAAGATCAAACTTGTCCAAACAAATATAAAACAAGAGAAAAAATGGTTAAATGAAACACTTCCATCCACCCTTGAGATGATTCGTAAAGAAATTGATTCAGCTGTTAAAGATGGCTACGACATAGTTGTGCTTCCTGAATCTGTTTTTCCATTATTTATGAATAAAAATAAGATCCTCCTCAAAAAAGTTTTAGAGTTATCGCATGAAATTGCCATAGTGGCCGGTTCACTTATCCACGAAAAAGGAAGCAGTTACAACGTAACCTATATCATGCAAAATGGAGAATACCAAATTGCCAAAAAGTTAATTCTTGTCCCCTTTGGTGAATATATCCCTCTTCCAAAGTTTGCACAAGACTATATAAATGACACTTTCTTTTCTGGTCAATCAGATTTTTTAACTGCTGAAAAACCCACTGACTTCACCATAAAAGGTGAAGTGTTCCGGAATGCTATTTGTTATGAAGCAACCTGCCAAGAGATATATGAGGGAGATGTGAAATTTGTTATTGCTACAAGCAACAATGCTTGGTTCGCACCTTCGATTGAGCCCACTTTGCAAAACTTACTTATGCGTTACTATGCACGAAAAAACGGTGTTACAATCTATCACTCTGCAAACTATAAAGGTACAGGTATTGTAAGGTAACCAAAGTGTTATCACTAGTTTGATATAATCAAGAAAAATATATCTAAACAATAGGATTCTATGTGATAGTGAACCTTAAAAATCCAAAACTTTACAACAACCGTGAATTATCATGGTTGCAATTTAACACACGTGTGCTCAAGCAAGTCCACGATGAATCACTTCCTTTACTCGAGCGACTTAAATTTCTTGCAATTTACGGTACAAACCTTGATGAATTTTATATGATTCGTGTAGCTGGTCTTAAGAAGCTGTTTGCTGCTGGAATCATTGTCTCAGGTGCTGATAGACTGACTCCACTACAACAACTTCGTGAGATTAGAAAGTATCTTCACCAAGAACAACAAGTTGTAGAACATTGTATGACCGGTATCTTAAAAAAACTCGAAAACGACGGTATCTTTATAAAAAACTACAACGAAGTCAACAAAAATGAAAAGCATACTTTAAATAGATACTTCAAAGAAAATATCTATCCTGTAATTATCCCTATAGCTATTGATGCAACGCATCCTTTTCCACATCTCAACAACTTAAGTTTCGGTCTTATTGTAAAACTAAGTGATAAAGACAATCCTTCCATTGAAAGATTCGGTCTAATTCGTATACCTCGTCCACTAGAGCGATTTGTAGAACTTGGCAACGGTACATATATTCCGATTGAATCTCTTGTTGCGGAGCATATTGAAGATCTTTTTCCAGGCTATTCACTTATAAAACATGCTGCATTTAGAGTTACTAGAAATGCTGATATAGAAATAGAAGAAGAAGAGGCTGATGACTTTATGGAAATCCTCGAAGAGGGTTTAAAACTTCGTCGAAAAGGTGCGATGGTAAGACTTGAAGTTGGGATTCGCGGAGATGAGGAGATTGTTGATTTTTTCAACCATCATACAAATGTATACAAAGATGACATCTATAGATTTCATACGTTTCTCAACCTCTCTTCTTTATGGCAAATTGTTGGAAATAAAAATTTTGCACACTTACTTTTACCACCATTTAAACCAAAAAATCTACCTCCCTTTGATTCTAATGAAAATATTTTCACAACCTTAGAAAAGCAAGATGTTTTACTCTACCATCCCTATGAGAGTTTTGAACCTGTCATAAAGTTGATCCAAGCAGCCTCAGTTGATAAGGATGTTGTGTCCATTAAAATGACACTCTATCGTTCAGGTACAAACTCGCCAATTGTTCAGGCACTGATGAATGCAAGTGAATCAGGGAAGCAAGTGACTGTGATGGTTGAGCTTAAAGCTAGGTTTGATGAAGAAAACAACCTTATCTGGGCAAAAGCATTGGAAAAAGCAGGGGCACATGTTATTTACGGAATCAAAGGTTTTAAAGTGCATGCAAAAGCAGCACTAGTGACACGTAGACAAGATGGAAAACTTAAACAATACGCTCATTTGGGTACAGGAAACTATAACCCCGCAACCGCGAAAATCTATACAGATATGAGTTATATGACGAGTAAAGATGAGATAACAAATGACTTGACAAGGTTTTTTCATTTTCTTTCAGGATTTAGCAACAAAGGAAAACTTAACGAGCTTTATATGGCTCCTGCACAAATTAAACCTAAGATTCTTTCACTTATTCAAAATGAAATGAGAAAAGGGAAAAATGGACATATTATTGCAAAAGTAAATTCACTTGTTGATGAAGATGTAATTCGCGGTCTTTATAAAGCAAGCCAAGCTGGTGTAAAAATAGACCTTATTGTTCGTGGTATATGTTGTCTTAAACCAGGAATCAAAGATGTGAGTGAAAATATCAATGTTATTTCGATACTCGGAAAATATCTTGAACATCCAAGGGTCTTTTATTTTAAAAATGATGCTACACAAGTGTATATATCTTCAGCAGACTGGATGCCAAGAAATTTAGTACGACGCGTTGAACTACTCACGGGTATTGATGATGAAATATCTAAAGAAAAAATTATTCAAATTCTTAATCTGCAATGTTCTGATACTACTTTAGCACATACATTACAAAGTGATGGTAGCTAT
>JACNLH010000151.1 GCA_014381585.1 Candidatus Sulfurimonas ponti
AGAATATCGGATATATGTCGATTAAAAAGATGCAAAGTGCTCTTTTTCTAAGTAAATTATATATTCACAAAGATGCAAGGGAGAAAGGTCATGCAAAGCAAGCACTTCTATTTTTAAGAGATTATGCAAAAAAAGAAGGTTTAACAAGTATCTTTCTTACAGTCAACAAGAACAATGAAACGGCTATAAAAACTTATGAAAGTCTCTCTTTTAAGAGAACGGGAAGTTTGCTTCAAGATATTGGGTATGGATTTATAATGGACGACTTTCGTTATGAACTTCGATTATAGTTAAACGGTTCAGTTTAATCAATAATAATACATAGTGGAAACTGATGAGGTGAGTAAATTAAATAGCTGTAGTATAATTACGTCAAAATTAATAAATATTATGAGAAATGGATACAAATGATTAAATTTAAAAAGTGGATATATTTAGCGATAATTTTAGTTGTGTTTTATTATATATTTATCAAGAATATAGTGCTCACGCTTTCAATTATAGCTTCTTTATATATTGCATTTAGACTATATAAAGTTTATGTTAAGAGTAAACTAAAAAAAATATCAAGTTCTAAAGAATTATTTAGAGAAAGTGAGTTGGGACTTTTTATTGCTCTTGTAGCAAAAGTTGCTAAAGCAGATGGCCGAGTGCAAGAGTTAGAGGCACAACTCATATCTATGATGTTTGACGATATTTCAAAAGTTTTCCCAGATAAAGACAAAACACGAACTATTTTAAAAGAGATTTTTAACGAAGAAAAACAAAGAGATGATGATACAAAAGAGATAGCACAATCTTTAAATACATTACTTGGCCGTAGTAGACTAAAACGTAAACAATTTGTAGAATTTTTGATTCAACTCGCATTTGTTGACAATGGAATTAGTGCTGATGAGGATAAAGTTTTACGTGAAATTATTTTTGAACTACATATAAATTTAGATGAATATGCTGCAATGGTGAATAAATTTGAAAATATGATAAAAAGTAAACAGCAAACAATGAGTCTTGAAGAGGCTTATAAAGTTTTAGGTATAACTAAAAGTGATGATATGGCTAGCATTAAAAAAACATATAGAAAGCTTGTACGTCAATATCACCCGGACATTATAAAATCTCAAGATAAAGATGAATCGTATATGGAACAAGCAACTGCTAAAACTCAAGAAATAAATCAGGCTTATGAAATTATCAAAGAAGCTAAAAAATAGATTAAGCAAATAAGTTAGACTAAATCTCGAAAACTTTAAGCTAGATTTGTTATACTTACTCGATTAAAATAAAAAAACAGGAGCTATGATGGCACTTATAGATGATATTAAAGAAGTAGTAGTTGAGCAATTAGGCGTAAACGCAGATGAAGTTAAAGATGATGCGAAGTTTGTTGAAGATTTAGGTGCAGATAGCCTAGATGTTGTTGAATTAGTTATGGCTCTTGAAGAGAAATTTGATATTGAAATCCCTGATGATGAAGCAGAAAAAATCCAAACACTTAATGACGTAGTTGCATACGTTGAAAGTAAGTAATCCTGAGGTTACAATTTTAACTTGAGAGTATCTCAAGTTAAATATTTTTAACAGTGAGTTAGTGAATTCATTTTTAAAAATATTTTATATTTTTAGGGAGAGTATTAAATGAGAAGAATAGTGGTGACTGGTCTAGGTATGATAAATTCAGTTGGTAATGACAAAGAAACATCATTCAAAGCTATATGTGATGGTGAATGTGGAATAGACACTATTACAATTTTTGATCCTGAAAATTATGCTGTGAAAATTGCCGGTGAAGTAAGAGATTTTGACCCTGCAACTGTAATGGCTCCAAAAGAGGTGAAAAAAGCAGATAGATTTATCCACTTAGGTCTTAAGGCTGCTCAAGAGGCTATGGCAGATGCTAATTTTGGTGAAGATACTGATATGACAAGATTCGGTATCAGTGCAGGTTCAGGAATCGGCGGGCTTCCTTCAATCGAGAAAAACTCAATCATACTAAATGACAGAGGGCCTAGAAGAATCTCTCCATTCTTCATTCCAGGTGCGCTTGTGAATATGCTTGGTGGTTTTGTTTCTATTGAACATGGCACAAAAGGTCCTAACCTTTCAAGTGTAACTGCATGTGCTGCGGGAACGCATGCTATTAGTGAAGCATGTAAAACAATCATGTGTAATGGTGCTGAGCAAATGCTCGTGGTGTCTGCAGAATCTGCAATCACCGGTGCCGGTATAGGTGGTTTTGCTGCAATGAAAGCGCTTTCAACAAACAATGATGACCCTAAAGGTGCTTCTCGTCCTTTTGATGCAAATCGTGATGGTTTCGTTATGGGGGAAGGTGCGGCTGCATTGGTTTTAGAAGAGTATGAATCTGCAAAAGCACGTGGTGCAAATATTTATGGTGAAATTATAGGTTTTGGTGAAAGTGGAGATGCAAACCACATCACCACTCCATCTCTTGACGGTCCGGCACGTGCAATGAAAGCTGCATATAAAATGGCTGGAGAACCTAAAATTGATTATGTAAATGCACACGGTACATCTACTCCTATTAATGATAAAAATGAAACTGCAGCAGTGAAAGAATTACTTGGTGGAAAAGAAAACTGTCCTCCTATGAGTTCAATCAAAGGTCAAATTGGTCACTGTCTTGGTGCTGCCGGTGGCATTGAGGCTGTTACATGTTTAATGGCTATGCGTGATGGAATCATCCCTCCAACAATTAACTATAATACTCCAGATGAGAACTGTGACTTAGATTATGTATCCACAGGTGCTCGTAAAGCTGAGTTAAATGTTTGTATGAGTAACTCATTTGGTTTTGGTGGAACTAATGGTGTTCTGATTTTCAAAAAAATCTAAATAAGGATCAATTTTGGCAACATATTTAGACTTTGAAAAGAAAATAAAAACTATTCAAGAAAACATTATTTCCGCACAAGTTCGTCACGACTTAAATGAAGTGGAAGTCCTTCAAAAAGACTTGGATAAAGAAGTTGAAAATACATATGGAAGTTTAACTGATTTTCAAAAACTTCAATTTGCACGCCATCTTGATCGTCCTTATGCTCTTGATTATATTAACTTAATGATGAGAGATAAATATGAAATCCATGGAGATAGACATTATCGTAATGATGAAGCTATCATCTGCTATATGGGTTATATCGGCGATGAAAAAGTTGTTGTAATAGGTGAGCAAAAAGGTCGCGGTACTAAAAATAAAATAAGAAGAAATTTTGGTATGCCTCACCCAGAAGGCTATAGAAAAGCTCTTCGTGCAGCAAAGTTGGCTGAAAAATTCAACTTACCTCTTTTGATGCTTATTGACACACCAGGTGCTTATCCAGGTTTAGGTGCTGAAGAGAGAAATCAATCTGAAGCAATTGCAAGAAACCTTTTAGAATTAGCTGAGCTTGATACACAGACAGTTTCTATTGTTATTGGTGAAGGTGGATCTGGTGGGGCACTTGCTATCGGTGTGGCAGATAGATTTGCAATGATGCGATATTCTGTTTTTTCTGTTATTTCTCCAGAAGGGTGTTCTGCAATTCTTTGGAATGACCCTAAAAAAGCTGAAGATGCAACTAATGCTATGAAAATAACTGCTTCAGATTTAAAAGAATTAGATCTCATTCATGATATTATCAATGAACCATTGATCGGTGCTCATAGAAGTAAAGATGCAAGTGCTGAAGCAATTTCTGAGTATTTTTTAACACAAGTGAAAGAACTTCGAGAAATGGGAAAAGAAAAAAGAATGGAATCTAGATATGATAGATTAACAGGTATGGGAGCTTACGAAGAGTAATTCAATCTCAGTTTCCTTTTTCTTCATTTACTTCAAGTGTATCCTTGATAAGAAATGGATCAAACTTTGGTCTTTTCTTCCTTGGGGCAGTTTTAGAAAACTTTATTAAATCTTCCACGTTATTTACATTTTCTTCCATACTCTCTAGTGATAAATTAAAGAGTCCATACGTAGTCATAACGTCACTCATTGCTCTATGATGTACAGCATTTGGATTAAGATTAAATGTTTTTTCTAAATAGGATAAGCCATATCGATAAGACACAAGACTTCTCTCAGCTAAAGCAAGAGAACATAAGCTTCTGTTTAAAAGCGGTTCAAGTCCAATTTTTTCAAAAGATAAAGAGATGAATCTATAATCGAATTTGATATCATGCGCTATAAAAATCGCATCATCTAAAAAAAGTTTAAAATCATAAAGTACTTTTTTTAAAGGTGGAGCATCTTTTGTGTCTTCTACGCTAATTCCAGTAATAGATGTTATATGAGGATTTATCTCTGAGCATTGCACAAGAGATTCAAATCGATCAGTTATTTTTCCATATTTTATTTTTACACCGGCGATTTCAATAATTTGATGTTTATCAATATTTGAGCCATTTGTTTCAATATCTACAATACAGAATTCTGCTTCTTCTAGAGCTAGAAATTTAGTTCTAAAGTAAAAATATCCTTTACTTTTTACAATATCTAAACCTTGAGAACGCCATAGTTCCAGTGAATAGTCTAAACTATCATCAATTTGTTCTTTGAGTTTTTCTAGGGGAAGGCCACGAGTGGATAATCTTGAGATACTTTTGTCATCAAGTGGAAAATTATTAGCGAGCATTTAAAATAAAATCTTTTACTTTTTGATGGTTCTTTTTTCCATGAGATTCTTCAACTCCACTACTTACGTCTACACCATAAAATCCATACTTTTTTAATGAAGAAATATTTGTATGGTCCAGTCCACCAGCTAAAATTATTTTAGAGTTATCTACATCTTTAAACCATTCTATATTGATTCTTTTTCCAGCTCCACCATAAGCTTCACAATAAGCATCAACCAATCTATACTCATTACTATATTTTAGGATGTCTTCTTTGGATTTAGCCCGTATAACTTTAATAAAAGGGACACTCAGCCCGTCATACACTTTCTGCTGGGCATCAAAATGAAGTTGGGCCAGGGTGGCTCCAACTTCTTGGCAAGTTGTGTTGATGGTATCAGCATCTACATTGACAAATAGAGCTACTTTTTCAACAAAAGGAGGAAGTTTTTTTATGATAGCTTTTGCTTGCTCTACATTGACATAGCGAGGAGATTTTTTATAAAATACAAAACCTAAGGCATCAGCTCCAGCTTCTATTGCTTGCATAGCATCTTCATAGTTTGTTATACCACATATTTTAGATTTCATAATTTAGATTTGTAAACTCTTAATAGCTTGAGCTCTGTCTGTATGCTTGAACACATAGCTACCAGCAACAACAATATCCACTCCAACATCTTTAAGCGCTTGAATATTTTTATCGCTCACCCCGCCATCAACTTCTATTAAACAATCTGGATTGAGTTTATTTCTCATTTCGTTTAGCTTTGAAGCTTTAGGAAGAACACTCTCTATAAAACTTTGACCGCCAAAACCCGGGTTTACGCTCATAAGAAGCACCATATCTAGGTCTGCTAAAAGGTATTCTACAGATTCAGGAGGGGTGTGAGGATTCAAAACTATGGCAGGCTTAATTCCTAAAGAACGAATTTTTTGAATGAGTCTGTGTGGATGCTTTTCCTCTTCAATATGAAAAGAGATATAGGCAGGTTTTAAGGGTGCGAATAATTCAACAAAAAATGTATTATTTTCCACCATGAGGTGAATATCTAAAGGTTTTGTGGCAGCTTTTGCTATTGCAGAGACTACAACTGGTCCAATAGTAAGATTAGGTACAAAATGTCCATCCATCACATCTACATGAACTAAATCACAACCTGCATTACAAATCTCTTCAACATCTCGTTGTAAGTTTCCAAAGTCTGCGCTTAATACACTAGGAGCAACTTGCACAATTTCACCTCTTTTATTTAATTGCAAAAGTATAACTAAGTAAGTTTATAATAACTTTTAGCACGCTTTGGAATACGTGAGCTTTTCACCGAAGACCTTTATCTAGTTAAGAAAAATAAAAACTTATCATTATCAAAAGATAAGTCTACTTGTACACCTTTTCTGTCTTGAGCAATTTCAAGAAGCGAGTCAATATCCGGATAAGTTCTAGGAAGTGTAATATTTACATTCACTTTGTGATTGGAAAGAAGGGTTTTCACCTTACCTCCGACAATGTTGACGAGTTCCGCTAGTGTGTCAAGAATTAAGTCTAGATCATCTGTTTCTTCACCGATTAGAAGTTGACATGCTTTTTTAGCTATATCTTTTGGAAAAATGAGTATAACCATTCCATCTATATCACCATAAAAACCTATGGAACTTGCTATTTTGTCTTGATGATCTTCTATCTTGATGGCATGGATCTGAGCAGTTTCTTTTACTGCACGAGAATTTGTCATCATTTCAATTGTTGCAACTGTTGCATCAATAAAACTTGGAAGTTCAGTAACTGTAACTTTATTTATTGCTCGTTTATTTTGAACAGCAGCAGCACTGCTGGCTCCAAGCTCATTAAGAATTTCTTTATCTCCAAGAATATTTTCCATTTGATCAAAAAACATAATGCCTGAATCTTCCATATTCTCTTTGAATGTAATAGGTGTTTTTTCAAAAGTCATACCGACAAAACAGATAGTTGCATTGTACTCAGCAGCAGAACTTGCAAGTCTAGAAAAGAAATTCAGAGCATGCACATTCATACTGACAACTTTATAAGCATCAAAAATAAACAGTCTGAACCCAACATTTAAAGAGTTGTTATGATAGGCAATATTGAACATATTTCCAATTTCAGCATCTAAAAAGGAAGTCACAGTGTAAATGATGGCATTTCCGGTGACCCTTGCAGATACATTTTGTCCCATCTGCCCTAAATAAGTGTTCTCAATAATCACATCATATGCATTTTCAGCATTTTGTTTAGCTATGAACTCTTCTTCAGTTTGGGTGATAATAGGGTTGTGCCCACCATCATGCAGCTCAATAGCCATAGCAGATCTTTGTGATTTGTCTTCACTGTAAAGCAGCACATTGAGGTTTTTATTGTTGAAGCTTGGAGCAAACAGATGTGCAATATCTTGTGAAGCAAAAAGGGAAAAATTCACATCGCCACGGTAAAAGTTTAAAATCGCTTTATATTTTTTTAAATCATAATCGCAAAAGCCCACGGTTACATTTTTGCTTTCTCTCACTTTAGCAAACATTTTTACAAAGGTGTCAAGTCCGTTACGATTAAAAAAGACCACTTTTTTAAGTGAGACTAAAACCATGTCGGCATTAAGTTTTGTTGTTGCCTGAATATCCTCTATGCTTAAAAGGGCCGCAGCACTATTGCCGTCTAGAAAACCTTGCGGAGTGAAAACACCGACACCGTCTTTAACAGAGGCTCTCATGAAATCTCCATAAGTTTTGCAAAGTCTTCATATATGTCAGCAACATAATCAAGTTGAAATTCTATAAAATCATTTAAAGATGCTTCTATAAACACAGGTTGAGACAATTCATAAAATAAAAGTAAATGCATCCATTTTCCAAGTGTGTTGAGCTCCTCATCTTCTGAAGGTTTGCATCCGGAAGAAGCTTGCACTATATGTGCTATTTTTTTTGGCATTTCCCACTTGATGGATATTTTTTCACAGATATCAAAAAGATCAACACCGCAAAGTCTGGAAAGTATAGTGTTGAAATCAAGATCATTCACACTTCTAAGCAGAGCAACATCATCTTTTTTCTCAGCAAATAAAGCTTCTGCGACAATAATGCTTGCGGGTAAGAGAGTGATAGCGCTTTCTATATCCATATCGTCAATATTGAGGTGTTGAAGTATCTGTTTCCATTTACGCGAAAGTTTTGCTTGAAGCTCGTTAAATGTTGATTCCCTTAAGTGAAAGAGTTCCCATTTTTTTGGTGAAAGAAGCGTCATCATATAATTATATACAGTTTGTTGAGAAGAAGAAACACCGAGTATTCCAAAGATTTGAGACACCTCAGAAACTTCAGTCTTAAAACCGTATACAGGTTTGTTGACAATATTTTTTAAGTAAGACTTTAAGGCTAAATCAGTTTGTGCAATTTGAGAAGCTTTCACCAACTCGCCGCTGTTTAAAAGTGATATTGTGGCTCGAAGTGCTTGAGGTGCAGGTGGGATTTTATCGATAAAAGTATTTATCTTTTCATTTGTAATCAATAGGAGCCACTTTTTTGTGTTGAATTTCATATATTCTACCCCTAGTAATCTAAAAATTTAATAAAGTTATGAATATATGTAAAAATTAGATAACTTAAGTTGCACTTTTGATTTGTTTTGATATAATTCGCAACTTTAAAAATACTAGAAGGAGCTCACTATGGCTAGAAAATGTGCTATTAGCGGCAAAGGCCCAATGAGTGGAAACAATGTTTCACACGCAAAAAACAGAACAAAACGTCGTTTTTTACTTAACTTAAGAACAGTTCGTATCACTCTAGAAGATGGTACTACAAAGAAAATTAAAATTTCTGCAAGAGAATTAAGAACACTTAAGAAAAACTCTTAAGTTTCTTTGATTTTATAAGTCTAGGAAAATAATTTGAATCTTTTAGAAAGGATTCGCAAATTTCTACACTGGGAGAAAGCTCCCACCCCCGATGTTAAACTACTACCTGAAATTTACCCTCACTTAAAAGCATTTAGATTACCTTTAATTTTAACAGTGTTAACCATGATGGTTGGAACAATCGGCTATGTTATTATAGATGGTTTCACCCTTATGGACGCAATTTATCAGACTGGAATAACCTTTACAACAGTCGGATTTGGCGAGATAGCTGAAGTTTCTGATGCGGGAAGAATTTTCACAATCACACTTATTATTGCAGGTTTTGCAATCTTTTCAAGTGCTATCGGTATTTTAGTTGCAGAATTAAACAGGGGAAACATAGTTTCTATTTTAAAGGAGCGAAGAATGTTATATCAAATAGCAAGACTCAAAAAGCATTTCGTTGTTTGTCATCATAATGATTACACCATAGAAGTGACAAAACAGTTGCGTACAAACCATATCCCTTTTGTTGTGATTGATCCAAGGCCTGAGATACATGAATGGGCGATTGAACATAGATATTCAACCTATCTTCAAGCCGAACCTCATACGGAGCTTGCGATGCTTAAAGCACATCTTGCGTCTGCTAAAGGTTTGATCACTTTATCAAGTTCTATCTCTGACAACATCGCACTGATTGCATCCGTAAGACTTTTTGAAAAAGAGCATTCCCTCCCATCCGCTTATTTTGTTATATCAACTGCTGAATCTCCCGGAGATGTTGAAAAGCTGAAAAAACTTGGATCTGACAGTGTGATTTCACCGACAAGACTAACGGCGCAAAGAGTGAGTGCTATGGCGGCACGGCCAGATATGGAGAACTTACTTGAAGAGTTTTTATATAAAAGTGACAACCCGCTTGATATGGAAGAGGTCTTTATCCCTAAATATTCTTGGGCAGTTTTGAAAAAATTAAAAGAGACGCATTTAAGAGATATTACAAATACTTCTATTATCGGGGTTACAAAAAAAGATGGAAAATTCCTTTCTATGCCAAAAGGTGATGTGCTTATCACCAGTGAGTGCAAATTGCTGGTTATTGGCACACAAAGCAATATTCAAATTGCAAAAGGAATATTGACACAGAGAAATAGACCTAAGGAAACGAGATTTGTTTAAGATAAGTGAAATAGAAAACGGTGTTTGTGCAAGTGAAGGTTTCTTTGCAGATGGTGTAAGTGCGGGCCTTAAATCAAAGGGAGCTAAAGATATGGCTTTTATTTATAGTGAGAGAGAGTGCGAAATTGCATCTGTTTTCACCACAAATAAAATGACAGCAGCTCCTATTAGACATTTTAGACAAAAGGAAGAATTTAAAACAAACTTTGTACTTATAAATGCTAAAAATGCAAATGCTATGACCGGGAAAGCAGGGATTGAAGATATAAATGAGATTTTAAAATCTGCACCGCAAGGTGTGATAAACCCTGTGATGAGCTCCACAGGCGTTATAGGAGTGCGGATTCCAAAGCAAAAAATCATTGATGGAATGAAACTTTTTGATTTAAGTGCTAGAAATCCACATGCAGCGGCAAGTGCGATAATGACCACGGACAGTTTTTCAAAAGAGATGGCTTTAAATGTCACTCTTGAAGACGGAAGCAGTTTTAATATTGGAGCTATGGCCAAGGGTGCGGGAATGATTAATCCCGCTATGGCCACGATGCTTTGTTTTATAACCACAGATGCTGATGTCCGCCGTTCACAGATGCAAGAGATTCTAGATGAACTCACGCTTACAACTTTTAACGCTGCAAGTGTGGATGGAGATACATCAACAAACGACACCGTGATGCTTTTGAGTAATGCTGCAAGCGGAGCTTATGATAAAGACGCATTTAAAGAAGCCTTGCATAAAATAATGCTTTTTCTAGCACAAGAAATGGTTAGAGACGGTGAAGGCGCTACAAA
>JACNLH010000155.1:0-8920 GCA_014381585.1 Candidatus Sulfurimonas ponti
CAAAAATAAGTTCAATTCTGAAAGCTTCCGTCCAAGCACTCACTAAAAACGATACGATAGACACAGCCTTGCTTCTTATGCAAGAGCATGCCATCAGCTCTGTCGTGATAATAGATGAACAAGAAAAACCTATAGGTATTTTCACAGAAAGAGATTCTCTTTATGCTATTGCAAACAACACCCGTTATACATCCACTTTAGCCGAAGCCATGACAAAGGATGTTTTTTCGGTTTTTCAAGACTCTTATATACATGATGCTTATATTTTAATGGAGAGAAAAGAATACAGACACATCGTGGTGGTGGATAAAAACAATGTATTTAAAGGTGTAGTGACCGAAGGTGATTTTTTACGTCATATGGGTTTTGAAGATGTCATACAAGAAAAAAATATATCCCAAGCCATGAGTGAATCTATTCTCACAATTTCAGCAGACACTTCCATCCTCGAAACAGCAAAGCTTATGAGTGCTAAAAAGTGTGATTATGCGATTGTAATTAAAGATAATAAACCTAGTTTAATTGTTACAGAAAGAGACATAACGCTCTATTGCGCCAATCATTCTCTTGAAAAAGATACAAAAATCTCCGCTTTAGATACACAGAAAATGTATACTGTCGATAAGGACAAGTCACTTCAAGAAGCTTCAAGTCTTATGCAGCAACACTCTATTCACCAACTGATTGTCACTAACAAAAATAAAGAACTTATTGGACTTATCAGCAGACATGATATTTTAAAGGCTGTCCATGGGGCGTACTTTAATTTTTTACTTAGAACCATCGATGAAAAGACAAAAAAAGAAAACAAACTCAAAGAACAAGCTCTCGCACTCAAAAAGTTGGCAAACTATGACTTGTTGACTCAATTACCAAACAGGCTCTTGTTTAAAAAGTTTCTCCAAAAATCAATCGCCAACGCTATAAGAAATCAATATTCAATAGCTGTTATTATCTTCGACATAGATAGATTCAGAGATATCAATGACAGTTACGGGCATATAATAGGGGATGAGTTATTAAGTAAAATAGCTATAAGGCTTACAAAGCAGATAAGAGAAGGCGATGTGATAGCAAGACTTGGCGGTAATGAATTTGCCATCATACTTGAGTATATAAAAGATGAAAACACACTTCCAAGACTTATCCAAAAATATTTAAATGCATTATCCCAAACCATATATCTATCTAACTCCACAGAGGTCAGCGTTGAAGCCTGTGCAGGAATTGTTCTTGCACCAAGAGATTCGCAGGATGTTGATCAAACTATACAATTTGTGAACTCTGCTTTACATCAGGCTAAAGCGGAGGGGCATGGAATTTATAAATTTTATACAACTGAATTTTTAGAAAAGTCTCTTGAAAAAATAGCCTATGAGAATGCCTTGCGAAATGCTTTAAAAAACAAGGAATTAGAGCTGTATTACCAACCGCAGGTCCATATGCAAACAGGCAAGATAGTGGGAGTGGAAGCTCTTTTAAGATGGAAAACTAAAGATGGGACAATGATTCCGCCATCCGTGTTTATACCTATAGCAGATGAATCAGGCCTAATAAATGAGATAGGGGAATGGATTCTGTTTGAAGCATGCAGACAGGGAAAAATCTGGATGGATGCAGGATATCATATCACTGTCGCAATCAACGTTTCTGCCAATCAGGTGAAATATCAAGATTTACCATCACTTGTATCCAAAGCCCTTCTAGAAACCGGCTACAATCCTCATAAACTGGAAATAGAGATTACAGAAAGTGCTTTAATGCAAAGAGAAGAAGAAACTGTAAAGATGCTTTACTCACTAAGAGCCAAAGGGATTAAACTTGCGATTGATGACTTCGGTACGGGTTATTCATCTCTTTCTTATCTCAAACGCTTTCCTATAGATGTCTTGAAAATAGACAAAAGCTTTATTGATGATATCCCTTTTGAAGAAGATGACTGCGCTATTGTCACCGCTATTATAGAGATGGGTAAGGCTCTTGGTTATCAGATTTTAGCCGAGGGGACAGAAAAACAAGAACAGTTAGACTTTCTTGAAAAAAAAGGTTGCCATATGTATCAAGGATATATCAAAAGTAAAGCGCTCCCAGCTAAAGAATTTGAAGCACTTTTTCAAGCTCAAAATTCTTAAAAACTAGGACTTCCATCGAAAGAGAATCCACTTGAAAAACTAGGATCAAAATGTCCATCCATCGCAGAACGTGCACGAAGTTTTTCTATGTCCGCTTTTGAAGATATATCTTGAGGACAAACAAGCGTGCACTCATTGCATAAAGTGCAATCCCAAATTCCATTAGTCTGGATGGTGTCAATCTTTTCTTTTGTATCCTCTTCCCTGACATCACTAACATACCTCCAAACACGTGTTAGAGAAAATGGCCCTAAAAATTCACCGTTTACAGCATACACAGGACAAGCGCTATAACATGAGCCGCAAAGTATGCAATCACTTTGCACTTCATTTATTTTTTCATTTTCTTGACTCACCAAGCTTACTTCACCACTCACTAGCGACCAGGCTTTTGCTTTTGCATTAAAAGATAAAGCCTTATCCATATCTACAACTAAATCACGGATGACATTCACATTTTTAAGAGGCTCTATCAAATCTCCATCCTGCACTTTATAAGAGCAGGCCAAAACTTCTCTGCCGTTAGCACGCATGGAACAACTCCCGCAAATACTGCTTCTGCATCCACTTGCATATACTAAACTGGAGTCCTGAGTATGTTTAATCTCATTTAGAACTTCCAAGAGCGTGGCATCTGCTAAGTCCACTTCATAGCTATGCAATGATTCTCTTTGTATTGTTATCTTCATCTTAATCTATCCTATAGTGAGCACCGCAGCTCTCTTTTATATCCAAGGCTTCACGAACCACATAGGCGCAAACCTCCAGTGTGTTTTTAAATTCTAAAAACTCAATTCTGTTTGTGTTATAAACTTTAGATCTATCTTCTGCACCCATAAGGTGAAGTTTTGATTGAATCTCCTGTATTTTTTCCTCAGCAGAAAGTAAATCTTTTTCACATCGGATAATCCCGACATTTTTATAAAACAGATCTGCAATCTCTTCTTTAATCTTGTAAAAATCAAGTTCAATATCATTGTCATCTTCTATCTCGCTTCCATATTTCACCTGGGGGTGTATATCCACATCTGAATTCTCAAGTAAAGCATATGCAGCAGCATTTTGTCCCGCTTGCTTTCCAAACACGATCAACTCTAAAAGTGAATTCCCTCCAAGACGGTTTGCACCGTGGACTCCATGGTTTGCACATTCACCGGCTGCATACAAACCTTTGAGAGATGTGCTTGAAGTCTTATCCACCTCTATGCCGCCCATCGTGTAATGTGCCACAGGTTTGATAGGAATCAAATCTGTCACCGGATCAATGTTCTCGTAAAGTATTGCCAACTTTCTTTCTTGCGGTAACTCTTCATCGATAAACTCTTCACCTAAATGCCGTATATCTAAAAAAACTTCTTCACCGCTAAGTATCTGCTCATTTATAGCACGGGCCACCTCATCACGGGGACGCAACTCATCTACAAATCGCTCACCCTTGGAATTTAAAAGATAACCGCCTGCCCCACGTGCTGATTCTGAGATTAAAATGGAAGAATTTTTAAGTCCGGTCGGGTGAAACTGCACAAAAGCCATATCTTTGAGTTTAGCCCCGGCTCGAACTGCGGCAACTATACCATCCCCTGTTGAGGCAGTTGAGTTTGTTGAATGTTTATCGTACACTCTGCTGTATCCACCCGTTGCTAAGATAACAGACTTACTCTCATAAACTTCCACCTCACCGCTGCGTATATCTAAAACACTAACACCGCAAGCCTTATCCTCGCTGACAATCACATCAAGTAAAAACTTCTCATTTAAAATTTCGATCCCCTCAGATAAACATTTATCGTATAAGCTATGAAGAATTTTAAGACCTGTATAATCTTGCGCATGACACGCCCTGGGTGCTGATGCTCCGCCAAGACTTCTTTGTGCGATTTTTGCATCTTTGGTGCGGGAAAAACAAACACCAAGCCTGTCTAACCACTCCACAGCTTCCGGGGCACTCGCACACAAGTGACGCACCGCATCCTCATTTGCCATCCCATGAGCCGACTTTAAAGTGTTAGCGATATGCGCTTCAACACTGTCTTCACCATTGTTGCCCAAAGCTGCATTTATCCCGCCTTGCGCCATACATGTTTGAGATCTTGTCGGATACTCTTTTGTAAGCACTCTCACACTCACACCCTTTTCTTTTGCATGCAAAGCCGCTGTCAAACCAGCACCTCCCGCACCTATAATCAATACATCACTTTTCACATCTCTTTCCTATTGCTTTAAACATTTTTTTATAACTTTATACAGTTCATCATCATCTATGGGTTTTGAAACATAATCATCCATCCCTTCTGCAAGAAATCTTTCTCTGTCTCCAATCATGGCATTGGCTGTTAAAGCAATAATTGGCACCCCATATCCGTAAAGGCTATGAATTTTATGCATCGCATCACAACCGTTTAGATTGGGCATATTCTCATCCATTAAAACCACATCAAATTTTTCACGTCCAAACATATCCACAGCTTCAACACCGTCATTTGCAATCTCATAACTAAGACCGAATTCTTCCATAAACACCCCTATAAGCATTTGGTTTGTCTTGTTGTCTTCTGCTATAAGAACATGTCCGCGCAAGGCTTCTTTATCTTCAGATTCATTTTCAGGCTCATTTAAATCACCTGACTTTTTGACCTCTTCCAGGGGAAGGACAACTCCAAAGTTGCTCCCTTCACCTTCTATGCTCTCAAGAGAAATCCTCCCCTTCATCTGTTCCACCAAATCAAGAACTATACTAAGACCTAGACCTGTGCCGCCGTAGTTTCTTGTGGTGGAGCTATCTGCTTGTTCAAAAGCTTTAAATATTTTTTCTTGCGCCTCCTGGCTTAAACCAATCCCCTCATCAACAACATTGATAAAAAGCTTTGAATCCCTATACGCAAGTTTAAACTCTATCTTTTTACCTTTTGGTGTGAACTTAATCGCATTCGAAATTAAGTTGCTCATAATTTGAGAAATCCTCAAGCAATCGCCATTGAGGTTCACATCTGCATTTTCTTCAATAGACACCTCAAAGTCCAATTCAGAGTTTTCGATTGAGCTTGCAAAGCTCTCAAGTAAAATACGGGTGCTTTCTTTGAGATCAAAAGCCTTATAATCAAGTGAAAACTTACCGCTTTGAAGTTTTGAAAGGTCTAAAATATCATCAATGAGTCCTATAAGATTAGCTGAACTTTCTTGTATGCTATTTAAGTGCTTTAAGTGTTGTGCATCTTTTATACCACGTGATAAAACACTTGAAAAACCCACTATGGCATTTAAGGGTGTTCTTAATTCATGCGACATGTTTGATAAGAACTCACTCTTTGCTTTTTCACCGACTATAGCCATATCCCGGGCGTGAACCAGCTCAGTCACATCATACCTGACAGCCAAATACTCTCTGATTGTCCCATCAAGCTCCAAAATAGGCATAATGGATGTGTCGACAAAATAAAAGCCCTTCTCTTTTGTGCGGTTTTTGATTATTGCTTTAAACACCTTCTTGTCTTGGATTGTCTTCCATAAATCTTTAAAAATCTCTTTAGGCATATCCGGATGTTTTATTATGCTATGAGACTCTCCTATCAATTCCTCTTCTAAGAACCCTGAGACTTGACAAAACTTTTTATTCACATAGGTGATGACACCTTTAGCATCTGTTTTAGACACTATAGCGCTCTCATTTAAAGCATCAACAAATTGTTGCAGTTCATTTTTAAGTTTTTGTGCCTCTAAAGAAACAATAATTTCTCTTATATACACAATAAATCCGAACACTAACAAAAATATTGAACTTATCGCAAGTATTTGGATTATGGATTCTGTTTCTTTATGTAATGAATTTAATTCTCTCAGTGTGTATAAAACCACCGTATCCAAAGCTGATACGATATCATTTCTTTTTATCTCTTTATGAATGTTTTGAATAGACTTTTTCCCTTCGTATATCACACGAAGATGCTTTTGCAATAATTCCCTTTTAGCTGTTTTTGAATTTATCTCCTGAAGTCTTATAATCTCATTTTTAGAATTTAACACACTGAAAATATATGAAAGAAGTGCCTTATCCATATACTCTTCACTTTCGTTTAGAAGATGCGACTGATATATTTTCCCCAACCATGCAAGTGAATTATTCACCACTGCTGTGTCTGTTTTAAGATCTTCAAGTAAAAGGCTTAACTCAGCATTCTTCTTTTGTGTTTTTTGAAGCAGGTTTATAAGTTCTTTATCTTTTATATCTTGAATTCTTTGGGTGTAGTGGTTCAAACGGCTTTGAAACTCTTTAGTGATATTCACTATTGCATCATAATTCTGAGTCCTGTCCAAGTTGCCAAAAAGTATTGTTCTCTTTTGTGTTACAAGCTCTAACTCATAAGACAATTGTTTTATCTCTGTAAGCTTTTGTATCGATTTTGCTATATCAATGTTTCTTTCTATATAAAATGCTATAACTATCAAAGAGATTAAGAAAACAGGTCCGATTAAAATATACTTTTTCATCACTTCATCTCTTCGAGTATCTTAGGTGCTTCACCATTAAGTGTTTTTAAAAACATCTCTATATCTTCAATTTCACTGTTTTTTTCTAAGATTCCCAGTTGATGTTCGCGCATCTCTATAATAGCATCCCTTAAGCTCTTGGCGCTGCCATCATGCAGATAAGGGGCAGTTAAAGCAATGTTTCTCAAGGAGGGGACTTTAAACACCCTCTTATCTCTTTGTCTTAAAGTTACATTGTAGCGTCCATCAAGCGCTCTCTTGTTTGTATTTGCATCCGGGTAATCATACTCTACCATCACACCGATCTTTTGATACATATTCCCGCCAATATTTACACCATTATGACAGGCTATGCAACCTAAGTCTTGAAAAGTTTTATAGCCTTTTTTTTCTTTTTCGCTAAGAGCATCTTCATCACCTCTTAGATACTGATCAAATCTTGAGTTTGGCGTTATCAATGCCTTTTCAAACTCCCCAAGCACATCTGCAATATTCTTCTGCGTGACACCATCAGCATATATATCTGAAAACTTTTTCTTATAAGGGGATTTTTTCAATCTTTCTATCGCCTCTTCTATACTGCTTCCAAGTTCATCGGGATTGAAAATAGGCATTAGAGCTTGTTCATGTAAATCTTCCGCTCTTCCATCCCAAAATTGTGAAAAATTATATACAGCATTTAAGACCGTGGGAGTGTTGACTTTTGCAATATGGCCGTCCAATCCCACAGAAAAAGCCACATTATCTGCGCCGTTTCCAGGCAGGATATGGCATGAAACACAAGACATTCTCCCATCTTCAGAAAGAATTGTGTCAAAAAACAGCTCTTTTCCAAGTTCTGCTTTTTCTTCGTCATATATGCTGGTCAATGGAATCGGTGTGATTGCACTTTGTGCAAACAATAAGGAAAGAAAAAAAGAAAAAAAGAGCGATAAGAACTTCATAAAACGACCTGGATTTTATACTTAAATATCAATTTTATTGATTATAACATAATACTGAGAAAATAATATCTCACTATTCTCAACGCTCCTGCCACAATAAGAAAATAAAAAAAGTTGATTCGCAATAAACCCGCGACAATTGTAAGTGGATCACCGACTATCGGAATCCACGACAAAAATACTGAAATATATCCATATTTATGCCCTATATCAAATGATTTTCTGCCTATTTTACTTGCCTGAAGTTTCAATTTCATTTTTTCATACAGCCAAAACCCAAGAACATAATTAAGAATAATCGCTGAAATATTACCTAAAGAGGCAAAAACGAGTGCATTCAATTGTGACATCCCGTTTTCTAAAGCTACAAGCAATGCCAGTTCAGAACTAAATGGTAAGATTGTTGCCGCTAAAAAAGCGGTGAAGAAAAGACTTATTTCAGCGATGCAATATTCTCAATTGTTAAAGCAATCAAAGCATCTCTTGCTTCAACTGAAGTCCAAGCAATATGAGGAGTGATATAAAGATTTTCTTTATTTTTCACAGATAAAAGAGGATGCTTTTCTTTCATCGGTTCTTGCATTAAAACATCTAAACCAAAAGAGATATTTTTCTCATCAATGATTGTGGCAACTGCATCTTCATTGATGATTCCGCCACGTCCGAGATTTAAAATAATAGCGCCGTCTTTTGCAGTGTTTAACTGCTCATAATCTAAAAGATTATTTGTTTGCTCGTTTAAAGGCGAATGAATAGAGATGATGTCGCAATTTTGTAAAAGTTCATCTAATGTTGTTCTTTGAAAATCATCTGTACGATTCACTCCGCTTGTTGAGTAGTAAAATATCTCAGCTCCAAAGGCCTTAGCAATGTTTGCGACTCCACGTCCGATAGAACCTAAACCGATAATTCCCCATTTTTTACCTTTAATCTCAAAAAATGGACGTGACACATCGGTGAAGATCGGGCTTCTGGAATATGTTCCATCTTTCACCACTTCATCATAGTAACGCGAATGCCCCATCAGATAAAAAAGCATTGAAAAAGTATGCTGTATCACTGAGTCGGTTGAATAACCGGCCACATTTTTCACTTGTATATTTCTTGAAGCGGCAGATTCTAAGTCAACATTATTCATCCCCGTCGCTGCGATACAGATAAGTTTCAAGTTTGGGCATTCCTGCATATGCGCATCTGTGATAACGACCTTGTTAGTTACAATAACATCTGCGTTAGTTATACGCTCAAGTGTTTGCTCTTTTGAAGTGGTTTGAAAAACATCCACTTCACCAAAAGCATCAAAACCGCTTAAGTCTGTTGCACCGAAAGTAAGCGCGTCAAGCAGAACAATCTTCACCT
>JACNLH010000155.1:9041-10320 GCA_014381585.1 Candidatus Sulfurimonas ponti
ACATCCTTGATTTTTGTAATGATTTCACGAGCTTTTTCTATCGCTTTGTCCACTTTGTCATATACAAGAGCAACTGCTAAACGTCTTCCTTTGTGGGCTTCCGGTTTTGAGAACACTCTCACAAACGAATTATCTGAGAACAAGCTGTCATCCACATCCACAACCGGAGCATAATTATGTGCCTCTGATTTAAATGCGGCAGATGCTCCGTCTCCATAAAAGGTGAATCCAAGAGGAAGCCCCAAAACTGCGCGGAGGTGAAGTGCGAACTCGCTTTGTGATTGTGTAATAAGTGTCACCATCCCTGTGTCATGCGGACGAGGTGATACCTCAGAAAAATACACTTCATCACCCTTAACAAATAACTCTACACCAAAAAGACCTTGCCCGCCAAGACCGTCTGTGATGACTTTTGCTATCTCCTGCGCTCTTTGTTTTGCAAGCTCACTCATCTGCATCGGCTGCCATGAAAACACATAATCACCATCACGTTGCTCATGTCCGATAGGCTCACAATACACTGTCTCTTTTCCGTTTCTAGCAGTCAGCATTGTGATCTCATAATCAAAATCAACAAAGGCTTCAACAATCAATTCACTCGCATCACCGCGGGCCTCTTTTGCCATCTCCCAAGAAGCCGGAATATCACTCTCACTTCTTGCAACAGACTGCCCATGACCCGATGAGCTCATAACAGGTTTAATCACACAAGGAAAACCAAGTGCCTTAGCAGCTTCTAGCATCCCCTCTTGTGTAGTTACAAACTTATAAGGTCCTGTTTTTAAACCCAACTCTTCTGCTGCAAAAGTTCTGATGTTTTTACGGTTCATTGTCTTAGAAACTGCTTCAGCATTGGGAATGACATTGAAGCCCTCTTTCTCTGCTTCAAACAATGCATCGATAGAGATAGCTTCAATCTCAGGTAGAATATAATCAGGTTTTTCCCTGCGGATAATCTCTAAGACAGCATCTTTGTCCTGCATATTCACAACATAAGATCTATGTGCAACATGATGAGCAGGAGCATTTTCATACCTGTCTATTGCGATAGTTTCAAGACCTAATCTTTGAGCTTCGATGATAACTTCTTTACCTAGTTCACCAGAACCTAATAACATTATTTTTTTTGAATTTGATTTAAGGGGTGCAGAGAATTGCATATATAATCCTAATTAAAATATTAATTGAATTATATCGTAATGAAATTAAAGAAAGAATCTGCCTCCAAAGAGGCTAGCTTTAGCGGACTGATAAATAGTTGTTAAACTAGTTTTTCAGA
>JACNLH010000157.1 GCA_014381585.1 Candidatus Sulfurimonas ponti
GTAAGGTTTTTTATCTTTATCGGAGAAAGGCTTCTTGTCTTTAAAGGATTTTTTCGGTTTTTCACCGTCATTTAAAAATTTTTGTTTTCTATCTTCTCTAGGATCAAAGTCTTTTTTAGCCGGCTGTGCAGTTTTTTGAACCACAACTTCTGAAAAACCTTCGATAAGTTCTTGCATAAGAGTTCTGCCTATAAGTGTCTCGATAGGGTGAAGAAGTCTTTCTTCGCTAGGGTTCACAAGTATAAGAGCATAGGTGTCTGTATGAGCAATTCTAGCCATATACTTGATAGCTTTTGATGGCAAATCGTAACTTATCAGCATATCGCATTGTGCATCAGGGGCTGCTGTTAATTCTTCATCACTAAGTATTCTGACATTTTCTTGTTCTGTGCTTAATTCGGATTTTGCAGAAGTTGCAACAATGATATTTTTATCATTATTTTGACTTAGAAGCAGTTGCAGGAGTTCCTCTTTTTTTTCATCTTTACATGGGTGAACACGATGATTGTGTCTCTTTAGAGTTGGAGTTTGATTTGACATAGGAATCCTTGGGTTATAGTAGGGGAATTATATCCTTTATATGCTAAAATGCCGCATTAACAAAAGGGACTCAATGTCATTTAAAAATTTAGGTCTATGTGACCAACTTCTACGCGCTGTTAAAGAGCAAGGATACGATACTCCAACACCTGTTCAAGAACAAGCAATTCCAGTCATACTTCAAAAAAGAGATATTTTAGCAGGAGCGCAAACGGGAACCGGTAAAACAGCAGGTTTCACACTTCCAATGTTAGAGCTTCTGCATCGACACAAACCGGAAAAAGGGAAACATCATGTAAGAGCTTTGATTTTAACTCCTACAAGAGAGTTGGCTTCTCAGGTTTATGAGAGTGTTGAACTTTATGGAAAATTTTTACCATTTAAATCATGTGTTATTTTTGGAGGGGTGAAAATCAACCCTCAAATCACAGCACTGAGAAAAGGTATGGATATAGTGGTGGCAACACCTGGACGTTTGCTTGACCATGTTTCACAAAAGACTATAGATTTATCCAAGGTTGATTTTTTAATCCTTGATGAAGCTGACAGAATGTTGGATATGGGCTTCATAAATGACATCAGAAAAGTCCTGGCAGTGCTTCCAAAACAAAAACAGACTTTACTTTTTTCAGCAACATATTCTAAAGATATTAAAAAATTGTCAGATTCACTTTTAAATTCACCGGTGCTTGTTGAAGTTGCACGTGAAAATCAATCTGCCGAGCAAATCAAGCAAGTGATTCACCCTGTGGATAAAGAAAGAAAAAGAGAATTGTTAACCCATCTGATTAAGGAAGGGGATTGGCAACAGGTTTTAGTTTTTACGAGAACTAAACACGGGGCAAACCGTTTGAGCGGACAGCTTGAAAAAGATGGAATCACATCTGCCGCTATTCATGGAAACAAAAGCCAGAATGCCAGAACAAAAGCATTAGCTGACTTTAAAGCAGGTAAAGTAAGAGTTCTGGTTGCTACAGATATTGCAGCTCGAGGAATTGATATAGACCAACTTCCCCATGTGGTGAATTATGAACTTCCAAATGTTTCTGAAGACTATGTTCACCGTATAGGCAGAACCGGACGTGCCGGAAACAAGGGTGAAGCTATGAGTCTTGTCTGTATTGATGAGCATGAATTTTTAGCAAATATTGAAAAGTTGATTCAAAAAGATATTCACAAGTTTGTTGTCAAAGGTTTCGCACCCGATCCAAGTATAAAAGCTGAACCTATCAGTCTTGGCGGTGGCGGCGGAAGAGGTCGAGGTGGAAATAGAAACTCTAACAATAAACCAAGAAACGGCGGCGGCGCGAGAGGTGGAAATTCTTCACGCGGCAGAAGATAAAAGTTATACGAATAAAAAAGGGCTGATTAATGGATAGAAGTGCTATATGTGAATTATGTGCAAGTGCAGATGATGTAAATGCTTTTGAAGTTTCACCATCTGATGGAAGTGAAGAGCAATCAATTTATCTTTGTGGGAATTGTAAAGGTCAGATACAAAGCTCAGAACTGGATGAAACTCACTTTAACTGTTTAAACGATTCTATGTGGAGTGAAACACCTGCTGTGCAAGTGATGAGTTATAGACTTTTAAATGCACTTGGCCGTCAAGATTTAGTGGATATGATGTATATGGAAGAGGACGTGAAGGCTTGGGCTGATGCTGATTCTATCGGTGAAGCTGCTGATGCCTTAGTCTATAAAGATGCAAACGGTGTGACTTTAGCAGCGGGAGACACGGTGGTGATCACTAAAGACCTAGATGTTAAAGGCACTGGATTCACCGCCAAACGTGGAACGGCTGTGCGAAACATCGGTCTTGTTCATGGAGACAGTGAACATATTGAAGGCCGTGTGAACGGTGTCAAAATTCATATTCTCACTAAGTTTTTAAAAAAATCATAATGCATCCATCCCAGAGATTTCATAAAATAGATAAAGATTTTCGTTCACCTTATGCAAGAGACAGAGATCGAATCATTCACTCTGCTTCATTTAGAAAACTTGAATATAAGACGCAAGTCTTTTTAAATCAAGAAGGCGATTTTTTTCGTACACGTCTCACCCACTCTATAGAAGTTTCACAAATCGCCCGCTCCATCACTTCTACACTTGGACTAAACGAATCTTTAGCAGAATCAATAGCTTTAGCACATGACTTAGGGCACACCCCTTTTGGTCATGTTGGCGGGGACACGCTGGATGAATGCTTAAAAAAGGATGGATTTGTAAATGGTTTTGAACATAATTTTCAGAGCTTCAGAGTTGTTTCTTTTTTAGAAAAAAGATATAAAGCTTTTGATGGTCTTAACCTCACCTTTGCAACTTTAGAAGGGATTTTGAAACACTCTTATCCTTATCAGAAAAGTTTTTTACCCTCGAAGATTCATGAGCAATTCAATCTTGACACGCATCCTTCCATAGAAGCGATGATAGTTGACCGTGCAGATGAGATAGCGTATGTCAGCCATGATATAGACGATGGGGTGAACTCAGGCTTAATCACTTTTGAAGACTTAAAGACGAGTGAGTTGGTGTGTGAGATATTGGCTAAAGTGAAAGAAGAAGGGATCCAAGAGAGTGATGCAGAGATGTTTCGTTATCGCTTTAGCTCCCACCTTATAAATCACCTTGTGTACTCCCTGCTTGAACACTCTAGAGATAAAATACAATCCCTCGAGGTGCAAAGCGCCACACTCGATGCAAAAAGCAAGATTCCTGTCGGATTATCCAAAGAACTTGAGACTAAACTCAAAAAACTCAAAAGAACACTTTTTGTAAAACTTTACCAACATCAAGATATAGTGACGAAAATGTTTGCTGGAAAACAGGCGATAAAAGGTATTTACAATGGACTTATGGAGGAAGAGAAAATGCTTCCAAAAGCTTTGTATGAACAGTTAGCTACGCGAAGTAAACATAGAGTCATAGCTGATTATATTGCCTCGATGAGTGATAGACATGCGATACATTTTTATAAAGAGATGTATGGTGGACTTTAGCTATATATTTTAGTATATAATATATTATATAATATTGTGATTTTAAATATTTATTATTATTTTTATTGATAAATATGAAGTTTTCAGATGGGAAAAAGAGATAGAATAGAAATTTCATTGACTCCTGGTATTTATTAAAGTAATATTACTAGTTAAGAATAAGGAATTTCGATTGAATACCGGTGATATCTCCATGTTAAAATATTTCAGTGTCCATAAAAAAAACAAAGTGTTGATAAGCGGTGTTCTTCGTATATTAACTGTATTCTTTGTTATTTTTATAGGAACTTTACTTTCTCCTCTTTTTTTTGAAGTGCAAGTTTTACAAAATTATTTACCCCTACATACCTTTTTAGAAAGCTTCTCCATTGTTGTAGCTATGCTTGTGGCTGGAATAGGCCTCAATACATATAAATATCAATATAAAATGTCTGGCAATATTATATTTATCTCTATGATTTTTTTCAGTGTGGGGATACTTGATTTAACACATATTCTTTCTTATAATGGGATGCCTGATTTTATCACACCCAGCAGTCCGGATAAAGCCATATACTTTTGGCTTTCAGCCCGTTTCATCTCCACTATAGGGCTTTTGCTTTTTTCAATATCTTCACTAAGTTTATTGGCTTCGAAAAAATCACGTATTATTTTCATGATGCTTATGTTTATTTTGATCTGTGTTATTCACCTGCCGTTATTCTATGGTGATTTTCTGCTTAGAGATGTCTTTTTTGTAGCAGGGAGCGGATTGACTCCCTTAAAAATCTATTCGGAGTATTTTATTGTCGCACTCAGTGTTATCACGGCGATAATCTTATTCAAGCGTATGCAAGAACCGCAGGCTTATAGTGTTATTGCACTCTTTGGCGCCGTATGTATGATAATAATGAGTGAGTTTTTATTCACCTTATACACAGATGTGACTGATTTGTATAACATCATGGGGCATATTTATAAAGTTATCGCTTACTTGTTTATTTACCGTGCAGTTTTTGTGACTGCGATTGAAGAACCTTTTGAAGAAATCAATAAACAAGAAAAGATAATGATGATGCAATCACGTCAAGCTATTATGGGAGAGATGATAAGTATGATAGCACACCAGTGGAGACAACCTATAAGTGCGATATCGATGGAGGCTAATAATATTTTAGCTGATATTGCATTTGATAGCGTAGATGTGACCAGCTTAGAAAAGATGGCTAAACAAATCAACATGCATACTCAGGAGCTATCGAAAACTATTGATGATTTTAGCAACTTCTTTACGCCGAATCAGCTTAAAGAATTAACCATGATAAGCAGTGTCATGGAAGATACTTTTTTAATTATTGGTAAATCTTTTGAAAATAATAATATCACTGTACAAATAAATGAAATCAATAAACTGGAAGAAATAAACACATATCCAAGAGAGCTTATGCAAGTGTTTATAAACATAAGCAACAATGCTAAAGATATTTTAGTGGAGAAAAAAATTATCAATCCTATGTTAACAATCAGCTGTGAACAACGTGATGACAAGAGTGCCATCATTAGCATCTGTGATAATGGCGGGGGAATACAAGAGGATATAATTGATAAAATATTTGATCCGTATTTTTCAACAAAAAAAGAAAAAAATGGAACCGGTCTTGGTTTGTATATGAGTAAAATGATTATTGAAAAGCATCTTTTTGGAACAATCAGTGTTTATAACACAGATGACGGAGCGTGCTTTAAGATTGAGCTACCCTATGCAATAGGAAATCGTGATGCATAATATTATAAAAATAAAAGAAACAATTCAAAATATGAAATTATTATATGTTGAAGATGAAATTCAGGTGAGAGAAGGAACAGGAACTTTCTTAAATAAGTTTTTTGATAATTTAACAATAGCTATTGACGGACAGGATGGTTTAGAGAAGTTTCAAAAATCATTAGACTTTGATATAGTTATGACAGACTTAAACATGCCGGGTTTAAACGGTATGCAAATGATAGAATCAATAAAAGAGTTGAAAAAAGATATTATTGTTGTATATTTCAGCGCAGATGAAGTGCTTGATTCCATTGTTGAAGATGAAAAGACTTATATTGTGAAAAAACCTGTTGCAATTGAAAAGTTTGTAGAGATGCTTGAGAAAATAGGCGGTCGAATTTAATTTACAGAGGAGTTAAGTTAAGCCCGAAGGCTTAATCTTATAGGCGTGATTCGTAACGTCTCATCATATAAAGACGTTTTAGCATTTTCTTACGAGAAGCTATTTTGAATTTCTTACGCTTTTCAGTTTCAGTTTCATGGAAACGTCTAGCACGAGCTTCAGTAACGATTAAGTTACGGTCAGTCTGCTTTTTGAAACGGCGGTAAGATGCATCAAAATTATCATCACTACGTAGTACGATACCTGGCATATCACATCACCCACTTTCTTTAAAATTTTGTCGAGTTGGAATTATAGCCAAATCTTTTTGTATTCCAAAGGCAGCTTAAAAATGTGTACCAATTTTTATAAGTGTTCTGGAGTTATTCATATTCGTTTTTGCACCGTTTGAGAGCTCCGCATCCTTGGCCCATTGGTATCTGCTTTCAATACCTATGAACATATCAGATGTGATATCGTAATTAAGAGATGCTCCGACATTAAATCCAAAAACCGAATCACTTTTCACAGCACTTTTAGCAAAAATCACACCAAGTCCCGGTCCAAAACCAAACTTTGTTTTGTCGTTTAACTTGAACATTATTCTTGGGTTCATCTCTAAAGTGTTTGTTTCTAAACCGTCTTTGTCAGAATGCACAAGACTCAGCACCTGATTGATTTCTAAATCTTTGATTTGAAACACCGGACAGGCAAATCCAAGTTCAAGACCATACATAGATGCACCATTGGATGCTTCGGAGTATTTTCCATATCCACCCATGAGCGCGATAGTCGGTGTTGCGCAGTAGCCCTCTGTGAAGATTGGCAGCATCTTTGTCTCTTTAGCAGCTCCAAAGACTGCAGTGTTAAGCAGTAAAAGCGCTATGGCAATATTTTTTCTCATCTATTGTTCTCCTTAAGTTTTATAAGGAGGCATTATATCACAATAATATAATATATCTAAGAGTTCCCAATATCTGAATTTTTGCATATCGCTAATGCCACATAAGATATAATACGGGTATGATTACTGAAGATTCCATAGAAGCCTTAAAGGCACGACTTGATGTTGTTGATGTTGTAGGCTCTTATGTGGAGTTGAAAAAGGCGGGAGTGAATTATAAATCACCTTGCCCTTTTCATGATGAAAAATCACCCTCATTCGTTGTTAGTCCTCAAAAACAGATTTACCATTGTTTTGGTTGCGGAGCAGGTGGTGACAGTGTCCGTTTTGTTATGGAGTATGAGAAGCTTAATTATCCAGAAGCTCTTGAAAAACTAGCAGACACTTATAACTTCACACTTAGTTATACGGATAACAAACATAACAAACCGCGCTCACAAGTTATGGACAAACTTCAAGAATGGTATAGCTCTCTTTTGCCCTCAAAACAAACTGCATCCGCATATGTGCATGAACGTGGAATTTACGAGAGCAGTATAGAAAAATTCGGTATAGGGTATGCGCCTGATTCTAATGCAACGATCAACTATATAAAATCTCATGGCTTCACCATGCCTGAATCCGTAGAGATGGGTGTGGTGGGATTTGACGGAGGGCGCAACTTCGCAAGATTTGTGGAGCGTGTCACTTTCCCCATCCACTCTGCAAACGGCTCTATTGTCGGTTTTGGAGGACGGACCATAACAGGGCATCAGGCAAAGTATGTGAATTCACCGGAGACGCCGTTTTTTAATAAATCCCGCCTTTTATATGCTTACCATCATGCAAGACAAGATATACATAAACAAGGTGAAATAATCATAACAGAAGGTTATCTGGATGTTATCATGCTTCACCAAGCCGGCTTCACCAATGCCGTTGCAACACTAGGCACCGCTCTGACAGTGGAACATTTACCGCTTTTGAGAAAAGGCGAGCCAAAGGTTGTGATGGCTTATGATGGAGACAAAGCAGGCAGGGCAGCTGCACTAAAGGCATCGAGACTTTTAAGTGCCGGCGGTTTTAGAGGCGGTGTTGTTATATTTAGCGATGGACTTGATCCTGCTGATATGGTGCATAAGGGTGAAGTGGAAGTTTTGGCAAACATGATACGCTCTCCTAAAACATTCATAGAGTTTGTTTTAGATGAGATTTTATCTTTATACGATTTACGTGATCCAAAAGCAAAAGAGTCTTGCATGAATGAGGGGATGAGTTACTTAAAGACTCTTTCACCGCTTTTGCAAGAAGAGTATAAAACATATCTGGCTTCACGCTTGGGAGGGCTCGGAGTGAATCCCTCACTTTTAAAAGTAAGCAGAACCCAAGATGAAAATCAAAATAAACCATTAGTGCAAAAAAACACACATAAAGATATGTGGGAGCTTTGCTTGGTGAAAACAGCCTTGGAAAAGCCACATTTTATAGATATGATTTTGGATGTTTTAGACCCGTCTCTTTTGATGTTTCACTCATTTGAATTTAATCTCGCACTTCAAGCAAATGTGGATTCGCCAGAGTTGATGGCGATTTTAGTGGATGACAATATTCATGTGCTTGAGAATGAAGAAGCGCTCAAAGCTGAGTTATTGACTTTTTTAATGAAGTACTATGAAAGAGAATTGAAAAAGGTGAATCTTCAGTCTCAAATGCCTTTTGAAGAGAAAGCCTTTTATATTCGTAAGTTTCGTGGTAAAATTGCGAAACTAAAACGAGGTGAACTGGTGTCATTTGGGGATTAATCCCTTTTAAATGACGCTCTGGTGTCTCAACAAGGAATTATAAATGAAAGCAATAGCACTTTTTAGCGGTGGATTAGATTCCACATTGGCAATAAAACTTATACGTGATCAAGGTATAGAAGTTTTAGCGATAAACATCTCCACAGGTTTTGGAAGCACAAAAGACAGACGTGAGCATATGGAAAATATGTGTGAACAAGTCGGTGCAGAATTTAGAATAGTTGATATTCAAGATGAATATCTCCAAGATGTTTTATTTGATCCAAAACACGGATATGGGAAGAACTTCAATCCCTGCATAGATTGTCATGCAAAAATGTTTGCTGTTGCAAAAAGAATCATGGAAGCTGAAGGCGCTTCATTTTTAATAAGCGGTGAAGTGATGGGGCAACGCCCTATGAGTCAGAACAAAGACGCACTTCAAACAGTTTTAAATGAGAGCAACTGTGACGGCCTGCTTCTTCGTCCGATGTCTGCACTAAGATTAAAGCCTACGATAGCTGAAGAAAAGGGCTGGGTTGATAGAAGTAAACTTGAAGGAATCACAGGAAGAAGCCGTGAGAGACAACTTGAGCTGGCCAAAGAGATAGGTTTAGAAGATTTTGAATCGCCAGGCGGGGGATGTCTTTTAACAGATGAGAATTTTTCTAAAAAAATGTTTGATATTGTAAAGCATGACACCTTTGAAGTCAAAGATATCCCAATCATGAAGTTTGGCCGTCATTTACGTTTAAGCGAGAGCGCAAAGCTGGTTGTGGGAAGAAATAAAGAAGAGAATGAACATCTTCAAAATGTGGAAAATGACAAGTATTACCATATTAGGACTGTAGGTATTCCAGGACCTCATGCGATGCTTTCTAAAACTGCAAGTAAAGAAGATAAAGATTTAGCTGCATCCGTTGTTTTGACTTACTGTAAAACCACTGTGGAGAATAGTTACACTTTATCTTTTGACAGTGAAGAAGTGAATGCTTCACCATTGCAATCACGTGAAGAAATCCAGCCCTTTGCAATTTTATAATATACTTTAACAAAATTTTCTTTAGTCGTCACAGCGGCGCAAGCGAAGATAAGGGGACTTTATTATGGCAGGTATTCATTTTACATTTTCAGATTTTAAACAACTTCTCGCGCTCAACATCGGTATATCGGATAGACTTGATGAGAACCGTGCTGAGAGCTTCACTTTGTTGTACTGCCATTTTGATGGTATAGATCAAGAGATAATTGACAACTCTTTAGGAACAATTTTACGCACTTCAGACTCTATTGTAAACTATAAAAAGGAATACTTTTTTGTGCTTCCATATACAGATAAGTATGGTGCTGACATTGTGAAAAAAATGTTTGATGAAGCTTTTTCAAGCTATTTGAATTCATTTATGCTTTCATATCCTGCAGACGGTGAAAACCCAGAAGAGTTGCTTGGTGGATTACAAGACAGTGTGAATGTATTTTATAAGTATGATTTACCATGTTTAGACAGGTTCGCTAAAGTTATTTAGTCTATTGGATTCTATTTCATAAGTTATTGGAATACATTATGCTTTATTTATATAAAACCCGGCAAATTTTGTTGGAGACTGTATAAGGAAAGCATAATGATTTTAGTTCAAACTAAAGCAGAATCAGCAGTGTCATCGCCTCTAAGTTTAACTAGTTTAAAAGATGAAAAACCAATATTATCCTTTTCAGAACTTCTACGTGGAGCAAAGGACTCTAAAGATGAAAAAGGTGCTAAAAACGGACCTTTTATCTTATCTTTAGGTGCAGACACTAAAGAGCTGAAACTTCCCCTGGAAAACACCCCTAAAGATTTAAAGCCGGTTTTGGACTTAGAGACTAAA
>JACNLH010000110.1:0-1264 GCA_014381585.1 Candidatus Sulfurimonas ponti
CCTGCCAGCGTTGAGTTTTTTTTATTGATTCCCACATACGCTGATAAAAAAGCGGGCTGTGACGTTCGGATTTTAGCAGTGACATAGTTTGGCCTATAGACTCTTCTTTACTGTATCCTGAAATTGTTGTAAAAGCCCGATTAACTTTCTCAATAACACCATTGGGGTTCGTAATCACCATTCCATTTTGAGATTCAAAAGCGATGGCAGCGATACGCTGTTGCTCTTGTGCTTTCTTTCGTTCGGCAATGGGACTCATTATGAGTCGATATGCTCTGACACCATCATCATTTTGAATACTGCCCTCCAGTTGCACCCAGAATGATGCACCATCATAATGGTGCATTCTCAATTCACAAAAGTGCTGTTCTTTCTCATAGCTTTTTTTAAATAGATAGTAGATATCTTGATCTTTTTTAAGGATAAAATCTGTAAGTTTTTTTTCAATAAGTGCTTGAGTCTTCACCCCAAAGAGTGTTAAAGCTGTAAGATTGGCTTCAAGAATTAAATCTTCTTCATTCAATGTTAAATAGCCAACGGGAGCCAAGTTATAAAAATCAGAATAACGCCTCTTTGAACTATCTAACTCCTGACATGTGCGGATGAGTTCTTTATTCTGCATCTCCAACTCAATTTGATGCACCTCTAAATCATGAAAGATTTCTTGCATTTCATTGAGCGAATATGTTATCTCAGAATCTGTCCCGGTTTTCCCTCTGGTTTGAAGTGTTTTTTCCGCTTTTGCACGAAGAGATGTATTTGATTTATTTTTCTTAACCATGAGACCTTCTCGCTTAATTTTAAACATCTTCTAACAAAAGAGTACCTTAAATATTCTTAAAACTAAGCTGAGTGAAAATTACGGGCTCCTAAATAATAATCTATAAGCCAGATTATTTAATCCATAGTCACTGCATACTTTTTTGTTATAATGGTGAAGCACTTAAAGGAGATATTATGAATATTCCCAACATAAAACACTTTAGAAGTAATATTCTTCTAAAAGAAGAAGATGAACCAAAAAAGCATATTCAAAAGCTTTCAGACACTAAATATGAGCAGGGTGATCCGAACTTTGTTGATGAAAGGATCAAGCCTAAACCGCCAAAGAAAGAGAAATCTTTTCTCTCTTCCTTGTTTGAATAGTGTGGAGATGCATTATGTCATCTGTAGCATTTATTTACGATTCGATATATTTAGAACATGACACCGGTGTGTACCATCCTGAAAATGCAAACAGACTTCGTTCTATTTTAAAAGCGGT
>JACNLH010000110.1:1594-10125 GCA_014381585.1 Candidatus Sulfurimonas ponti
ATCAGGCTATGGGTTTTTGTCTCTTTAACAACATCGCTGTCACAGCCCGTTATGCTCAGTCTGTGGGATATGAGAAAGTGATGATTATCGACTTTGATGTTCACCACGGTAATGGAACTCAAGAGATTTTTTATGAAGATTCGAGCGTTTTTTACTTCAGCACACATGAGTATCCCGCTTATCCGGGCACTGGTTCGTTTGATGAGAGGGGAAGTGGTGAAGGAGAAGGATTCACTCATAACTTTGCCATGCGCGCTTACAGCGGGGATGATGATATTTTGCCTATCTATGAAGATGATCTTCTTCTTGACATTGAAGAATTCAATCCTGACATTGTTCTTGTTTCAGCTGGTTATGACTTGCATAGAGCAGATCCTTTAGCGCAACTGCAAGTGAGCACAGAGGGGATAAGAAAGATAGTGGAAGCTATTATGCATTCATGTGATGTTCCGAAAATTTTTATGCTTGAAGGCGGATACAATCTAGATGCTCTTGGCGAGAGTGTCGCTGAGACTCTCGATGCTATGCTATCGGCTGAGAACTGATCCGACACAATAGAGGGAATCCATATCAATACACAATCACAAATATTCAACATCAACTTTGAAAAATTAAATGATAAGGAGTGTTTTCAAGAAATCTGCTTGAATATGTCAAACAGTTATTACTGGAGCAGTGACTGGAGCGAAGAGTTTTATATACGATTGGCCAAAGCTGGCTTTATCAGCACAACCTATGATACAAAAGATGCTTTGATTCTACTTCCTGAGCTTCAAACTGATTATGCGATATTAGATTTTGAGAACCTTCATATATCTAAAAATGTGAAAAAGCTTATAGATAAAAATAATTACACATTTTCTATAAACACTCAATTCACTGAAGTCCTTGAGCAATTATCCACATCGCATAAATATAACTGGCTTAAACAAGAGTATGCCACACTGCTAAAAGACTTATATAGAAATAACGGTGAACATAATGACTTTGAGATTATCTCCATCGAATTGACTTGTAAAGAGTCAGCTAAGTTGCTTGCCGGTGAAGTCGGTTATATCATCGGAAAAACGTACACCAGCTTAAGCGGCTTCAGTTCAAGAGATAAAAAATATTCAAATTACGGAACTCTGCAACTTGTCTTATTATCCAAATATCTTGAAAAAAATCATTTTCACTTTTGGAACCTGGGGCACTCCCATATGGAATACAAAAAGAGACTTGGATGCCAGACATATACAAGAACAGATTTTTTAAAAAGATGGGATAAGGCTGTTAAACACTAAATCCCAGGCCCTTTATTTGCTCTATTTTTTTGCATCTGCTTATTTTGACCTTCTAGCAACTCAATTTTAGTGAGTTTACCGTCATTGTCTGTATCAAGCATACCAAAATCCGGAGCATTGCCGGCGTTTCTCATAGGCATACCCTGACTTGCTTTTTGAGTCATTCTCGCAGCTCTGGTGTCATTAAACTCTTTTTCACTTATGAAGCCATCTGCGTTTATATCGAAAGATGAAAACGGGATAGGACCTCGAAGCGGTAAATTCTGTGCTGCTAAAGAAGTCGATACAACTGATAAAGAAGCAACTATGACTAAACTTAACTTTAGAATTGTTAGTGAATTTTTCATAACCTTAACCTCCATTTTTATTGTCTATATGACAAGTATACTCTTTTTAGCATAAATTTTTAAAAAATCAAGACACTGTTGTTATATCAAAAAGAGAAAGACCATTTCAAAAAGTATGAGTTGTCTAAACGGCCAAACTCACTCTGAGCACTTCCATCTTGAATCATTGCACTTAATACAAATGCGTTATAGTCATTTAGAGTGTAAGTGAGAGATGGTGAAATAAATCTAGAATTGTCATTATTAAAACTCTCTATATAAAGTAATGAGGAATCTAAAAAGATATTAAAACTGTAACTCAAGGAGAGTGCTGTATATAAGTTTGAGTGGACAAGGTTTTGAAATATATCAGAGTCTATATTTAGCAATTGTTCTGCAAATGAGAATTTTTTTGAAGAATAAAGCACTTCAGCAATGATAGTGACACCGTTGACAAAACCGTAATCAGCACCGAGTATTCCTTGAAAAAACTCTGTGTCATTTTTTATATAAGCACCTTCACTTCTAAGTTCTATCCCCGTATCTAAAAGGTTCGCTTCGATCTCATAGCCTAACATCTCCGTCTCATTGGAACTAAGCATACTTATCCCGATATCTGCAAACTCCAAAAAACTCTTATACCTTCCGGCATATTTAAAGGTGTCATCAGCTCTTTGAGATGCAACAACTGTGAGACTTGAAGTGTCGTTCACATGTCTAGTGTAAGAAACTCCAGCCACACCAAAAACCTCATCAGGCTCGAGTGCATAAGTATTTTTTGGATTAAAAAGGTTTGTAGGATTCCATATACGTCCGACTCCCATGGATATATTTATGAGTCCTGCTAAAGCTCTGTTTTTTTCATCTTCATAACCGGCGTAGAGTCTATAGACTTTGACATAAGCACTCCCGCCATTATAATCATGATGATTTGACCCGGTGGAAAACGGCGTGTCAGATTTGACTGATTTTAGATACTCAAAATCAGCTGACTCGGTGTACTCATTCCCATAATAGTTCACCCCGTCTGCGATGATGGTGCTAAAAAAGGCACCCTCTGTATAATCTCCCCTGAACCTGAGTCTATCATAGTTATAAAAGAGTGTTTTATCATTTTTCACATCTTGAGAGATTGAAATATTTGTATTTTCAACTCTGTACTCAAAATCCGCCATTAAAACATTTGGGAGTGTTAACAACAAAAGCACTAGATTTTTAAACATCAAACTAAAGCACCGTCATTCATTTTGATAACCCGTCTCACACTGTCTCGAATCAGTTCATCATGTGAAGCAAATAAAATACTTATCCCCTCTTTTTCATTGAGTTCTCTCATCATATCCATAAGCTTTTTAGAATTCGCAGAGTCCAAGTTTGCCGTTGGCTCATCCGCCAAGATTATCTTAGGTTTTGCAGCCACTGCGCGCGCAACTGCCACACGTTGCTGTTGCCCTCCGCTTAAAGAATTTGGAAGAGACTTGAGTAGTTTATCTATCTCAAGTATGCAAGCGAGTTCCAACACCCTTTGAGTGATTTCACCATCACTGAATCCTTGAAGCTTCATGATAAAACCGATATTTTCTTCCACGCTCAGAACCGGCACAAGATTATAGGCTTGAAAAATAAAGCCCATTTCCTTTAATCTCAAACTTGTACGTGCATCTTCACCAAGTGTGGTGATTTCCCTTTCATCAAGAAATATATGGCCGCTATCCACACTGTCAAGCGCACCTATAGCATTTAAGAGTGTGGTTTTTCCACATCCTGATGGACCGCTGAAAAGTGAGAATTCACCATCTTCTATAGTCAAGTTTATGTCTCTTAGGGCATGCACTTCTCTAGGCTCATCTTTATAAAAGTATTTATTCACATTTTGGAGTTTTATCATTTCTCAGCCTTTATAACGTCAATAGGATTTATTTTTTTTATCTTTCTAAGCGGGATAAGTATACTAAGAATCGATGCAGTGATAATGGCGGCAAAGGTGGTGGTGAAGTAAGATAGTTTTATAGTTCCATGTATAACAGATTCGTATCCCCACATCTCTAAAGCATCTGAAAAAGCGCTCAAGTCTATTCCATAATCTCTAAGATAGACTAATAAAACCGCACCTAAAAATGCTCCGCTTAGATACCCCGAGAGTGAAACAAATATCGCTTCTAAAAATATTTGCATTCTTATATATTTATAATGCATCCCTATACCGAGCATTATGCCGAACTCACGGATTCTATCTAGAATTGATACATACATCACACCCAGTATGCCGACAAATACAACACTCATAACGATGAAAAAAGTGATGGAGTTGAATATAAACATCATATCCTGCATCATCTGCATCATGGGTTGAAGTTCTAAAAAGCTTTTGACATCATACTCTGGATATTTATCTTTTAAGCTATTCTCCAAGCTCTCTTCTTCACCCATTATCGCTATCTGCGTGACTTCACCATCATTAATGCCTAAAAACTTATACACTTTTTTTCTATCTATAAATAGTGCATTTGAATCGAGTGAAATGTTTGTAGTTTGCAGTATTGCATTGATTTTAAGTGAGATGGAGTTTATATCCCCATGTACATCTTGGGTGGAGAATATCAGCTTCGAGCCTATACGTAACTTTAATGTTTTTGCCAACTCCAAACCTATGAGTGCGCCTCTGTTGTCAAAGCTTATTTCACCTTCTTTTAAAAACTCACTGAACTTTCCAAACTTCTCTTCACCTTCTAAGTCTATCCCATACAAAGAAGCGAAGGAGGATTTTCTCGCAGTGGCTCCAAGGCCGTCTGCCTTCACCCTCAAAACAACCGCTTTGACACCTGCCACACCCTCTAAGTCTTTTTTTATAGTCTCTGCATTTTTGATTCTGTACTTTATATCTTTTTGGACTCTGTACTCTTTAGCAAAGATGCTGATATCCCCACTTGCACTTCTTTTGTTTTTGTCCAACATGTTATTTGCCATACCATCATAAAGACCTTGTATGCCAATCATCATACTCATACTCACAGCTATCATTGTTATAAGTAAAAGTGTGCGGGAGAGTCTTGAAAATGAGTTCTTCCAAGCCATTTTTACGATGAGGCTATACATGTTTACTCGCCTCTATAGGTCCGAATGAGTAGACATACATAAAGGGATAAACTATGCTTAGTATATTGAGCACTAACACAACTAACACATTCCAGGAGATGGTGAAGAGATTGAAACTAAAAGGCAACTCATCTGAAACTATTCCGTAGTCTTTATACATCTCGGCAATCCCCTCTATTATGATAGGGTTCACACTATAATAGTGACAGATATATCCGGCGATAGGAGTTGCCATGACAATCGCAAGAGAAGACAGGATGAATATCTCATAAAACAAAAGTGAGAATATTCTTGTTTTTGATAAACCTATGCACCTTAAAATCCCAAACTCTTTTATGCGTGAACTCACATTGATAAAGCCGTAAATCATGATAACAAAAAAAATGACTGTCAAAAACAAAGCTAAAGAGACATAGCCGAATATACTGTCAACCTCCATTGCTTCAACCATAGTCTTCATTAAGGTTTTCCAAGTGAGTGATTCAAGATTTTCATCGTTTAAGGCTTGTTCTATTTCACTATTAATTCTATCCACATCCTCCAAGTCATCCACTTTCACTGTTATATAAGAAGCTTTGTTTTGTGAGAGCATAAGCGTATCAAAATACTCTTTTGATACAAAGGCGGCACTGGAATCAAACTCAAACAAGCCTGTTTTAAAAACCCCGCACACTCTGAAAATATCAGCAGCAAAAGAGTTGTCACTTGCCCCGCCTATAAATGAAATCTCATCTGAGACTTCAACTTTGAGCTTTGACGCAACGCCTTTTCCTATATAAATACAGTTTTGTCCATCATTTTTAAGGTATTCACCGCTTGTGAGAGCATTTTTAAGTTCGGAGAGTTCTAGCTCTTTTTGAGGGTTCACACCTACAACCATAGATGCGGTTGAGAAGTCTTTAAAAGAGAGAAGTCCGTAAGTCTCATAACGGGAGCTGAAGAGTTGTATGCCCTCTATTTTTGAGAGCTTGTTTTCTATTGTTTTCACATCTTTGATAAGGTATTCATTCCCGCCAAGATCACGATAATTTTTATGGTATACCTCTATAGCGCTGCCATACACTTTAAGAGAATTTTTGAGCATTGAATCGTGTGAACCATCCATCATAGAGACATAGACTATGAAAAGCATTGTGGATATAAAGGTGAGAATAAATGTGGTGAGAGAACGCCCTTTGTAAAATAAAATGTTTTTCAGAGCAAAGTGAAACATCCGGGCTTACCTGGAAAATCTTTTTAAAGCACTTTTTTTAAAATACTGCTGCGATATTTCTGTGTCGTACTTCACCTCTTCTAAAACTATCTCTGTGAAGTTCTCCGGTTTGTCACTTGATTGAACTCTCCAATAGGTTGGAATATAATACTTCCCGAATTTTTTCACGTTCTCATATATAAAGTATCTAACCTCTTCACCGTCCTCATCATAGAAAATATCTTTTATAGACGTGTATGTTGCAGTGTCTATGTTGATGATTATCTTTCCCCACACAACAGCTGCATCTTCTTTAGGGATAAGTTCTATGGTGACGATATTAGCTTTTTTTTCAAGTATTTTAGAGTCATAATCTTCCACAATGGAACTTTGCTTCACCATATCATCATTGGTGATATCACTTCCCATCCAGTTTTGAAGCATCATAGATGGCGGGATTTTTATAATTCTCTCGATTTTTGGCACATACTGCCACATCTGATTATCCAGACTTAAGAAGGTTATACCTCTGTCTTTGGGAGGGAAAAGGATTTTGGTGAAGCTTTTTTTAGTGCCTTGGGAGTAAGACTCTATCTTCATCGTACGTTCATGACCTAAAGAGACCACTCTCATACTCAGTTTTATAGAAATATTCTGACCTCTCATATTATCATCAAGCTTCTTAATAATCTCCTGAGCTTCATTTGAAAACAATAGTGATGAAAATAATAACAATATAGTGATAAATTTACTCATAAACAATTATAGCACTAAATCTTACTTCTAAGGAACTCTTATTTTGGCACTAGTTGATTAAATCATATTCAAATAAGAGTCTAACCCCATTAGTGTCTGTTGTTTGTGTTAAAAAATTATTTTTTTCAAGCACACGGATAGAAGCTTTATTGTCAGGATCCACTCCAGCTAATATACTTGAAATATTATTTTCCTTACACCAATGGATAAAGCCCTCAACAAGTTCTGTCGCTAGACCATTATTCCACATTGCGTGAGAGACTAGGTATCCTAAACGTAAGTAAGTGCCGTGACTACAGCTGCCTTCTTTAAAAAAATTTATATATCCCAAAGGCTTTTTAGTCTCTTTCTCCACAGCGAGTAGGGTTTTGGATTCACTATCACGTTCTTGAATCCAAAACTTCGCTCTTTTTTTGTCATAGTCGCCTCGCCACATCACTGGAAACCTCTTAGTGACATCCGGGATCAACATCTCTTCGACAATATCCACAAGATTTGGTTTATCAAGTTCTTTTGGCTCAAAAGAGTTCCACTCTTTTACAATCAGTCGATTTGTAGTGTACTTATAATTCAATTTGTATTCCTCGTAATACATTGTTTTATGCAGTTTTTCTGAAAAAAATTCAAAAATTATAGTTGATTTCTTCTGAAAATACGATAAATTTGATACCTGTACAAAGGCCGCAGAGTCATGCTTTTCATTTAAATCAGGGGAAATGCAACTGCTAAATCCATCTGTATTTAATTAAAAATTGTTAATTTTATATAAAATTTCATCATATTAATAAATTATTCAGCTATAATGCCATCAATGAAAGATGATTCGAGTTACATCTTTAGTCTGCTTTACACTGATGACTTCCTGTCAACAGTATAATCTGCCTAAAATAAAGCTTCATATTAGATTTTAAACCACCACAGAAATGCGGTGTACTCAAACACAAAGGTAAGACAATGGCAGATTTAGTAAACGGAACTATCAAATGGTTTAACGAAGACAAAGGTTTCGGATTTATCGAACAAGAAAATGGTGGAAAAGATGTATTCGTACATTTCCGTCAAGTTAACAACCCAGGACACGGACGTGTTTCACTAAACGAAGGTCAAAAAGTGACTTTCGAATTAGGTGAAGGCGAAAAAGGTCCTCAAGCAGAAAACGTTACAGGTCTGTAATCTTTTCATATGAGCGGATTTTCCGCTCATACTCTCTTTAAACTTCAAAACTCTCTATTTTTTTTCACACAGTTTCAATAATATCAATAGACAATTCAAATACTCCATAAGATTTCATATTCTCCTTAAAAAATGATAGAATAAGAAAAAATAAGCAAGGAATTATTATGTCATACACACTTATCCATAATGAAGCAGAATCTAAGTACGAATACCATATTGACGGACACATAGCATATATCACTTATGATGAAGACGCAGAGGGAAACATGCATCTCACTCACACTATTGTACCTGACGCACTTGCAGGCAAAGGCCTCGCAAGAACTCTTTTAGAAGATGTTTTAGAGGAATTTAAAAAAAACAATAAAAAAGCTGTTGCACAATGTTCTTATATTGTAAAATACCAAGAAAAGCATCCTGAACAAAGTGAATGTTTCGCTTAAAATATAAGAAGTTTAATACAAGGAACACATATGCCTAACTCAAATGAGAAATACGCTATAGAAGAAAAAGAAATTAATGGGGTGTTAAAGTATCATGTGCAATTTGCTGAAGAACTTAAAGTTTTTGATAGCGCTTTAGAAGCAAATGTGGCTATCAAAACGTTTAAAATGGAAAAAGTATTCGAACAACACACTGGAATGGAAATATTTATTTCCAAAGACTGAATATTTTCTAAAATAAATAGTTCAATTCAAAACG
>JACNLH010000158.1 GCA_014381585.1 Candidatus Sulfurimonas ponti
GGTACACACGCAAAGTATTTTTCATCTGGTGTATATCTACAGGTACCGTTTAAAATATCTCCATGTCTTGATGTGACTCGACATGTTGCATCTTTTATTTGACCAACACAAACTTCTATAGCCTCTCTTGGTGGCTTACGATCATTTTCTCGACCTTCTTTTTTAGAACAAGAGCCTTCATTTGCAAAACTCGCTGTTGCTCCAATTATACATACTATCGCTATAAACTTTTTCATCTTGTTATCCTTTTTTTTTAAGTTAACTAGATTATAAGATGCTCTTTGAAACATGGATTTAATGCAAAGTAAATGAAGGTAAATTATTTTTTATTTCTCTAAAATAATTTTAAATACATTCTGTTTATCTAAGTATTCATATTCCAGTCTCATACTATGCATCTGAAGTATGGAGTTCACTATATATAATCCAAGTCCCATTCCATGATTTTTAAACTTTGTATCATTGTGAAAAGCCTTAAAGTATTCGTGTAATGCTTTTGGAAGTTCTTCACCGTTTGAGATAATAAGAAGAGTGTTGTTTTGCTCCTTAATGAGCACTTTTGAATCATTTGAGTATTTAAGAGCATTATCAATCAGGTTTTTCAATGCCATTGCAAATAAGTCTGCATCAACGTTGATCTTTTTTGTAGAAATGTTTTCAGATACTATATTCTCAGTGTTTTCAAGCAGCAGCATATCGATAGATTTTTGCACAAGCTTTTCAATGGAGTATTTAAACATATTTGGATTGTAGTTCTTTGAAACTATTTGTTCAATCTTCGCAAAATCATCTATAAGAAAGTTGAGTTTTTCAAAGATAGTGATGATTCTATTTTTTTGCTTTTCATCATCTATAAGTTCACCTACAATTCTCCCTTTAGCGATAGGAGTTTTTAACTCATGCATGACTGTGCGTAAAAAAAGTTGTCTTGATTTTAACTGATGCTCGTTATCATTGATGTTTTTGATAATCAAATAGTAGATGAATATAAAAAGAAACACTACAAATAAAATAATAAATATATCTACATAAGTACGTTCAAATTTATTTGATGTGTCTTGCAAAAGCACTCTGAAATGGGGTGCCAATACATGTAGATAATACTTGTCTTTTACCACGAACACCTCAAAACCATGTTTTTTTATAACTTGCTTATCAGAAAACAGTAAGATTTCTATTGGATCCTTGACTTCAAGAAAACCAAGGTTTTGCAAATATTGTATGACATTTTCTTTAGATAATCTTTCGTGTTTGATATGTTGCATAAATCTTTCATAGTTTTGAATTACATTTTCACTGGCTTTTCTCTCTTGATGATGGCGAAATGGTAAAGCAGCTAAAATGAGGAGTATAAACAAAAAAGCAAATGTGATTGCTATTTTCGTTTTTAGTGATAGGGTGAGATTCATTGTGAAAGCTTATAGCCTAAACCACGAATAGAGTGTAGGTATCTAGGATTTTTAGAATCATCACCAAGCTTACTTCGAAGTCTGCCGATAATAACGTCTAAACTTTTAGAGTAAATATCACTCAAGCTTTCGCAACTCTCAACAATCTGTTCTCTAGAGACAACAGCATTTGTATTTGTAAGTAAACATAGGATAACTTCGTACTCAGCATGTGTAAGCTCTAAGTCGTTCTCTTTGAACATGATTTTTAAGCTTGATTTATCATAGGTGAAATCACTTTGAGTGATGGGTTTGTTATTCTTTTTTATTCGTCTTAAGAGACTTTGTATAACAGCATACATCTCTTTTGGGTCATAAGGTTTTGGAAGATAGTAGTCTGCTCCCATTTGTAAACCCATGATTTTATCAGTGGAGTCAGCTCTTGCACTTGAGATGATGATAGGAATATCATATTTTTTCGTCACTTCACTACAAACTTCAAGTCCATCCATTCCCGGAAGTGTTAAATCTAAAATGAGTAAATCATACGTATCCACCCCAGAACTAAGACCCAAAAAGGGGTCTTGAAAGTTTGTTATTTTTATATTGTACTTTTCTAGGTATTCACCTAAAAACAGAGAAAATTGAGGATCGTCTTCAATCATTAAAATGTTTATCATAAACGAATCCTTTAACGTGAGTTTAGAACTTATGCGTAAAAAGATATTCTATTATAATTTTGCGGTTTATTGAGTATATCGTTTAAAGAATTGACAACACTCTTTTGCGCATCTTGTTGTTCTTCACTTACATTGTATTCTTCTAGTATACTCATCACCTCGTTTTTAGCATCATCTTTTAAATTTACAATCTGATTTGTGTAATCGAGTATAGTGTTAAAAGCAGTGAATGATGATGTATCTTCATACGGTGAAGTAGAAGCAGTTGTTAAGCTGCTGGTTGTGGCTTCATCTTCTTCTGCTTCTTCTAACAAACTCTCAAGCAATTCAGTGATAGTTAAAATCTCTTCTTCTGCTGGAGGAGGAGGTGGTCCCATCGGTCTGCCACCACCACCTTTACCTACTTCAGCTAAAGTTCCAACTTCTTTTGCATCAAATCCAGATGCACTCATAGCACTCTCTAGTGCTTTAGAAGGCTCAATTCCTGCCTCTTGAAATGCTTCAACAATAGCCTTTGCATCATCTTTAGATAAAGATTGGGCATCATATTGTGAAAGTACATCTTCTATTAATGCTTTTTGCTCTGAACTAAGACTGCTGGACTTTGTTGCATTGCCGGCAGTCACTTGGTATGTTTGATTTGAACTGATTGAACTGATACTCATAATACACCCCTTATATTTTATATGATTGTATATACCCAATTTAAATGCTAATTTAATCCAAAGTAAATGAAAGTAAATATGAATATTTTTCTTTAGTTTTTATCATCTTCAAACTGTTCAATAAAATCCAAAAGTAAAGAGTTTAAACTCTCTAAAACTGCTGCATCTAAGTCACTAGCATCCACATCGATGAAATCAGTCCCCATATAGGTTATTGCAAAGGTTTGGTCTTTTGTTTTTCTAAAAGTTTGCACCTCTTCACCGAGGGCCAGCTTGATGTAAACATAATGTGATTCATCATTTTCTATATCTTCTAGTTCGAGCATTAGGGTTGGGGAATCTTGCTCTTGCGTTTTAATCGCATTTTTTTCAAGCACCTCAAGCATCGTTTCTTTTGCTTTGACTATCGTTTGAGGGTTTAAATATGCTATTTTATTCGCCACATAAATATTTGCTTTTGTAAGTCCCGTCAAGGTCCAAAATCCTCCACCCAAGAGGTGAAGATTACATATGAGTAAAAGGCTCAGTAATCGTATCATTTTGCAATCTTTAGAGTGTCTTGAGCTTTTTGTAAGTCTTTCATAAAGTCTTTTTTCTTTATATAGCCAAAGGTGTCATGAAGTATATCTTCATTAGAGGGGTTGATATAAAAGACTCTAGGTGTGTACTGGGTGGTGAATTTTTTTGGAAAAGATTCTATATCAAACTTTTTATCCACCACCAGAGTGATCACCTCTTTTTGAAGATAAGGCTTCACCAATGCGGAGTTTAATGTTTTATTTTCAAATTTTCTACACCATGGACAATAGTCGGCACCTAAAACCATAACAAGCATTTTATTCTCTTTTTTTGCTTGGCTTAAAGCTGTATTGTAATCTCTATGAAAATTCATCTCTTTTGCAAAATTATCTATATGCGCAGCAAAAAGTGTGAGTGAAAATAATAATAAAAAAAGTGTTTTCATCATTCACCCAATCCAAAAACATTCGAAAGAGTGTTGATGTAGTTGAAATAGCCGGTGATAGAAACAGCTTCTAAGATTTGAACGTCCGTATAGCCCATATCTTTAAGTGCGTCGAGTTCTTCTTTTAGGATTTTGTAACTATCTTTTTTGGATGCTTTAATACAGAAGTTTAAGAGTGCTTTTTCAGCTTCACTTGTATTTATAGAATCCACTCCTTGAAGAATCTCTTCAATTCTTTCTTCACTCACACCCAGCATTTTAGCTATGTTTTTATGTACGTCTATGCACATTTTACAGCCATTTTCTTTTGAGATGAGTAAGGCGATTGCTTCTTTAACATCATAAGAGAGACTTGTCTCATCAAGTAAATACGATTGCACCATCATATCTGTGGCATTATATATTTTTTCATCTATTGCAATGAGCTTGAATATTTCACCGAGTTGACCTGTTTTTTCTAAAATCGGTCTTGCTTTATCTTGAATCGAAGAACTCATATCTTCAAATTCCGGTAATTGTATATGTGCCATTATGTTCCTTTTTAAAAACGTTAAGTTTAACTTGTCGTTTAAAAGTATATGCTATAATTCTTAATAAAAGATTAATAAGGAATATAGGTGGAGTATAAGATATCCGAACTTGTTGCAAAAAGTGATACACCCAAATCTACAATATTATATTATATAAAAGAGGGGCTTCTTCCTCAGGCGAAAAAATTAAAATCAAATGTGCATAGATATAATGATGAGCATCTAGAACTCATTAAATATATCAAATATATGAAGAATGAGATGGGCAGCACTAATGAGCAGATTAAAGTCGCATTAGAGCAAAAAAACAATTCATTTTCCAGTTCATACACTATGCTGGAACCTCTCATGAGCACACTTAGCGGTTTAGTGGTGAATACACAGCATTATACAAAAGATGAATTCATCATCCATTTTGATATTGATGCAAAGTTGTTGGCCACATTGCTTGAAGAGGGTGTTTTGATGCCTCTAAGTGAAAATGATTACACACAAAAAGAAGCGTCAATCATCAATCTTATAGAAAATTTTATTGATGTGGGCGTAGAGTATGAGATAGTTAAAGAGTATGTCAAACAAGCGACAATACTTGCCGGGCTTGAACATAAAATGCAAAAACAGTTATGTGAAGTCAGAAATGAAGAGAATTTTTCAACCCTATGGAAAATAATGTTTGAGACCTTATTCAATACAAAAGAGTATATATTCAACCGTGCAACATATAAGGTTTTACACAAAGCTCTTAAAGAAGAAATCGGAGATAAATAGTATAAATATATCTGTGTTTTTGAAGAGTTTACTAAACTTATCGTAGAATATACAAAATCAATACAAGGTATTTACTAATGTCAGATTTACATAACAGACACGTTTATCAACCAAATCCAGAGTTTGCAAAAAATGCAAGAATCAAAAATATGGATGAGTACCATGCGCTTCAAAATAAAGCCATAGAAGATTATGAAGGTTTTTGGGCTGATGCGGCAAAAGAGAAGATTGATTGGATTGAGCCGTTTACGAATGTGATGGATGAGTCAAATTTTCCGTTTGTGAAATGGTTTGACGGTGGAAAACTTAATGTTTCTTATCAATGTATAGATCGTCATTTAAAGACTCGCGGTGAAAAGACGGCTATCCTTTTTGAAGGTGATCGCGGTGATGTTGTAAAGATCACATATAATGAACTCTCACGTAATGTGAATAAATTTGCAAACCTTTTAAAAGAAGATTTTGGTGTGAAAAAAGGTGACCGTGTGGTTGTCTATATGCCGATGATCCCTGAAGCTGCGTATGCGATGCTTGCATGTGCGAGAATCGGAGCTATTCACTCTATAGTCTTTGGCGGGTTTTCATCTGAATCATTAAAAGACAGAATCGAAGATGCTCAGGCGAAGTTGGTGATCACCGCTGATGGAGCATATAGAAAAGAAAAACCTTATCTGCTTAAGCCTGTTGTTGATGCAGCGCTTGAAGGTGAAACTCCGGTTGAAAAAGTTTTAGTTGTTGAGAGAAACAATGAAGAAGTGACTTGGGTTGAGGGGAGAGACTGCTCGTACCATGAACTCATAAAAGATAAGTCAGATGTTTGTGCTCCAGAAGTTATGGAGAGTGAGGATCCGCTGTTCTTACTTTACACTTCAGGCTCAACCGGTAAACCAAAAGGTGTGCAACACAACTCAGCAGGATATATTCTTTGGGCTCAAATGACTACGGAATGGGTTTTTGATGTAAAAGAAGAAGATGTGTTTTGGTGTACAGCAGATGTTGGTTGGATCACAGGTCATACATATATAGTGTATGGTCCGCTAGCTATGGGTGCCACAACTGTTATGTTTGAAGGTGTTATCACATATCCGGATGCCGGCCGTCCTTGGAAAATGGTTCAAGACCATAAAATCAATCAGTTTTATACAGCTCCGACTGCCATACGTGTACTTCATAAGATGGGTGATCATGAACCTTCAAACTATGATACTTCCAGCTTAAAAGTTTTGGGAACTGTTGGCGAGCCTATTGATCCTCCTGCATGGCAATGGTACTACAATGAAGTGGGGCAGGGAAAATGTGCGATTGTAGATACATACTGGCAAACAGAAACAGGAGGGCATGTGATTTCACCGCTTCCAGGTGCGACACCTATTAAACCGGCATGTGCGACATTACCGCTTCCTGGAATTATGGCGGAGATAATCGATGAAAAAGGAAACACTCCGGAGTTGGGAGAAAAAGGTTTACTATGTATCACCCGTCCTTGGCCTGCAATGATTCGTGGAGTATGGGGAGATCCAGAGCGATTTGTTAAAGCATACTTTGGAGATGTCACAAAAAATGGTAAACCGGTGTACTTCACCGGTGATGGAGCTGTATATGATAAAGACGGCTATATCACAGTGACAGGCCGCACGGATGATGTTATCAACGTTTCAGGACACAGAATGGGTACTGCTGAGGTTGAAGCTGCAATACTCAAACATGAAAATGTGGCAGAAGTCGCTGTTGTCGGGAAGCCGCATAATTTAAAAGGTGAAGGTATTTTTGCTTACATCGTTTTAAAAGAAGGTGAAGTGACAAATGAAGCTAAAGAGATTAACGAAATAATCAAAAAAGAGATAGGGAGTATCGCCTTATGTGATGATATGGTCTTTATTCCGGGACTTCCAAAAACACGTTCAGGAAAAATCATGAGACGTATCCTTCGCTCTATTGCTAAATGTGAAGCAATCACGCAAGATATATCAACACTAGAAGACCCTTCGGTTGTTGCTAAAATAGAGGCGATAGTTGCAAAATAATAACTTTTAATACTGCAGATTCCTATTTGTGGATGGATAATTCTAGTTTGTATTTAACATGCATATAAGTTTTATTAATCTATAATAATTTTAAACATATAAGAGGAATTTATAATGTATAAGAAAATCACAAACGGTGTCACGATAGGTTTTGTTCTTTTAGGATTAAGCACATGTTTAGGAGCTGCAGAAGTTGGTAACGAAGCATTAATAGAAAAGGTGAAGTATAATTATCGTTTAATAGGGACGATGAACAATCCGCCTAAAGAGGTTCAGTTAGCTGCTGTGCATAAGAACTATCGTGCTATACAATATATAAATAATCCTGATAAAGAAGTTCAATTGGCTGCCGTTAATCAAAACTACCATGCTATATCGTATATTAAAAATCCGGATAAAGAAGCTCAATTATCAGCTGTTAATCAAAACTTTTATTCTATACAGAATATTGAAAATCCGGATAAAGAAACTCAGTTATCTGCTGTAAAACAGAGTCATTATGCAATAAGGTATATTAAAAATCCAGATACAGAAGTCTTAAAATTAGCGCAAATAAAAATGCTTGAAAAGTAAGTGACTCTATTTTAATCTTTTTTTAATTTAGTTTCTTAATGCTATAATTTCACAATTTATTTTTAAAGAGATATTATGGAATTATGCGTTGCCCTCGATTTACCCACAAAACAAGAAAACTTAGAGCTTATTGAAAAGATTAAAGCCTATGATGTTTGGCTTAAAGTCGGACTAAGAACTTATATACGCGATGGTGAAGATTTTTTAAAAGCCATTAAAAAAATCAACCCGGATTTTAAAATTTTTTTAGATTTAAAGCTCTATGATATTCCAAACACTATGGCTGATGCTGCTGAATCTATCATGGGACTTGGAGTAGACATGTTTAATGTTCATGCGAGTGCAGGAAGACGTGCTATGGGTGAAGTGATGCAAAGACTTGCCAAGTATGAAAAAAGACCTATAGTTTTAGCTGTGACTGCACTGACATCTTTTTCCCAAGAGGAGTTTGGTGCGGTATATGAAAAGTCTATTGCCGCTAAAGCAGACCAGTTCGCTAAAGATGCAATGGATAGCGGTTTAGACGGTGTTGTTTGTTCCGCTTTTGAGAGTGAATCTATTAAGAAAATCACAAGTGAAGAGTTTATGACACTCACTCCGGGGATTCGTCCATTTGGCGAGGATGCAGGGGACCAAAAAAGAGTGGCTGACGTTGCTTTTGCCAAAGAAGCTTTGGTGGACTTTATAGTGGTTGGCCGTCCAATTTATAAAGATGCAAATCCAGCAGAAGTTGTAAAGAAGATATTGCAACTAATCTAACGGTTTTTTTGAACCTTTTTCATGAGGTTTATATACTGCTTTGAAGCTCTTGCAATTTTTTTCAATTTAAAGTTCTTATCTATTTTAAAAACACCATTTGCATTTATAAAAGTATCTGCTTTTATATCATTTCGTTTGCTTAGTTCCAATATTCTAAAACTGAGGTTGTCTAAGATAAGCGGCGATTTCACACCTTTTTTAAAGTAGCTTAAAACCATATGGTAACCACCGGTGTATAATTCATGCACAGTTGTAAGATAGAGTCTGTCTTTGTCAAATCCCAACTTTAAAAGACTAAAATATTTTATGATGACATAATCTTCGCAATCACCATATCCAGTCTGGAGAAACTCTTTTGGACTTGCCCAATAATCTTCTTGCTTTTGCATTACAGCGTCATACTGCGGTAAAAGCTGATTAAGATAGTTATTGAGTATATTCAATTGTTTTGTCTGATCGTAAGGTTTTAATGATTCCACCTTTTGCTGATAATCCATAGCTCTGTTTTTAGCAATTCTTCCAGACTTTTTTTCTAGGTTTATGAAATCTTTTGTTGTAAAGTGAGGATATCCATTTGCAGCTAAAAGTAAGGGAAAAAGTAAGAGTGAAATTATTTTTATCATATGCTGATTATAGTCAAAAAATATTTAATTTTAGAAACTTTTATTTAAAGAGTCACTCTTAAGCTAATTATTATGAATTTATGAATATAATCTCGTTCTTCAAATGGACGAGTGGGTGAGCGGCTGAAACCACATCCCTGCTAAGGATGCGTATGGGTAACTGTACCGAGAGTTCGAATCTCTCCTCGTCCACCACTGAAGAAATAATCAAACCTATTTTCACATTTCCATTGGCATGCCCTTTATTCACCATTTTATACATTTTGTTTTTTTTCTTCATAGTTTCTCCATAATCTCTTTATATAATTTTTCAAACAAATATAATCTGTTGAAAGTGTTGACTGAAAGAGGGGATATTTAATTGGCTGATAAAAAAGAATCATTTTATAATATCTTGGGTGAAGGCGAGTCAAATCCTTCTCCACGCCGGAGCTGCTTGAGCTCGGGTGATTCAAAAAAGCATTATTTTGACCTTTATAATCTGGCTCCCGTTGGATATTTGACACTTAGCAAAGAAGGCTTGATTCTTGAGGCCAACCGGAGGGCTTCAACACTCTTAGGTCTGAATTTACAAGCGATTGTCGGGGTGTCTCTTTCTAATTTTATTCATCAAGAAGATTTGGATATTTATCATAGATGTAAGAAAAGCTCTTTAAATAAAGCAAGGCAAAGTTCTTGTGAATTGAGAATGCTCTATGGTGACGGTGTATCATTTTGGGTGCAGCTTGATGGCAATGTTAAAGAGTCTGGCGGAATCAGAGTTTACCGGTTCACTATCACTTCTATCGCCAAGCGAAAGAAACTTCAAGAACAAGAGCGTATCGCCGCCATCGCTTTTAAGTCTCAAAACGGAATGACCATCACCGATAAGAACGGTGTGATTGAGAAGGTTAATCCCACTTTTACAGCTATCACAGGTTATAGTGAAGAGGAATCTATAGGTCAGACTATGCGAATTCTTAAATCCGAACGTCACGGGCCGCTTTTTTATCAGCGTATGTGGGAATCAATAAAAAAAACTCAACGCTGGCAGG
>JACNLH010000162.1 GCA_014381585.1 Candidatus Sulfurimonas ponti
GTGTATACTATAGTTTATATAATAAAATACAACAGTACACAAAGAGCAACAGAGATGAAAAACATAGATATTTTTCCGTGGAACAATCATTTTAACACCGGCATAGAGACAATTGATATACAACATCGTAAATTGGTTGTACTTCTGAATCGTTTAGCAACGCTGGTGGTGTCTCAGTCATTATTATCATCTAAATCAAGTGATGATGAACTTAATAATATATTTGATGAATTAATAGAGTACACCCTTTATCATTTTAAAACAGAAGAAAAAATTTGGAACAAAGACCTTAATGATGATTCACTTGAGAGTGAGCATCAAGTCTTGCATCAAAAGTTTGTTGATAGGGTTGTCCAATTAAAAGCACAGTATACTAAAAAGCCTTTAGCAAAAGTTGCTGATGAAACACTGGAGTTTTTAACGCGTTGGCTTGCTTCACATATACTTGAGAGTGACCGTTACATGGCACATGTTGTTCTTGCTTTAGAAGATGGTTTAAATCTTAGTATGGCTAAAGAACGTGCAGCGGAAAAAATGAGCGGTTCAAGCGGTGTTTTAATAGAGATTATTTTAGCTATATACAGCACTTTATCCACTAACACCTTACATTTAATGCGCGAACTTCAAAGTCATAGTGTCTATGAAAAAAAAATCACTTATCAAGATAAATACCGTACATTGCTTTTTGAACTTTCAACTTCTTTTATTAATTTACCTTTAAATCACATTGATGAGGCTATTAATGATGCTTTAGGAAAGATGGCCGCTTTTGTCGGTGCTGACCGTGCTTATATTTTTGATTATGATTTTAAGGCTAAGACCACCACAAACACTTTTGAGTGGTGCGCTGAGGATATCAGTGCACAGATTGAAGAGCTGCAAGGGATTCCCATAGAAGTTGTAATGGATTGGCCGCAGATACATTCTCGAGGAGATTATGTTCTTATACAAGATGTTTTGGCATTGGAAGATGGAGCGCTGCGTGATGTTTTAGTGCCTCAAGATATTCAGAGCCTTGTGACTTTCCCTCTTTTTGAGAACAATAGCTGTAGAGGTTTTGTCGGTTTTGATGCAGTCAAAAAGCAGCATACATTCACAGAGGGGGAGATTACGCTTTTACATCTCTTTAGTGAACTTTTAACCAACGTGACAGATCGAAAAAATACAGAAACAGCACTCATTTATGAGCGAAACCGTTTTGAAAAATATCTTCAAACCGTTGAAGCGATTATCATCTCTCTGGATGCAAAAGGACATATAACTTTAATCAATCAAAAAGGCTGCGATATCCTTGAATACACACAAGAAGAACTCATAACAAAGCAGTGGTTTGAAGTATGTCTGTCTCAGCCTGAAGGGATGCAAACAATATATCCTGCCTTTTTAGAAATTATGGCAGGGAATATACAATGCTCTGAATATTTTGAAAACACTATCAAGACTAAATCAGGGAAAGAACGTCTTATAGCATGGCACAATAGTTACTTAACAGATGAGGAAGGTAGGATTATTGGTGCGCTTAGTGCCGGTGAAGATATCACTGAGCGTAGAAAAGCTGAAGAGAGTTTACGTCTTGCAGCAAGTGTGTTCACTCATAGCCGTGAAGGGATTATCATCACTTCACCAGAAAACAAAATCCTTGATGTGAATTATGCAGTTGAACGTATCAGCGGATATTCAAAAGAAGAACTTCTTGGTCGCGATCCAAATATATTAAGTTCGGGTAAACAGTCTAAATCATTTTACAAAGAGATGTGGCAAGAATTGCAAGAGAAGGGTTTTTGGAACGGTGAACTATCCAATCGCCGTAAGGATGGTGAAGTATACACCCAGATGATGACAATCAGCGCTGTAAAAGATGATAGTGACACACTGACAAGTTATGTGGCACTTTTTTCAGATATAAGCCCTTTAAAAAATCAACAGGAACGATTGGAATACATTGCGCACTATGATGCTTTGACAGGCTTGCCTAATCGTGTGTTGCTCTCAGACAGAATGCATCAGGCCATGGCGCAAACACGTAGAAACAAATCCACCTTGGCGGTTGTGTATCTTGATTTGGATGGCTTTAAAGAGGTGAATGACGAGCATGGACATGATAATGGCGATAAGCTTCTGAGTATTGTTGCAGACCGAATGAAACAGACACTTCGCGACGGTGACACCATAGCGCGACTTGGGGGAGATGAATTTGTGGCTGTTTTTCTTAATCTGAACAATCCTAATGACTGTGTGCCAATGATAAAACGACTTTTGAATGCTTCTTCAGAAACAGTTCATTATAATAATTTAGAAATGAGTGTCACTGCAAGTATCGGCGTTGCTTTTTTTAACGCAGAAGACACTACAGATGCAGATCAACTGCTGCGTTATTCTGATCAGGCGATGTATCAGGCAAAATTACTGGGGAAAAACCGTTTTCATGTATTTGATGCGGCTCAAGATGCAACTTTACGGACACATCATGAAAAACTTGAAACGATTGAAAAAGCACTTATAAAGAATGAATTCAGACTTTATTATCAACCTAAAGTGAATATGCGTACAGGGCTTGTTATAGGTGTGGAAGCACTTATACGATGGCAACATCCAACACGCGGGATTTTATCCCCAGCAGAGTTTCTTCCTATAATAGAAGGGAATGTTCTGAGTGTGAAAGTGGGAGAATGGGTGCTTCAAGAGGCGATAGAACAGATTCAAAAGTGGAAAGCCGGAGGAGTGCATTTAGTTGTCAGTGTGAATATTGATGCTATTCACCTTCTTGAGGGTGATATCTTGAACTATTTACAAGAGCTGCTTGTGAGACACCCTGGTGTCCAATTCAGTGACTTTAAGCTTGAGATACTGGAAACAAGTGCACTCGAAGATATCACGCAGGTTATTCGAATTATGCAAGAGTGTAAAGAGATAGGCATAGCTTTTTCTTTAGATGATTTTGGGACAGGCTACTCATCATTGACTTACCTTAAGCGTCTTCCTGTCTCAGAACTCAAGATAGATCAAAGTTTTGTGCGTGATATGCTGCATGATCCTGATGACTTGGCTATACTTGACGGTGTTATCAGTCTGGCCGGTGCTTTTCGTCGAGAAGTGGTGGCTGAGGGGGTTGAGAGCATCAGGCAAGGAAACGTTTTATTGCGTATGGGTTGTGATGTTGCACAGGGTTATATAATAGCACGGCCAATGCCTGCAAGAAATGTGGAAAAATGGATACTAGAGTGGAAACCGGATGCAAACTGGTTCGGTGTATCTCCGGTCACCCGTGATGAACTGCCTATATTATACGCCATAGTGGAGCATACTGCATGGGTGAATAGTGTTATTGCTTATGTGCAAGGAAGGCATTCTTTCATGCCCGAACAGAATCATTATGAATGTCGGTTCGGTCAATTGTTTTATGCTCTTGGAAGTAAAGGTTATGAAGAATATACAGAGTTTAAGCGTATAGAAAACCTGCATATAGATATACATCTCAAAGCCAAAGCAATCATTCAGGCAAAAGACAACTTTTCAGCTGACTTTGAAAAAGAGCTTCTGGAATTCAAAAAAATTCACCAAAATTTAATCGATGCATTAGAATCCACCACCTTGTTGCCCTATCAACCGATGAAGCAGCAACTAAAATAAGATTCCATAATTCTTCCATACTTTATGAATATACTTCCATTGTAAGGAATTATTATGGAGTTAAAGTATGTCGGTCCCAAACCCATTATCTCTCATAGAGGCATAAAGTTTGATAGTAATAAAGAAGATAAATACATTTATCTTTATACTGTTCTTCAACTTTTAAAGGCGGTTCATCATGACTATCATGAAGATGAAGTTTATAAATATAATGCGGATGTTTATGGATTTTGCAATGATGAACTTGTTAGGGAGATGAGAGAGTTTTGTCCAAATATGAATGTGTTCATGAAAAATGAAAGGCATAAAATAGAAGATAGAATAAGGCATCATATTCAAAGACTTCAAAGAAGCAGGACACTGACAAACATAGAAAAAGAAGCTTTTCAAAATAATTTAGAGATATTGCATGATTACATTATACAAAGATTTATAAATAAAAGTGTTTATTATTATGCTGTGGATACTTTAGGGCAACGATTAAGAGAGTATCGTATAGACTATATCATCGCACCGATGTTTCAAAAATTTGATCATGTGTTGCATTCCGTTCAGGGTGTGCTTTTAAAAGGTAAATATCCAATTGATACAAAACTCGATATTTACGAAGAAGACAGGAAACTCTTAGTTAAACTACAAGTTCTATAATAAAATCATCCCACCAATCTATTGATATCATTAAACAAACCTAAGCCCATGAGTGAGAAAAGCACCACCCATCCTGCTATTGTGAGTTTAATGAGCACTGCTTCACTTGGAGCGTGGCGTGTTATCATCTCATAAAGGTTGAACATTATATGTCCGCCATCAAGGGCAGGGATGGGGAGCAGGTTTAAAACACCCAAGTTCACCGATATAAGCGCTGCGAAGAACAAGACACTCATCCATCCTGCAGCACTTGCATCGGATGTGATTTTAACTATGCTTATCACGCCGCCGAGCTCTTTTGCAGGCACTTCACCAAAGAGCAGTTTTTTCACTCCTGTGAATATCATCGTTGAGGCAAACACAGTCTGCTCAGTCGCATAGCCCAAAGTCTCGCCAAATCCTAAATCCAATGTATGAGTGACACCGGCACTGCTTATACCTATCATCTTTTTTTGGATAGCTTCACCGTACATATTTGTACTCTCTTGCAAGGTGGGTGTGAGTGTTTTGAACTCTATATATCCGTTTCTTACAATTTCAAGATTTAAACTTTTTGTAGATGAAGATATGATTTCAGCCATATCATTCCACGTGCTGATAGGAATCCCATCGATAGAACGGATAGTGTCATTTGTTTGAAGACCTGCCACAAAAGCCGGTGAATCATCAACAATTTTTCCAATAACCGGTGAAAGTGCCGTAGGACCTCCAAGAGCAATGAAAAAATATAAAACAAATGCTAAGATAAAATTAGCAGCAGGTCCGGCTACTAATATAAAGATTCTTTGCGCCGGGGTCTTTGTATTGTAACTATCATCATCCAGACTCACCTGCGCAGGGTCTGCATCATTTTGACCTTTCATTTTCACATAACCGCCAAGAGGAATCATAGCTATACGCCACTCCGTTCCCCATTTGTTAAAGGATGCTATTTTTTTACCAAAACCGATACTGAAAACTTCTATGTAAACACCCATAAGTCTGGCAGCAAGGTAATGACCTAACTCATGAAAAAATATCAGTGCCGAGAGCACTAAAAGTGAGACTATCATTCCCATTATTTATTGTCCTTTGTAAGAGCATTTTTAAATCCCCAAAGATATTCTAAACCCGAATACACTGTCAAAAACACTGCAAACCATAAAAGTTCAGTCCCTAGCGGCCAATGCATAAGTAAAAAGCCTATAGCTACCATCTGTGCGACAGTTTTCACTTTTCCAGCCCATGATGCCTTCACCGCTAAACCTTCACTCACAGCAACTGTACGAAGTCCTGTTATGAAAAGTTCGCGCACCACTATGATGTATATCGCCCAGGCTGAAGCCTCGCCAATCATCATAAGTCCTAAAAATGCAGCGAGTGTCAGCATCTTATCTGCAAGCGGGTCTAAGATGGCACCAAGCATAGTCATTTGATTCCATTCTCTTGCAATGTAGCCATCAAAAAAATCAGTGGCAGAAGCAAGCACGAACAAAAGGGATGCAAAGTAGTAGTTCCACGATATATGAAAACCATTGTCGGTGAAGACTTGAGGGTTTAGGATAATCCAAAACATGAACGGTGCTAAGAGTATACGGATGGATGCAAGTGCATTAGGTAAATTCAACATTTGAAATTTTAACTATTTGGCTCTTAATCTAGGCTTGACTTGGTATTGTAGTTATTTATTGGTTACTATATAAAATATTTGTATTGTGAGCATAAATTTTGAGGAGTGTTAAAATAATGATTATTGGAATTCCAAAAGAGGTGAAGACTGACGAGTTCAGAGTTGCTGCAACACCCTCAAATGTAAAGCAACTAGTTAAAGACGGACATGATGTTGTTATACAAAAATCTGCGGGTGAGGGGAGCGGATTTGGTGATGATGCCTATTTAGAGGCTGGTGCGAAGTTGCTTGAAAATGCAAGCCAAGTCTATGCTGAGGCCACCTTGATCGTTAAAGTGAAAGAACCTCAGAAATCTGAATATGAATTACTGAATGAGAAACATATACTTTTTTGTTATCTTCACCTTGCTCCGTTAAAAGAGTTGACATCCGTTTTAATGCAAAAGAGACTTTGTGCCATAGCTTATGAAACTGTGGCCTTGGGGAATGAGTTGCCATTGCTTAAGCCTATGAGTGAAATAGCGGGAAAGATGTCACTCACTGTGGCTGCTCATCATCTGAGCCGTTATCAGGGTGGTGAAGGTGTGTTGATAAGCGGTGCTCTTGGAGTTGACGCAGCAAATGTTTTGATTATAGGTGCTGGAAATGCCGGAGCCGGAGCGACTGAAATTGCCTATGGTCTGGGTTCTAAAGTCACCGTGATAAACCGCTCTTCACCAAAGCTTGAAAACTTGAAGAAATTGTTTCCAAATATCACAACAGAACTTTTTTCACCAGCCAAACTGGAAGAATTGATAAAAGAGGCGGATGTTGTCATAGGCACAGTGCTTGTTCACGGAGGATCATCAACTCCAAAACTTATAAGAAAAGAGATGCTAAAAAGCATGAAAAAGGGGAGTGTATTAGTTGATATCACAATCGATCAAGGCGGTATCTCTGAGTGTTCCCATCCAACTACGCATACAGATCCTGTTTTTGTGCAAGAGGGGGTGCTTCACTACTGTGTTGCAAATATGCCTGGTGCGTATCCAAAAACTGCAAGTGTGGCATTAACCAATGCCACCTTTGATTATGTTAGAAAACTGGCAAATCAAGGTCTTGGTGAAGCGCTTAGAAATGATGCATCTTTAAGGTTTGGGGTGAATGTGTTTAAAGGGTCTCTCACCAATAATGCCGTTGCAGAAATTTTCAATGAGAAATATACAGATATTGACTCATTGATATATTAAGCAAAGTGACTGTTTATATTTTGTAAAATGTGCCAAAGGAAATATTTATGAAATTAATCTCTATAGCAACAACAATACTTTTATCTGTAATGATTTTCACATCTTGTTCAAAAACACCTCAAGACCCGTATTTTGATAGAGCAAAACAAGCATCTCAAGATGCACAAAATCAACTAAGCAAAGACTAAAGTATTTGATGCAGGCTATCTGTCCACTTTGTGCAACTTCAGCTGAAGTGTATTATAAATCTGAAGATATATATTATAAATGTCCAGAGTGCCGCGGCATTTTTGTTGATGAAAAAAGCAAACCGAATAAGATAGAAGAAAAACAAAGATATGAACTTCATGATGATGATACGAATGATTCCGGATACAGAAAGTTTGTAAGCCCTATCACTTCTTCGATTATAAATGACTTTAATTCCGAATCTAAAGGCTTGGATTTTGGAGCTGGAACCTCTGCGATTATATCTGTTGTGTTAAAAGAACATGATTATGATATAAAAAATTATGACCCGTATTTTCATAAGCATCCAGAACTTTTAGAAGAAAAATATGACTACATTTCTTCGTGTGAAGTGATCGAGCATTTTTATAATCCATTTAAAGAGTTCACTCTTTTGAAGGCTATGTTGCAAAAAGGTGCAAAGCTTTATTTGATGAGTGAAGTCTATAACGAAGGAATAGATTTTGCTTCTTGGTATTATAAAAATGATCCGACACATGTGTTTTTTTACTCACCTGAAACTTTTGAGTGGATAAAAAATGAGTTTGGATTTAAAGACCTGGCTATACAAAAACGATTAATAATTTTCAAAAATTAAAAAAAGTCCCTATCTAGCCGATAGTTGAGTCAATAGAACAAAAAAGGTTGAAAAAATGTTGACAAAAGCACTAAATCATATCGGAATTCAGTTACTTTACTTTGTTACGGCGGTAACTTTAGTCGCGTATCTTGTTAAGCCGTACGTAACTTTATAACTCTACTGAAAAGAAGTTCCGCCGTCTATAACGATAGTTTGACCAGTCAGCCAAGATGATTCACTTTCACAAAGAAATACACAAGCACCGGTTAAGTCTGTGGCATCCCCCATTCTCGAGAGTGGTGAACGTTTAACAACTTCAGCTTTCACCTCTTCATAATTTGGAAATGCTTTGAGTGCATCCGTATCGATCGGACCGCCGCTCACTGCATTGACACGGATGTTCTTTTCACCGAGTTCAGCTGCTGCGTACTTCACCATTGTTTCAACTGCAGCTTTATTTGTGCCATGACCAGAATAGTTTGGAGTGTAAACAAGGTTACCTGTGGAACTCATAGAGATGATAGAACCGCCACCCACTGCTTCCATTCTTTTTGCAGCTTCTTGCGCACCTACAACAAATGCTGAGACCGTTGCAGTGTAGATATTTGTAAGACCTTTAGGTTTAAGTCTCATAAACGGGGCAAAACCGCCAACAACAGCACGACCGGAGATGATTGCATTTGAGATGAAAAAGTCAAGTCTGTCAAAATCTTCATCAAACTCTTTGTACACATCTTTATAAGTTAAGGGCTCTAAGATATCTAGTTTATAAGCACGGGATTTCACACCATATTTAGCTTCAACATCTGCAATAATCTCGTTAGCTGTGTCAGCACTTGAAGCATAAGTGAATGCCACATTGCAACCGCGTGAAGCGAATGCATACACGATAGCTTTACCGATACCGCGAGTACCGCCACTTACGAAAAGAGTCTTTCCTGTCATTGTTTGTTCTGCCATTTTTATAGTCCTTTAATATCGTAATTTTTCATAACTTCTTCGATTTGTTTCATACTCTCTAGGCTTGGAGGAGTGAGAGGAAGTCTGTATTCTAAAGTCGGGATAAGTCCGGCTATGTGCATCGCGGCTTTGATTGGGATGGGATTTGCTTCACAAAACATCACCGAGTTGAGCGGATAAAGTTTATCGTTTATAGCTTTAGAACCTGCAAAGTCTCCAGCCAATGCCAATCTTACAAGTTGAGATTTTAAATCAGGCATAAGGTTTGAAGTCACAGAAGTGATACCGGCCCCGCCATTTGCTAAAATAGGATAATCAATCGCATCATCACCTGAGAAGACTTTTAAATCAGGTCGACGGGAAAGAAGCTCAACCGTACGCTCTAAGCTGCCCGTGGCTTCTTTGATTCCATAGATATTGGCAACATCATCAAAAAGTCTGATAACAGTGTCTGCACTGATGTCCACAACTGTGCGGCCGGGAACATTGTAAAGCATAAAAGGGAGTTCAGGCACTGACTCAGCAATAGTTTTATAATGTTGATAAAGTCCTTCTTGTGATGGTTTCACATAGTAAGGCGCAACAGAAAAAATAGCATCAACACCGCACTCCTGTGCATTTTTGGCAGCAAGAATCGCTTCGGATGTTGAGTTGCTTCCAGCACCTGCAAGAACTTTAGTTTGAGTGCCTTTACAAACTTCTACAGCTATCTCCATACATCTTTTATCTTCATCTGAGGATAAAGTCGCACTTTCACCGGTGGTTCCGACCGGACAGACTGCATCCATGCCATTGTTGATTTGTCTTTGTATAAGTGCAGCATATGTCTGCTCATCAAGTTTTCCATTTTTAAACGGAGTTATAAGCGCTGTTGAAGAACCTGTTACTATATTCATCTATTGTAGCCTTGTAAAATTTAATGAAAGATTATATCGAAATATAGTTAAAGAAAAATTGTAAGCACCAAGAGTGTTTATAAAGTTCTTACTTAATCATAAGAAATAATATTAAATGACAAGAAATATTGAATTTTCAGTAGCTATTA
>JACNLH010000163.1 GCA_014381585.1 Candidatus Sulfurimonas ponti
CTTGGTTTTTAGGTGTCTCCTATCTATTTTATACAAACGACATAGATAATTCTTTATATTATGCTTTGATGATCGGCTCCATTATTTCAGTTGTTTCATATTTTGATGATTTGTTTGAGCTTAGTGCCAAGTTGCGTCTTGGAGTTCAGGCTTTGGTTGCTTTTTTAGGCTTGTATTTCTTAGGTGGATTTGAAAGCTTTGACCTATTTTACTTTTCTATAGAGAATCAGGTTTTTACAAATTTATTTGCTTTTTTTATGATTATTTGGTTTATAAATCTTTACAATTTTTTAGACGGTATAGATGGGTATGCAGGGAGTGAAGCTGTTTTTCTTGGACTTGCTGGGTTTATACTTTTTGGCGGAAGTCATTTTTTAGTTTTGGTATTTGCAGTTTTAGGCTTTTTGGTTTGGAATTGGCATAAGGCGAAGATATTTATGGGAGATGTCGGCAGCACACTTCTTGGGTATAATGTTGCAATTTTCACCATATACTATGCAAATCTAGAGGGTTCAAACTTTTGGATATGGATCATACTTTTTGCAGTGTTTTGGTTTGATGCGACATATACACTTATAAAACGCTATTTAAATGGTGAAGTCTTGAGCGAGGCGCATAAAAAACATCTCTATCAAAGGTTGACTCAAAGGGGTTGGTCCCATGATAAAGTTGTTCTGCTTTCAATATTTTTAAACTGTGTACTGTTTATCTTTGTGTATGTGTATATGATATAATAGATATTGATTTCTAGGTAGGTAATGGTTATGATGACAAGAAAAAAAATTATATTTAATGAAGAAAAAGTTCAAAATCTAAAAGAGATTGAAGAGAGGGAAAACACTACTCAGACACAGGCTGTTAAGGAGTTGATAGAAGAAAAGTATGATGAAATTTCTGTTGAGGAAAAATTGGAAGCACTTTATGCTTTTGCTGGAAGTGGAACTGGACTTTATGGAGATTTAACCATGCAAGAGATTAAAGCGAATAAGGATGTATAAAAAGGTGTTGATTAATGTAAAGGATTTTCTTGATTTTTAGACCCTCGGAATTAAAAAGGAAACTTTTTTTTATTGTATTTGATATATTTATTATTTCTTTATCCACTTTTATCGCTTTCAACCTAAGATTTGATTTTGCTATTCCGGATGCTTTTACAAAGTCTGTGTATCTCACTATAGCAATATTGGTGTTCTTGCGTATCACACTGTTTTATTATTTTAGAATTTATAATATCAGTTGGAGACATTTTGGCTTTAAAGACACTACAAGTCTAATATATGTGACATTTTCAACAACTCTTGTTTTATTGCTAATTGCTTATTTATTGGTGTATGCACAAATTACAATCCCTAGATCTATTATAGCGATAGAGTTTTTTATATCCTTATTTTTAATTTTGGCATTGAGGGTAAGTAAGCGTTTATATTTAGAAAGAAATCATATCAATCTTGACTCCAAAGCGACTATTGTCATTGCAAATTTAAACCATGCAAACACTATTTTAAGAACAATAAACAATAAAGAAAGTGCCTATTTTCCGGTTGCCGTGATTGACGACAGTTATGAGAACATTAAGGTGAATGGTGTTGAGGTTTACTCTCTAGATAAGTTTATAGAGTTAAAAATAGAGTGTGAAGTTGCTATAGTGGATGCGACAGTGGACTTGGTGTCTATATATGATAAATTAAATGAACTTAATATTTCGACTATTAAAATTGCCAGTGAATACGGAGATTATGGTGCAGAGCTTAAAGATATTTCAGTGGAAGATTTATTGGCACGTCATCCCCAAGATTTGGACAAAGATAAAATATCAAAATTCATTCAAGATAAAACAATATTAATAACAGGTGCAGGTGGCAGTATCGGTGCTGAAATAGCCAGACAATGTGAAATATTCGGCGCTAAAAAACTTATACTCTTAGATCATAGTGAATATAATTTATATGCAATTATGGAAGAGTTGCAAAAAGTTGCTGTAACACCGGTGATGCAGAGTATAACCAATCTGGGTAATATGGATGAGACCTTTAAAAAATACAAACCTGAGATTGTAATCCATGCTGCGGCATACAAACATGTCCCTCTTGTTGAGTCCAATATTTATGAGGGGATTGTAAATAATGTAATGGGCACTAAAAATGTAATTGACACTTCTATAAAATACGGTGTGAAAAAGTTTGTTATGATATCCACAGATAAAGCAGTGCGTCCGACAAACGTGATGGGTGCGACAAAACGTATATGTGAGTTGTATGCACAAAACGTACTTTCTTTAGAGAATTCAAATACCACTGATATAGTGGCAGTTAGATTTGGCAATGTGCTTGGTTCTAGCGGAAGTGTTATTCCAAAGTTTAAAACACAAATTGAAAGCGGGAAAAACATTACAGTCACACATCCGGATATCACAAGGTATTTTATGCTCATTCCGGAAGCTTGCGAACTTGTTCTTCAAGCCGGAGCTATTGGGACAGGCGGTGAAATATTTATTCTCGATATGGGTGAACCTATAAAAATAGTGGACTTGGCTGAGAAGATGATTGAACTTAGTGGTAAACAAGATATAAAAATAGAATTTTCAGGACTTCGTCCCGGTGAAAAACTCTATGAAGAACTCTTAATAGATGAAAGTGATGCAAAAACTGAATATGAGTCTATTACAGTTGCGGCACCTACAGAGTATAATATAGAGACTTTAAATAATGATATAGAAGAATTATTACGCTGCGAAGATAAAATTAAACAACTCAAAAAGATAGTGCCTGAGTTTAATCATCAGTTGAATATGTAGAAAAAAAGAGCTTCAATCAATGCAATATGAGTATCTAAAAAATATCAAAAAAAACAACCAAACTATCAAGCTTCTCAACAGTGACAACTTTGCTATGATGGTTTCGTTTTTTTATTTTGTGTTTTACACCAACAAGCATATCTCCATCACCCATACAAATCTTTTAAATTATCTCGATGATTTTTTATTTGATATTAATCAGACTTACGACAATATCTACCCTAAAAAAGCAAAAGAATATCTTGATGATTTTGTGAGTGATAAAAATGCTTACCTTAAAAAGTATCAAGGCAGTGATGATGAAGCGATGTATGAACTCACCCCTTACACGCAAAAAACCTTTGAATTTTTAGAGAGTTTAGAAAAAAAAGAGTTCGTAGGCAGCCGTACAAAGTTTAACATTATTTTTGAACTTCTCGAAGAGTTGGAGTTTGAGACAAATCTTAGTGATGAAGAGAGAATAAAATCCCTGCAAGAACAAAAAGATGCCATCGATGCAAAAATCAAAAATATACAATTAAAAAAAGATGTAAGGTTTGACAACAGCAGAATAAAAGAGCATTTTATGCTTATAGAAGAGCAAAGCAGAAAGCTTAAATACGATTTTTCACAAATTGAATACAATTTTAGAGAATTAAACCAAAAAGCTATGGAGCATATTGCCACGGCTTATGAGAGTAAAGACAGTGTTCTTGGGTCTATATTTGATATAGAAGACAGCATTAGACAAAGTGATCAAGGGAAAAGTTTTTTTGCTTTTTGGCAGATTTTAACAGATGCGCAAAAAAATGAAAAACTATCCACTATGTTGGAAAAGTTGTATGATATTGAGATAATACAAGAGTTTGACAGTGAGGAAAGACTTAAAAATCTTAAATACGATTTACTCCTCAATGCAGATAAGATTGGAAAAATCTCCTCAAAACTTATAGAACAGCTTAGAAGATTTTTAGATGACAGAGTGTGGATAGAAAATAAAAAGATCTTAGAGCTTTGTAACGCTATAGAGAAAAAAGCAGTGGAGATTAAAGAGAATCCTCCTCTAAAAAGAGACTTTCACCACTTAGCAAAAAACAAAGTTGCAATAGATAGCGTTTTTGAGAAATCTTTATACACACTCAAAGAAAATAAAGCATTTTCTCATGAGATAAAAGAAGATGTTTTGGAAGTGAATCTGGATGCTTTTTATGATATCTTTTTTATAGATGAAGCGCTTTTGCAAAACAATATAAATTATTTTTTACAGATACAATCGCAATGCACCCTTGTTGAGGTCTTAGAGAAATTCCCTATAGAAAAAGGAATCTCAGAACTTATAGGCTATCTTTCTATAGCAAAAAACTCCAAGAACAGTATAGTTGCACCGGATGAAAAACAAAAAATCCATATACTTGGTGAAGATGGAAATAAAAAAATCGTCTCAGTTGCAAAAATACTATTTACAAAAGGCACGTCATGAATAAAGATGCTAAAACAGCAATTATCTTACTCCTAAAAGGTTTGTTTTACAAAAGTGACAATGAAAAAGCGTTCTTTGAACTTGTACATAAAAGTTATGGGGCGATATCAGAATACTTCAGCACTATTGGTTTAGATGTGATGGTGGAAGAAAATGATGGCTATGCTTATCTCAAAAACAAAGTCTATGAAGAGGATGAAGAGAGTCTGCCAAAACTGATACAAAATAGAGAATTGACGTATAAGGTTTCGCTGTTGTGCGTACTTCTTCGAAAAAAAATAGCTGACTTTGATATGCAAAATGAGCATGATAGAGCGATAATTTCCAAAGAAGATATGCATGCACATATTGCACTTTTTTTGGATATAAAATTCAATGAGGTGAAAACTCAAAAAGAGATAGACAGTACTATAAAGAGAGTTGAAGAACTTGGTTTTTTAAAAAAATTAAATGTCTCAGAAGAGGTCTATGAGATAAAAAACTCTATAAAATCTTTTGTGGACGCTTCGTGGCTCAACACTTTTGATGAAAAATTAACACACTATAAAGAGGCAAATATATGGAACTGAGATTTGATTTTGCAAGTGATGATAAGAGTGCCGGTTTCAGGCTCGAAGAGTTTGAGCTTTATAACTGGGGAACCTATGATAAAAAGATAGTCTCTTTAAATCTTGCCAAAAACAACGCACTTTTAACCGGAGATATCGGCAGTGGAAAATCAACCGTAGTCGATGCACTCACAACACTTCTAGTCCCGCACAATAAAATCACATTCAATAAAGCTGCCGGAGCCGATACAAAAGAAAGAACCATACACTCATATATAGTCGGTGAATACAAAGCAACGCAGGATGAAAACTTTGGACACTCTAAGGCTGTGTCTCTCAGAGATGAAAGCAGTTTCAGTGTTCTCTTAGGAAGATTCGAGAACATTGGCTTTGATGAATCTGTGACTTTGGCTCAGTTTTTTTACATCACACAAGGACAGGTCAATAAATTTTTTATAGTCTCAAAAAGTAAAGTATCTATCAAAAAAGATTTTTTCAATTTTGAGGATATTAGAGCCTTGAAAAAAAGATTAAGAACGCTTACACATACTGAAGTTTATGAGACCTTTAAAGACTACTCTAAATATTTTAGACGGGAAATGGGAATAAAAAATGAACAGGCACTCAACCTATTTTACCAAACAGTCTCTTTAAAATCTATCGGGAATTTAACAGACTTTATACGCACACATATGCTTGAAGACAGCAAGATTGACAACAAAATAGATGAACTTTGTTTGAACTTTGCACAGCTTAACCACACACATGACTTGGTGTTACGGGCAAAAAGACAAATTGAGCTTCTTAAGCCTATAAGCAAAGAGTATAAAAAACACCAAGAAACTTTAAAGATACAAGAGTTGTATATCAATATGAGAAGTGCTTTAAACTATTATTTCAGTGTTTTTGAGTCTGAATTATTACTAGAAAAGTTACAAGAACTTTATAGAGAACGTACAAAAAATGAGTCAAATCAAAAACTCTCACATGAGTATGTTGAAAAACTAAATGATGAGATTATTAACTTAAAACTAGAGTTGCAAAAAAATGGTGCAGATAGAATCAATAAAATCCAAGAAGATATAAAGCAACTCTCATTGCTCATGTCGAATGTAAAACAAGAGAATGAAACCTACAATACTTTGGTGAAAAAGTTAGAATTTGGGGCTGTTTCCAATGAGCATAGATTTTTGCTCACCCAAGCACAGATGCAAGAGCAATATGAAAATATAGAAGAAGAAAAAACACTTTATGAGAATCAGATTTCTATAGACACGGTGAGTTTAGAAAAATATAATCAAGAGTTGAAGCTTTTAGGTGAAGAGATAGTGTATCTTAAAAACAATCCTTCAAATATACCGCATAGAATCTCTAAGATGAGAGACACCATGGCGCAAGAACTAGACCTTGATGTGACGCAATTGCCATTTGTCGGTGAACTCATAGAAGTGCAGGATGCATCTTGGAACGGAGCCATTGAGCGGATACTTCATAATACCGCCTTATCACTTTTAGTCGATAATGATTTATATGAAAGAATCAGCACATATGTGGATAAAACGAATTTAAAAGGCAAGCTTGTCTACTTAAAAGTGGATACAAAAAAACAAAAGAACAACTATGTTGAGAACACCCTTAACTCTATTGTCTCAAAAGTTCAGGTGAAGGCTGATAGCGCTTATTTTGAGGTTGTAAAAGATATATTGAATGAAAGGTTCAACATTCCCTGCGTGGACTCTCTTGATGATTTTAGAAGGTTTAAAAAAGCTCTGAGCATAAACGGGCAGTTTAAAACAAATCTAAGCAGACATGAAAAAGATGATAGGTTTGATATAAATGATAAATCGAAATGGATTTTAGGTTGGGACAATATCTCTAAACTTCAGGAGTTTGAAGAACAATACAAGAGTGTTGCAGAGAAAAAAGACTTTGTGCAAACAAGACTTTCTGAGGTGAAGGTAAAAGAAAAAAATCTTCAAAGAAAAAGAGACCTCTTGCGAGATGCCCTGAAGTATGAGAGTTTCCAAAAGATAAACTGGTATAGATTCACCAAAGAGATAGAAGTTTTAAACACTGAAAAAGAGGAGCTTGAAAAAAGCAGTGATATTATACAAACACTCAAAGACACACTTTTTCAGACACAAATAAAATACAAAGATGCAAAGAATAAACTCGATACACTCATCTCAGAATCTGGAAAGTTGGAAGAAAAGATAGAGACAAGAGAGTTGGAGCAAAATAAAACAAAGCTTATTCTAGAAAATGAAACACTTGAAGATGCTATAAAAATAAAACTAGACAGTGTAAGAGAAAAAGTTTTAACTACGCCGATACAGTTACACACCATGAAAACTTCCCAAACAAAACTCCGAGAACATATCCAAAAAGATATAGATAAATACAAAGACAGAGTTCATAAATACTCCACTGCAATAGTCTCTTTGCAAAACAAGTTTATCAATGAGTTTCCGGTTGTCTCAAAAGAGTTGTATGCAGGTGTGGACACATGTGAGGAGTTCAATAAAAAACTTGAGGAACTCAAAAAAGACAATCTTCCAAAGTGGCAGAAAAAGTTTAAAGAGCTGTTTAAAGAAAAAACCATTCAAAATATTGTGATATTGCAAAGCACTTTAGAGCAACACTCAAACGAAATAAAAACTAAAATTGAGACTATAAACAAATCACTTACAGATATAGAGTACAGCGATGGAACCTTTATAGAGCTCATTGCAAGTGTCTCTTCAAACCAAGATATCAAAGAGTTCAAACAAAATCTTAAACAGATGACTAGCGGTGCGGTGGATGATGACAATGTCTATGATGAGCAGAAGTTTTTACAGATAAAAGAGTTGATAGAGCGATTCAATATGCGAGAGGGTTTTGGTGAAGTTGATAAAAAATGGAGAAAAACGGTAAGTGATGTGAGAAACTGGTTTGATTTCAGTGCGATTGAAAAGTATGTGAGTGATCATAGCACTAAAGAGTACTATGCGCACAGCGGAGGGAAGTCCGGTGGTCAAAAAGAAAAACTTGCGTACACTGTTTTAGCTTCATCTTTGGCATACCAGTTTGGACTTGAGCACAACAAAATTCAAAGCAGGTCGTTTAGGTTTGTGATGATTGATGAGGCATTTGGACGGGGAAGTGATGAGAGCACGAAGTATGCTTTACGATTGTTTGAAAAGTTAAAACTGCAACTTTTAGTTATAACCCCAAAACAAAAAATCAATGTTATTGAACCTTATGTGAGCAGTGTGCATTTTGTTCATAACCAAGATGGGATGGATTCGAGTTTGATATCAATGCAGATAGAAGAGTACATTAAAAATAAGAAAAAATAAGAGTTGCAGGTGAAGTATTTTGACATAGAAGCACTGTATAAAAAGATAGATAGATACTATGAAAGAGGGGAGATATTTAAAAGTTATATAGAACAAAATAATATATTTCCAATACAAATAGCTCTCAAAAATATACAAGAAAAAGATATACAAAATAATTTCAGCACGATTCTAAAAGATATTCAAAGTTTAAAAAAATCAAATATCCCTGTACTTTATAAAGAATTCAACTTCAAGTCTCTAGGCAAACAGACTTTACCGGTGAAAATTCAGATAGAAAATCTAGAAGAATATTTGCATATCACAAAGAAGAGCGCTCAATATGGTGAATTTGTAGCGCATTATAAAAACTTGCTAGCACTTTATCCAGAGCTTAGAGACTATATCTGTAAGAAGCCATTTTTGATTTTAGAGTATTTGCGAGATTGGGAAAACTTTTTTAGAATAATAGACTTTTTTATACACAATCCAAGTCCAAATATCTATATACGAGAGATAAGTTTAAAAGATATAGATACAAAATATATAGAAAAACATAAAAAGATTTTAGATATTTTACTCTCAAATATTTTGCAGACTGAGGTTTTAAGTTCCATATCTGAGTATGCATTTGAGAAAAAATACAATCTTAAACACCCTTTGGCTCAAGTGAGATTCAGAATCTTGGATGATGATTTGAGAGTGAGTGGTTTAGAAGATGTAACATTGACAGTCGATGCACTTAAAACACTGGATATAAAGTGTTCCAAAGTATTTATCGTGGAAAACAAGATTACATTTTTATCTTTTCCTAAGATGAAAGAGAGCATTGTGATTTTTGGACATGGCTATGGGGTGGCTATGTTAAAAGAGGTGATATGGCTTGAGAAGAAAAATATATTGTATTGGGGCGATATTGATATGGACGGGTTTGCGATATTATCTCAGTTGAGGGGATATTTCAGTAATGCTCTATCTTTGTTTATGGATCAAAACACTATGGATACATTCAAATCAAAGGCAATTCTATACACTACTGCAACAAAAAAACATCCAATCTTAAAAAACCTCACAGCAGCAGAGATGGGTGTATATAAAAATATAGAATGCAATTTTAGGCTGGAACAAGAAAGAATCCCTTTTGATTATATCAAACAATATTTGACAAATATGCAATAAAATATGTTTTTTATTGTATACTATTTGTGAAATTATATAAAGGGGTTGGAATGAAAATTTTAGCTATGGTTTTACTGGGAGTGAGTTTGGTGTTTGGTGCTGTTGATATTAATAGTGCAAGCGAAAAAGAATTAAGTGCTTTACATGGTGTGGGTGCGAAAAAAGCTCAGGCGATT
>JACNLH010000106.1:0-5826 GCA_014381585.1 Candidatus Sulfurimonas ponti
TAATAATTAAAACTCTATCAACCCAGGAAACAAAAGCATGTCAAAAGTATTAAACACTGTAAAATGTTCTGCTAACCTTATCGTTATATCTACCATTCCAGCGCTGTTTTTCGTAGCTATCATACTTGGTTACCTTGGAATTCTTCCAATGAATGTACCAGCCTCTTCAGTGGCAGTCATAGGTATAATATTTTTTATATTCTTACTCTTTTCAAAACATAATGCGAACTACAGTATTTGTAAAATGCGTGGATATAGATTTCTTATGGAAGATGAGTTAAGACAAAATTTAGAAAAAAACACATTAGTTTTAAATCGAGAAAAAAAATCTATTCTTGATATGGACAAATTTTTAGAAAATTACTATTCTGACATTAGAAACAACAACTTTGTTGCTGTTGCTTCTTCAGTGTTTCCAATGCTTGGTATTTTGGGTACATTTCTAGCAATTGCAATTTCAATGCCAAACTTTTCAGTTGCAGACACACAAGCACTGGATAAAGAAATAAGCATATTGCTTAGCGGTGTGGGTTCAGCTTTTTACGCTTCAATTTATGGAATCTTACTTTCTTTAATCTGGACATACTTTGAAAAAAGCGGTCTAAGTAAAGTTGATAAATATTTTATACATATCAAATCATCTTTTGCAGCTTACTTATGGAGCGAAGATGAACTCAGAATCTTTAAGTATGCTCAATATGGAGTTAAAGACAATAGATTTATAGAAGCACTCAAAGAAACTTTCAATCTTGACTTTGTGAAAACACTCAATGAGCAACACTTAACAAACATGAAAGAGATAATGAATGAGAGCAACCAAAACTTCACCAGAATTGCAAATCATCTAAAAGTGGCTTCCACTGATCTTTCTGCAACACTAAAAGCAATGGATACAGACCAAAGTGCTCTTGAAGCCAGAAATCAAATAGAAAAACATCTTAAAGATTTTACACATGCTACAAAAGAATTTGAGAAAAACTCTAAAATATTCAATGCGCAATTAACAATATCTTTAGATAAAACTTTTGAAAAAATTGATACAGAAGTCGGGGATATTGTTGTTAAGCTAGCTGATTTTGCCACACATGTAAGCTTACAAAGCGAAGAAGTGCAGAACTCTATACAGACATATCACAGAATGGTAACCAACCAAGCAAGAGCAAAATAAGATGTTCAAGAAAAAATCTTCCGCTGATAGCGATACTAATTTTTGGATATCCTACGCCGATCTTATGGCAGGATTATTATTTATTTTCATCCTATTGATCGGTGCTATTGTTGTAAAATCTATGATATTAAAAAACAGCTTAGACTCAACATCTGATTCACTGGATACAAAAATAAACATGTTGTTTATGAGAGACAGCGAGATTCAAAAGCTGAAAAAACTGCTCGCTGAAAGAATGAAAGATTTACAAAACTCAGAAGATGCTTTGATGATTACGACAGATGCTCTAAAGCTCAAAACTGATGAAATTGTAAACTTAAACAATATCCTTCTGGCGCACAATATGAAAATTGATGACTTCAATGATAAAATCATCATTATGCAAAACCTTTTAGACGAAAGCAAAGCAAAAGACTCAGAGCAAAATAAAAAGCTGCAAGACTTTGAAAGTAAAGTCCTTATTCTCTCAAACACTCTAACCAATAAAGAAGATACACTTAAACTAAAAGATGAAAAACTTATTGATTTGCTAAGAATTTTAGAGGAAAAAGAAACAGACTATGATAAGCTGGTTGCAAAACTCAAAGCACAAAAAGCACAAATAAAAAGCCTCACAGGTATAAGAATTAAAGTTATCGCGGAACTAAAATCTGCACTGGGAAAAAAAGTTAAAATTGATCCTAGCAGCGGTTCCCTTCAACTTGATTCAAGTATTTTATTTGCTAAGAATGAAGTGATTCTTCAAGAATCTTCAAAAGTGGCTCTCAAAAAGCTTTATATAGAGTATATGACTGCTCTAATGTCCAATAGAAATATTAAAGATCAAATAGATCGTATTGTTATCGAAGGGCACACAGATAGTGATGGCGGTTACTTACTTAATCTAAATATTTCACAACAAAGAGCATTTGCCGTGATGAGTTACTTAGCAGGACTTGAGTATACATCAAGAAACAATCTAAAACCTCTCCTTGAAGCGAGTGGACGTTCTTATACGGATAGAATAATGGTGAATGGCCGTGAAGACAAAGATGCATCCAGACGAATAGCAATCAAATTCACACTCAAAAATGATTCTGCTATGAATGAGATAGAGAGAATCTTAGACTATGAATAATTTTGAAGCAAAAGCACTCAAAGAAGCTTCTCACTATCTAGAGGATAAGCTAAACCTTTTTAAAAAAGGCGGAGCAAAACCTAACAAAAAAAATGCATACCCTCTTGATGATAAAAAAGAGAGTATGTTTGATAAATTTGTGGGATCAATTTTCCATAAATAATTTTTTATTTATTGAAGTGTGATAAGGCATCCATCAGCTTGATTATGCAGCTTGTATCTATAATACCCGTCAAGCTCAATCACAACCCTATAGTATCCATCATGGTTTCCAACTCTAATCTTAGTGAAGACTGAGTTTTGCATATTTTTAATATATGTCTTTAAACTTGACTCTCTTTTAAAATCCAATACTATTCTGTGCGGTTGCGCTAACAAAAAATTACGAATAAGTTTGTCTTCTGTAATGATTTTTAAATGATTTTTAAAAACAAAAAATTTAGCATGTTGAATTGAAGCAATCTTTTTATAAACATCTTTTTTCTTCTCTACAACTTCTTTAATCACTTTTTTTGTTTTTGGCTCCGCTTCATCTTGAGAAAAACTTTGTGAAATAAATATAGGAAGATGCCAATCAACAGAATGATTCAACTCTATCTCTTTAGTTTCAAGAGAAGCATCAAGACTTTCATACTCAACAGTGACTTTTTTTATAACTCTGGCATGTGAGGGCAAACTAAGACTTGCACGTTTGAGTTCAGGTAAATTAGCGCTTGAGTTAGAAGTATATGGAAGATCTTTTTCTCCCTCTGAAGGGAAAAATGGATTTTCTCTAGCTTCAAGAGATAGCATTAATAAAAATGTGCTCAACACCACTCTTTTCAAGAGAACTCCTTTTATATTGAAAGTATTATATCATTATTGAGCAGAAATCTCTTTAAGCTCAAAGTATTCACGCTGCAGTTGTGCATTCTCTTGTTTTAACCTATGAACTTCCTCTTCCAAGTAAAGTTCATAATCTTGAAGACCCATTAAAATTTCTACAGAATTTGCACCGTAAAGAATAATACCGATGTAGACTCCAAAAGCTAAAACGATCAGAAGAAGAACTAAAAATTTAGTGATAGACAGGCCCAGGTATTCTTGCGTGATACCACCCTTACTTTCTATATCTTCAAAAAGTTCTTCTTGCATAACAGCTCTTAGTTAAAAAGTGCAGAACCTAAGTATTCGCCATATAAAACTTCATTTTCTATCTCTAAAAGACGGTTATACTTAGCAGTTCTCTCTCCACGTGCAGTAGAACCTGTTTTGATTTGACCACAGTTCAATGCTACAGCGAAATCAGCGATAAAAGCATCTTCACTTTCGCCAGAACGATGACTCATAACACAAGTGTATCCATTTCTTTGTGCAAGACGGACAGTGAGCATAGTCTCAGATACAGAACCGATCTGATTTGGTTTGATAAGAATAGAGTTGGCTATATTTTTTTGAATTCCTTCATTAAGGATATTCACATTTGTGACAAAAAGGTCATCTCCGACAAGCTGAACTTTATCTGAGAGTTTCTCAGTAAGAACTTTCCATCCAGCCCAATCATCTTCGCTTAAACCGTCTTCAATAGATACAATTGGGTATTTAGCGCATAAATCCACATAATAATCTGCTAATTGCTCACTTGTGATTGTACGATTCTCAGACTCTAATCTATAACCGCCCTCAACCACCAATTCAGAAGCTGCAACATCAAGAGCTATAGCAATTTGCTCTCCTGGTTTATATCCAGCTTTTTCAATCGCTTCCATAATCACTTGAATCGGTTCTTCATTAGAAGATAAATCCGGTGCGAAACCGCCTTCATCGCCTAAAGCGGTATTATGCTTTTTAGCTTTTAAAATAGCTTTTAGATTATGATACACTTCAGCAGATGCACGAAGACCTTCTGCAAAATCAGGAAATCCAACTGGAACAATCATATACTCTTGAAAATCAACAGAGTTGTCAGCGTGAGAACCGCCATTGATAATGTTTAACATCGGAGTTGGGATGACCATCGCATTGGCTCCGCCAAGGTAACGATAAAGAGGCATTCCTAGAGATTTTGCTGCTGCGCGTGCCACGGCCATAGATACACCTAAAACTGCATTTGCACCTAGATTTCCATAATTGTCTGTACCGTCAATTTCTTTCATCGTTGCATCAACAACTGCTTGATTGAATGGTGAAAGCCCTAATAGAGCATCAGAGATTTCATTATTCACATGTCCTACAGCTTTAAGAACACCCTTGCCCATATAACGTTCATCGCCATCACGTAACTCTAATGCTTCGCGTTTTCCTGTACTTGCACCTGAAGGCACTATAGCACTCTCAATCGTTCCATCACTTAACTCAACTGTTGCTTTTACTGTAGGATTTCCACGAGAATCCATTACTTCGATTGCACTTACGCTATCTATAAACATCCATTATCTCCAAATTCATATATTAATTAAAATAATTTTATCTAAATTTGGTTAAAATTTAGTTGAGCCCTTATACGTCTGCATCACTTATTTCAACAGAGTCCATAATCATCACATCGCTCATTCCCATCGCAACTTTGATTTTCTCTTCGATTTCTTTTGCTAATTCCGGTTCATCTTTAAACTTAGCTTTCACATTTTCACGGCCCTGACCAAGTTTTGCTTCACCGTATGAAAACCATGCACCGCTTTTATCAACAATATCCAATTTAACGCCATAATCAACCAACTCGCCTTCTTTGGAGATTCCTTCACCAAACATTATGTCAAATTCTGCTTGGCGAAATGGCGGTGCCACCTTATTTTTAATAACTTTTGCTTTAACACGGTTTCCAATCTGACTTTCACCTTGTTTTAGTGAAGCAATTCGACGAACATCTATACGGACAGATGCATAAAATTTCAGTGCATTTCCACCCGTTGTTGTCTCAGGAGAGCCATAACCCATCATACCGATTTTCATACGAATCTGATTAATAAATATAACCGTACAATTCATCTTGGATAAGACACCCGTAAGCTTTCTAAGTGCTTTAGACATTAAACGGGCCTGAACACCGACATTTTGATCAGACATTTCGCCTTCTATTTCAGACTTTGGTGTAAGTGCTGCAACAGAATCTATAACTATTAAATCAACCGCTCCGCTTCTTGCAATTGTTTCAACTATATCAAGAGCTTGTTCACCGTAATCTGGTTGTGAGACAAGTAAATTCTCAACATCAACACCAAGGTTTTTAGCATATCCGACATCAAGTGCATGTTCCGCATCTATAAAAGCACACACACCGCCATCTTTTTGACATTCTGCTGTGATTTGAAGCGCCAAAGTGGTTTTACCAGAACTCTCCGGTCCATATATTTCAACAACACGGCCTTGAGGAATACCCCCGATTCCTAAAGCTAAATCCAGTCCTAAAGAACCGGTGCTTATAGATTTTATCGGTTCAATCACTTTATCCCCAAGACGCATTAAAGCACCTTTTCCAAAAGCTTTGTCAATTTGCTTCATCGCTAAGTCTAATGATTTTTGTTTGTTTGCATCCATCTTGGGCTCACTTATGTTAAATTTT
>JACNLH010000106.1:5968-9358 GCA_014381585.1 Candidatus Sulfurimonas ponti
TAATTTTTATCAGGAGGATAAAAAATATGGCAATATGTCATATTTTTATATTCTTGTGCATTTTATCCATATATTCTTTAATGTGCTATAATTTGTTTGATTTAAAAGAGCAAGGATTTCCATGAAGCATTTAAAATTATTAATAGCCTTATCACTTGCAGTGCTTATGTTCTCCGGATTTTGGTCTGGAAAAAGTAAGGAAGATTTGCGGGCAGAAAGGATTCAAGAATCTAAAGAGATTTTAGCCTTACTTTACAAGCATGCCCCGGAAGCTAAAAAATCACTGAATATGTCTTATGGTTATGCGACATTTTCAAATGTTGGCGTCAACCTTATACTTTTAAGTGCAGAGGGCGGAACCGGACTCGCACATAATCGTAAAACGGGTGAAAACACTTATATGAACATGGGCTCAGGCGGGCTTGGTTTCGGACTTGGAGTGAAAGATTTCCGTGCTGTGTTTTTATTTGAAAACAAAGAGGTCTTTGATAGCTTTGTCAACAGTGGCTGGGAAGCGAATGCACAAGCTGATGCTGCTCTAAAAGTCGGTGAAAGCGGTGGCGCAATCAGTAAAGCTGTAACTGTGGCTCCCGGCATCAGACTCTACAAACTTACAAAAAACGGTATTGCGCTTCAAGCGACAATACAAGGTACAAAATACTGGAAAGACGGTGATTTAAACTAAAATATGAAAAAAACACTTATAGCCCATTCTCCTGACGCTGACGATATTTTTATGTACTATGCCATTAAATTTGGCTGGGTGGATATGGATGGAATCACATTCGACAATATTGCCAAAGATATTCAAACACTTAATGTTGATGCACTTAACGGTGTTTATGACATAGTTGCAATCAGTTTTGCTTTATACCCTCATATCAGAGAAGATTACGCACCCCTTAGAACCGCTGTCAGCTTTGGTGAAGGCTACGGCCCAAAAGTCATCAAGAAAAAAGGTGCAAAACTCAAAAGAAACTTTAAAGTGGCACTCAGCGGTGAACATACAACCAATGCTATGCTTTTTCGTATAAAGTTTCCTGATGCACGTGTCACATACATGAACTTTTTAGAAATAGAGCAAGCAGTTCTTAATGGTGAAGTCGATGCCGGTGTTTTAATCCACGAATCGATTTTAACATACGATGATGCACTTGAAGTTGAGATTGAAATGTGGGATATTTGGCAAGAATTGGCAGGTTATGACTTACCTCTTCCTCTTGGTGGAATGGCTATTCGCCGCTCTCTGCCTATCAACCGTGCTATTGACTACGAAGCAACTCTCACAAAAGCAGTCCAAGTGGCACGCGATCACAAAGACAGACTCTCCAAAATGCTCCTTGAGAGAGACTTGGTTAGAATTGATGCGGCCACTTTAGACAGATACCTTGAGCTTTATGCAAATGATGAATCCATCACACTCAGCGAGCTTCAATACAAAGCGATAGACACACTCTTTGAGATAGGATACAAACATGGCTTTTACGATGTTCCGATGAAAGTGAAAGACTATCTTATTCCCACAGAGTACACAGAGTTAAGGAAAGGCTAAATGGAAGCGAAACTTGTATCATTAGGTGTTGAAACGTTCAAAATGGCTTTACTGCTTGCTCTGCCTGGACTCCTTACAGGTATGTTTTTAGGACTTGCTGTTTCTATCTTTCAAGCAACCACCCAGATTAATGAGATGACACTTTCTTTTATTCCTAAGATTCTCGGTGTTGTGATTGTAATCGTTTTAACTATGCCTTGGATGCTCAACTCCATGACAGACTTTTCTACAAATATTTTCAATATGATTCCAGAATTTGTAGAGTGATGGCTACAAAACTTATAAACTTTTCTAAGTACTCTTCTATTAAGATAGGAGAAAAAATCGAGGTTTCTCTTCTAGAAGAATCCTCTGACTTCACCGATAAACACTATCTATTAGGTTCTTGCAACAACACTCTCATAGGTACGCAACCACCGCCACTGATGATACTTTCCAAAAAATACGATTATATAAAAATAGAAGATGGTCTTTTAAAAATAGGAGGGGCAACACCCTCAGGTAAAATCGCTTCATATTGTAAAAAAAACAATATTGCCCATTTTGAATTAGTTTCTCATCTTCCTGGAACTCTTGGCGGTTTAGTATACATGAATGCGGGACTCAAAGAGTATGAGATATTTAACTATCTTGTCTGTGTTGAGACCACTCTAGGAGTGTTTCAAAAAGAAGATATCGAATACGGATACAGATATACAGACATACGTTCACCGATTTTAGAAGTTAGCTTTGAGCTGCATGAAGGTTTTGATGCAAAAAAAGTTGAAATGTTTAAAAAAATGCGCTCAAACCAACCCTCCACTCCAAGTGCCGGAAGCTGTTTTAAAAATCCCAAGGGGGATTACGCCGGAAGACTCATAGAAGCTGTCGGACTCAAAGGAATACTTAAAGGAGATATGTGTTTTAGCCAAGAGCATGCAAACTTTTTGGTAAACAATGGCGAAGGAACTTTTGAAGATGCAATATATCTTATAAAAGAAGCGCAAAAAAGAGTTTATATAGAGTTTGCTGTTTGGTTAGAGTGTGAGATAATCATCTTGGATGAAAGATATATGAGCGATACTTCACCGCTCATACTAAAAAACAAAGCTTTTTAAAAACGAAGCATAATACCTGCATATATTCCAGAAAATTCCATATTAAGTTTTCCATCTAAATCATCTTCATCGATTTTATACTTCTGTTTTCTATATCCGATCTCCACTGCAGGTTGAATAACTGGCACAAAATCTAAGGTGTAATCAATTTTCACACGGACATCATAAATAGTCGAATCACTATATGTAATAAACTTTGCATCTCCTTCTAATCCTATATCTGTCCCAGGGATTTCTAATCGTAATCTTGTATAAATAAGGGGAATTGGAAGTAAAGCAGAATCAGTATACGAAGAACCGCCTCCTGTCACACCCGTTACACCGTCGGCTCTAAAAGAAGCATCAATAAGCTTAATGTCTAAACCTAAATCCAGTGTCACCCAAGCCGTATTATCCAAGATATTATAATAAGGAACAATGTCAAACTGTGTCAAATCTAATTGTGTATTTGCATTTACAGCTGTAAACTCTTTAAAAGCACCATTTGCAATACCTTTTGTTGTAACATCTGCATACTCTAATCTTAAGTTTGGCAAAACAGGGATAGGATGTTTGATTAAAATCCAAACATACGGATTTGTCTCTTCTTTTTCAGTTGATACATCATAAGCAGTAAGTCCAGTTGCGGTGTAAGAAGCAAAACCTTTTGGCGAGCTTTTCCATGCGCCAGCACCCATTTCAACTCTTGTAAAATCTGCAAGCAAAGTTGCACCAAACATAACTCCAAGTAGCAATATACTT
>JACNLH010000079.1 GCA_014381585.1 Candidatus Sulfurimonas ponti
TGTCTTCAATAATCTCTTTTCTACAATAAACTCTAACTCGACAATTTGTAACAAAAATATCCACACTGTTATAAAAAGTGATTATCAGCTTATTGCTATCCTCTAGATAGTTACATTTTTTCTTGAACTCAAAAAAAACAGGAAGATAAAAAAACTTCAATACTATTGCTGCTGTAAAAATAGTTGATAAAATCAAAGCACTGATTTTATGTAAAAAATTGGCTATAAAAAAATAATCACTTCCGGTGATTTCTTTATCAATACTAAAATTAAATGATGAAAGAATAGAAAACTTAAATATTGAGAGTATCGAAATAGATGCCGAATCAACTAAAAAAAAGTAAACTAGCGAAAACAATAAAGAGATTAAAAAATAGAGAATTAAGAAACCTATAAAAATCATCAATATTGAACGTTTAAATATAAATGCTTTAAAAGCACTTGTATTATCTTTAGGGTGCATAATCTTCCTTTACTCTATGATTATTTTACTGAAATATTGATTGATATTCTCACTCAACATGATGTCAATTCTGTATGCATCCGGCTGGTGAATATGTGGAGCTCTTGGGAAGATTCGATCATTGACCCAACTTGGAGACCATTGCTTTGTTGTTTTTATAAAATCAATCGCAAAATTCTCTAAGTTGAATTCTTCTTCCAATTGCATAGCTCCAGATAAACATACATCCACATATGATTGAATAATGGGGAATTCTTTGGATGCCAAGGAAGGCTTATCTGTAATATATATCCAAATATTGTCATCTGTATTTATTTCAAATTGATTACTTGTAAATTCAATATCATTTAGATTAACTTGCTCTCTATGGTATAAAAACTCTCTTTTATCTATAACCGGCAAGAAGGATTCTTCTATTTCGAAAATGATACAATTAATTCGACTATGTTCAGACTTACTGACACCTAAAAAAGTGGAAGAAAAGGTGGGAGTGATATTTTCATTAGCGTGCCAATATCTGCAATATTGATTTAAGTAAATCGGTTCTATTTTTTTTACTTGAGGCAAGGTGCGGTTTAAAGAGCTTCGATTTAAAAGTGATCCATAACCTATAATATATGTTTTCATATGCTGACCTTATTCAAGAATTCAAATTTTTGTATTATATCTAAAGATTTAGTTGAAAGAAAAAGTAAAAGAAGATCTAAAAGGGTGGAGTTTAAAAGTGGAGCTTAGAAGATTATTTTCTTCTAAGTTCTTTAATACGAGCTTTTTTACCTGCAAGTTCACGAAGGTAAAATAGTTTAGCACGACGAACACGACCACGGCGTACAACTTTGATTTCATTGATTGAATCAGAATAAATTGGGAATATTCTCTCAATCCCAATACCATTTGCTCCAATTTTACGAACTGTGATAGTTTGTCCAGTTCCTTGTCCACGTTTTGCTATACATACACCTTCGTATGCTTGAACACGAGTTTTCTCGCCTTCTTTAATTGTTACAGCTAATTTCACTGTATCGCCAGCACGGAAGTCTGGAAGAGTTTTCTCAGCCACTTGTGCTTTTTCAAAGTTTTCTATGTATTTATTTCTCATAAGGTTTCCTTGTAATATGCTTTAAAAGCTGCTCTGGCCTGAAAAATTTGGTCTTACATTCGGACAGGGCTATTTTTAGTGTGCGAATTTTACTATGATTTCCCTTTAAATATTCTTTAGGTACCACAAGATTTCTATATTCTTTTGGTTTAGAGAATGATGGTGCTTCTAGTAACTCACTTTCAAAACTCTCTATACTTAGAGATTCACTATTTCCTAGAACACCTTCGACATTTCTGCTTATTGCATCACAAAGTACAAGTGATGCCAACTCACCACCTGTCAATATATAATCCCCAATACTGAACACTTCATCAGCAAATTCTTCTATGACTCTCTCATCAATTCCTTCATATCTACCACTCACGAAAGCAACATGAGATTTTTTTGCCAATCTTTTTGCATCATTTTGCTTAAAAGGCTTTGCCACAGGAGTTAAAAATATAATGTGAATGTCAGGGTTATTTGTTTTCAAACTATCAAGCGCATCACAAAGAGGTTGCGGATTCATAACCATACCGGCACCGCCACCAACGGCAGTATCATCCACTTTAGAATGCTTATTTAAAGAAAAATCTCTTGGATTGAGATAATCCACACTAAATAACTCTTTATCAATAGCACGTTTTAAAATAGAATCTTGGAAATAACCTTCAATGAGGTTAGGAAAAAGTGTTACGAAAGTAAATCTCATATCTAAGAAGCTTCTAAAATATCCATACCACCATTAACAATGATGATTTTTTTCTCTATATCCACACTTACACGGAATGGTTCATGAAATGGGATTAAAAACTTTTTAGGAAGTCCTTTTTCCACTAACTTCTCATCCGTAATCATTGCCAAATAGTTTGTAATTGCAATTCTTTCAACTTCATGCACATGGCCTAAACGCACACCATCTTCATATACTTCACAATCATCAATATCAAACCAAAAAAATTCGCCTTCTTCTAGATGGCAATTTTTTCTCGTTTCATCCCGTGTTGTAAAAAGTTTTGCATTGGTGAATTTTTTAGCCTCTTCAACAGTGTTAACACCCTTGATTCTAATCAGGCCTCTATCTAAATCCACATCATCTAAGGTGATCTCTTTTTTTAGATTTGTAAAAAAAGTTGCACCATCAAAAAATTGTTCTGGAAAGTCTGATTTATCGTGGAATTTCATATCGCCATGAATACCGACAGTTTTGCCGATAGTTGCGATATGAAGGAGTTGTTCTTTTTTTTGCGGTTTCATCTAAACTGCTTCCGAGTAAACTTTAATCCATTCCGGCTAAATTTTACTTTGTAAAATTTGCTCGTCATGGAAGTTTACACGGCCTCGACATTAATACGGTAACTCACACCATCTTTAGCTTTACAGCCGGAGATGACAGTTTTTATCGCACCGATCATCTTGCCCTCTTTACCTATGAGCTTACCAATGTCCGCTTGATTAGCAAAAAGCACTATCTCTGTCACTTCACCACCTTCTTTAACTTCAACTCTTATATCTTCAGGATTAGAAGCTATAAGTCTTGCAAATTGGGCAACGAAATCACAAATCATAATTAACGGCCAGTTATCTTTTTAACACGGTCACTCATTTGAGCACCAGTGCTTAACCAATAATCAAGTCTTTCATTATCAATCACTAAAACTTTTTCAACTGGCATTGGGTTATAATGTCCAATTAGTTCAATCCAACCGCCATCTCTACGTTTACGGCTATCTGTTACAGCGATTCTGTAAAAAGGTTGTTTTTTTCTTCCCATACGAGTAAGTCTGATTACTGTCATATTATGTTCCTAAGTATTATTTAAACGATATATGAACAAAGTCCATCTATCTATGCTAGCCGCTATGGCACTAAAGATATTTCTTTCGAAATATTGATACATTTTCGGGGTGTTTTGCAGAATAAAATACGAATAGTTTATTGTGCCTCTTACCGCCTTTTGGCGTCTTATATCTTGGTTTACAAGATACCTTCTAATCACAGAGGGATTATTTCAGAAGTTATTACGATGGCGGAATTATAGCTAAGTGTTTCTTAAAAGTAAAGAAGTAAATAGTTATATAATATTCCATACGCTCAAGCCCAATAGTAAAAGGTAAAAGAGTGATGTATATTCAAGGCGCATAGTGAGGAAGTGCACTATTGTGCATGACGAACGCAGCAACGCAGAAGATGCATTGCTATTTTGCATTTTACTAGCGAGGAAGAGCTCCGGCTCCACCCATCTGTCCCATCATGGCTTGAAGATCTTTCATTCCCTTGGGACCGGAGAATTTTTTCGCCATTTTTCCTGCATTTTTAAACTGTTTAATCATACGGTTGATTTCAACCTGCGTTAAACCGCAACCTTTTGCTATTCTAATCTTACGAGAGTTGTTTAAAAGATCAGGATTTTCTCTCTCTTTCACCGTCATAGAAGAAACCATAGCCTTGATATTTTTTAATTCACCAGAATTCTCAAAATCAAAATCTTTAATAGCTTTGGACATATTTCCCATTCCTGGAATCATTCCCATGATAGAACTCATTGAACCCATTTTTTTCATAGATTCCATCTGCTCAAGGAAGTCATTAAAATTAAATTTCCCTTTTTTGATTTTTTGAGTAAGCCTTTTTGCATCTTTTTCATCTATAACAGAAGCGGTTTTCTCAGCAAGTCCTTCAATGTCTCCAAAGCCCATAAGACGGTTTACAACACGCTCAGGTATGAAAACTTCTAAATCTTCCATTTTCTCGCCACTTCCGATGAAGCGAAGTGGAACTTGAACTTGCGAAGATAATCCTAGTGCCACACCGCCTTTTGAATCACCGTCATACTTTGAAAGAATAACACCGTCTATTCCGATTTGTTCCTTAAATGAGGTGGCAGTTCGAATAGCATCCTGACCAGTCAATGAATCAGCCACATAATAAATCTCATGAGGGTTTGCCACTTTTTTAACTTCACTTAATTCACCCATAAGTGCATCATCGATTGCCAAACGACCGGCTGTATCTATTAAAACCACATCATAAAGTTTAGAGTTTGCATACTTCATTGCAGCAGATACAACCTCCACAGGGTTGGTGGAATCTGTTTCTTCAAATAGTTCCACATCAATCTGTGCAGTGATTTGGCGAAGTTGTTCAACCGCAGCTAAACGTTGTAAATCGGCTGCAACAATAAGAACTTTCTTTTGTTTATTTTTTAAATATACCGCTAACTTACCGGTGGTGGTTGTTTTACCTGAACCTTGCAAACCTGTCATCAAAATAACTGTAGGAGGATTCGGCGAGAAAGTGAAACCTTTGCTTCCGCCGATTTCTAAAAGATCATAAAGTGCTGTACGCATCGCTTCAAGAAACTGATCTTTTCCAATCCCTTTTTCTTTCGTGCCAGCTTCAACTTTCACTATTAACTCTTTAACAACCTTGTGATTCACATCTGCTTTGAGTAAGTTTTTCTTTAACTCATTAAGCGCTTTTGTAAGCGCCTTGTCATCATCACGAAAACGAATCTTTTTTATTGCACTTGTAAACGAGTCTGTTAATGTATCAAACATAAAATACCTTATAAAATTATTATTTTTGAATTATAGCTAATTTAGATAAAAATGCATTGAGTTGGTTTGCAAACATCTCAGCATCTTTTTGTCCAAAAGGTTTAGGACCTTTAGTTATTTCACCGCTTTCACGGATTTTTTCCATTAAGTTGCGCATCGCCAAATACTGTTTTATATTATCCACACTGTAAAGCTCACCTCTATGGTCTATCGCATGAGCATTTTTGCTTATCGTTCTGTCTGCTAAAGGTATGTCTGCGGTTATCACCAAGTCACCCTCTTCTAGCATAGCAACAATCTCATTATCTGCTTCATCAGCACCGGCTTCGACAATCATGTACTCTATTAAGCTTGATTTTCCGATACTCACTTTTTTATTTGCCACCACTATCGTTTGGATATTTAAACGTTGGATTTGTTTAAGCAGTATAGGTTTTAAGATATTTGGAAATGCATCTCCATCCACATATAATTTAAACATATTAAGTACCTCTCCATAAATAACCCAAATTTCAGCGAAAAGCAAATAGTTCTAGTGCTAGGCAGATTTCTGCAGGACTAGCTTGCTAATCCAAAGGAATCTAACGACGCAATAGGGCTATTTGCTTTTCGCCCGAAGGGAAGTTTAAAAAGAGGGCTACTGCTTCGTTGAAAATCCTTGAAGCTACTAGTAGCTCCTACGAATCTTCGCCTTACATTAGCCCTCTTTTTAAGCTTCTGAAAATGGGATTATTTATGGAGATGTACTTATTAGCTCCAGTTTTTCTTTTCTTGAGAGTTGTTTTATTGCGTACTCTCTTTGCATCGCGTGAACTTTACCATCCGCATTTTCAAAATATACCAACTTCACCGGTCTTCGCACTTTTGTGTATTTTGCACCTACATTAGAAGTGTTGTGTTCTTGCACTCTTCTTTGTAAGTTTGTTGTCACTCCTGTGTAAAGTGTATCATCGGAACATTGAAGCATGTAGACCTTCCAAGAACTTACAGGCGTTACAAAGGTGTCGTTGCCCTCCACTTGATAAAATCTAGCCTCATTAAAGCGGCAATGGTACATACTGTATCCACATACCAATGAATCAAGCGTATCTTCATAGTCTTTTAATTTCTGCCCTTTACACTCTCTTATATCAACTTTTAAAAGAGGGTGCGCAGAAACAACTTTAGATAAATACTTTTTATATATATCCAGCTGTTCTCTGATAAACTCAGTATTACGCCCTTTTTTTCTTTTATAGGGAAGAATTTTATGATTGTTAAAAAGCATCGCAATAGTTGCGTTGGGGTACACTTCAAAAAGCACTTTGTCGTTTTTAAAATCTCTTTTAAATCCAGATGCTACAAGTTTTTTATACAACTCTTCACTTCTAATATTCGGGGAATGTTTTTTCAGGATTTTTCTATTTGCAGGAAGCATAGAGATTTTATATTTTGCAAAATCTTTGTTGAAGTTTTTTTCTATTTCACGGTTGCCACTTTCATTTGGAACAACTAAAGGTGCATCCACACCAACATAAACCTTATGCTCTTCATATTTTTGTATCTCTTTAACTATTTCATCTATCGATTTCAGAAGTTGAATATCAAGAATTTTCAAACTTTTAGATTTTGGATGAGAGATTAAGACACAAAAGCCTGAGAGATTTTTCTCTCCCCAAGCCAAGTCTATGCCTATGTAAATATCCAAAAAAAGAAACCTTACTGAAAATCAGTGAACATCTTTGGCTCTTTTGCTACAAACTCCATCCCTAAAAGTCTCACTTTCACAGCATGAAGCATAACACGTTTCGCACGTCTTCCGCCATACTGCTCATCTCCGACTATAGGATGATCTATATAACGTAAATGTGTACGGATCTGATGTGTGCGGCCATGGTGAATAATACACTTGATTTTTGTTTTATTTGCACTCACTATATCCGGGAAAAACTCTGTTCTTGCAGGCTTTCCTTTTGCTGATACATTAGAGTATGCTTTGTTGTTTTTCTTTTGCGTGAGAATAGGTTTATCCACTTCAACGGGTTCAGAGATAATCCCCTCCACCCATGCAACATACTCTTTATACACATTGTCTTTTTGAAATTCTTTAATAGCTTTCTCGCGAAACTCTTCATTTTTAACAAGCATCAAAACACCGCTTGTTTCACGGTCTAAACGGTGAAGTAACACAGCCGGCTTAAACTGTCTCTCAATCTCGTCTGAATTCACATAAGCAGGTTTATCCACCACTACAATATCATCATTTTCAAAGATTGGTTTTGCCGGTTCTATTTTTATTACACGGAAAATTGTTTTTGCATCTATTTCACCGCGTGCAATCATCACCTTTTTATTCCCAACATAGACTAAACCTCTATCTATCATTGATTTTGCTTGAGAGTTTGAAACTCCCGTTTGCATTGCTAATATTTTATACGCTTTTTCTGTAGCCATTATCTTATGACTCCTTAATTTTATTTATTACTGTTTCTAAATTTATTGTCTCTTCAACCATAGACGGGGGTAAAACTTCACTTGCTAAAAGAGCTTTATGTATCTCGTCTCTTTCAACATACTGTACATGATGAACATATTTATACAACTCTCTTTGGTCATGAAAATGTTTTCCCGTAATTATCTTACAGCCAAAGTGTGCCGGTTCCAGCGGATTATGTCCGCCAACCTTCTCTTTAAATGCTCCGCCGACTATTGCAATATCACTTATTGCGTAAATATTGTTTAGCTCACCCATTGCATCTATTAGAATCATATCTGCTTCAAAGTTTTCATTTTGCGAAAATCTTGATAATGACAACTTATGTATAGAAGCATATTGTTTCATAAGTTCATACACACTATTAAATCTCTCGGGATGCCTTGGAACAATAATAAGCTTTGCATCCACTTGTTTTCTGTACTCTACAAAAGCTTTTAAAACTGATTCTTCTTCAGTATCATGTGTGCTTCCGGCTACAATCACTTCACACTCAGGCTTTGTATACTCTTTTGTTCTAATAATTTCACCGGCGAGTTTAATGTTTCCCACCACTTCAATATTTTTCGCACCCAGAGCTAAAAACCTATTTTTATCTTCCTCACTTTGCGCATATATTATCTCAACGTGTTGCAACATCTTTTTATAAAACCATGCGAACTGAAGATACTTTTGAGCACTTTTTTCTGAGATACGGGCATTTAGCAGAATCACTCTCGCACCCTTTGCACGCATCACAGAAAAAAGCATATACCAAAACTCTGCTTCTAAAACCACAAGCACTCTTTGTTTTTTAACCCAAAAAGGGATAAACATCTCATAAGGCAGATATCTTACATCTGCATCATACTTTTTAGCCACAGCTTGACCTGTATGCGTCACTGTAGTTATTTTAATATCTTCACCCTCTAGTGCTTTTAAAATCGGTTTTAATGCACCTGCTTCACCGAAGGAGCAGACATGAAACCATACACCATTGTCAGTCTTAAAACGTGGATTATTAAAAAGAAAAAAACGGGCAGGAATTGATTCTTTGTATTTTGGTTTGAATGATAAAAAAACCAAAAGCGGCAATGCTATAATATACAGCAAAACACTTATGGTGAAGTAGAAAATGCTAAAAGGCATTTCTAGTTATTCTTGTGATGCTTCCACATGAAGGATACGACCACAGTGTGGACATGTTGTAATATCTTCTGCTTTAATCACATCTGCATAAATCTTGTCATTAATAATCATATGACAACCCATACAAGCCTGATCTTCAACTGGTACAACAGTTGTATTTTTAGCCCAACGACGGATTTTTTGATAAAATGCCAAACCTTTTTGATTCACATTGCTTAAAAGCTTTTCTTTAGCAACAAACACTTCTTGTCTTTCTTTATTGATAACCGCAAGCTTCGCATCAACATCAGCTTTTACGGATTCTAAATTCGACTGAAGTTCAGCTAAAGTCACTTTTGCAGCTTCAGTCTGTTCTTTTTTAGCTTCGATGATTTTATCTAATCTTTCAATCTCTTCGTTTGCAAAAGTCACTTGCTCTTTAGCAATCTCTTCTTCAAGCTGCAGTGATTTCATTTCACGTTCAGTTTTTATATCAGCACTTTTTTTAGAGTTTTCTTCAAGCTTCTTAGAAAGTTCTGCTAAGTGCAATTCATTTTTAGATCTTTTAAGCTCTTCTTCTTTAATCTCAGTTGTCAAATTTTCAATGTCTGATTCAATACTTTTAGTTTTTGCTAAAGCTGCTTCATAATTATAATTTGCTTCTTCAATCTGAGGTTCAAACGCATCAATCTCTTTATCTACTTTAGAGAGGTCAATTAACTGTTTAAGATGTTGGTTCATTCGGTTCCTTTTGGATTATATATATGTGAACGGATTCTTTGATGATGCAATTATAACTTCTAAACCTAAATTTTTCAAATGTTTTAACAAAATTTCAGCAAAAAAGTGCTCACTCTCATAATGACCTATATCAATTAGAGATAAATTTATACTTTTTGCCTCCATCGCATCATGGTATTTCACATCTCCGGTCAAGAAACAATCTGCATCGATTGACTTCATAAGAGAACAGCCTGAACCTGTCGTGAGTGCGGCTATCTTCACCATATCATGACACTTCACACATCTAACATGCGGCAAGTCAAAAGCCTTAGAAATCTTCTTGGAGAATGTCAGAAAATCTTCATTTATTTCCAGGTATGCGACAAAGCCCTCTTTTTTTATAACTTTATAGCCTAAAACATCTTCTGCTACAAAATTATTGAGGTGGGTTTGATCAAAATTTGTGTGCATTGCAATATTTGAAATATTTTTTCGTATCATTTTTTGGATTAAATTAGCAGGATATTTGCTAAATTCCAACTGCTTTAATCCACCGAATATTATAGGATGATGCGTGATTAAAAGTGTGTCATTTTCGAGTGAATCTATCAAAGCTTCATCCACATCAATACTCAGAGCAATCGTTTTAATATCTTGAGAAAATTCACCAACCAAAAGACCCGAGTTGTCCCAAGATTCTTGTAAATCAAATGGTGAAAGATTGTCCAGAAACTGATATATCTCTAAAATTTTCATTTTTAAGACTCTTGCAACTTATCTAGTTCTTTTTGAGCTTCACTAAACTCAGGATTTAGCTCAAGTGCTTTTTCATACATCTGCATCGCCTCTTCTTTAGATTCCATATCCACTAAAAGATTTCCATAATTATAGTATGTTATAGGATTATCAGGATCAATATCCAAAGAAGCTTTGAGGTGAATCTTTGCAGATGTATATTCAGCGTTTGCACGGTAAAGCGATGCCATTGCATTGTGCACAACTTCATTCTTTTTATCAAGCGAAAGCGCATCTTTATAGTACTTTAATGCTTCATTGTTATCTCCGCTTTGCTGTAAGATATATGCGATTTTAAAAAGAATCTCTTCATTGTTTTCATCTTTTGCATTCGCTTCATTTAACAAAGCTAAAGCTTTTTGATTATCACCCTCTTCAAAGGCCATATCTGCTTTTTCAACTAAATCATCCGCAGAAAACGGTGAAAAAGTGTCTGCTGTTTTTTCTTCTTCATCCAAATCATAATTGTTATCGCTATTATAATTGGGTTCTTCCGGGTCTTGCAGTGTTTGTATATGTTCGTAAATTTTAAATGCGAAAAAAGCCGAAGCCCCAAGCATTAGTATTTGAAATAAACTCATGTTTAAATCTCCTTTGTCAAAATATTTTTGTTCATTAGTTTCACAAACTGAAGAGGATCAACTTGCACACCGCCAACTCTTACTGAAAAATGTAAATGGGGGCCAGTCACACGTCCGCTTGCACCTGATAGTCCAAGTTCTTCACCCTTATAAATTTTCTGTCCCAGTGTAACCGAAAATGCACTCATATGATAATAACAGGTATAAATTCCCTGCCCATGATCGACAATAACAGTACCACCCGAATAAAATCTGTCTTTTGCTAAAACTACAACGCCATCATTACTTGAAATAATCGGAGTGCCCACTTTAGCTCGAAAGTCTGTCCCGCTATGATACCCTTTTAGTGTATCATTATACACTCTTGCTTTTCCAAAATCACTTGTTATAAAACTATCCATTGGCAATATAAACTCTGAAGAAAGATAGTTTTTCTTTGTAGATGTGGCATAAATGTTCATCGCTTCATGGTACTCTTTGTTAATTCTTTCATTAACCTCTTCACCTTTGGGATTCACCTTTGACTTTGTCACCTGAATACTCTCTTTTTTATAGTTCCCATCTTTAATCTCAATAACAATATTTTTAGTTTTCGTTTTAGAGTTTTGCACATAGATGATTTTTAAAGTTTCATTTTTAGGCTTTTCATAATAACTAACAGGTAAAAGCGCATACATCTTTGAATTATCTAATGGATTATCATATACATTAAAACTTTTTTTTCCAAGTTTTAGTTTTTTATACTCTAAACCCTTTTCTTTTTTAAATTCAAATAATGAAGTTCTTCCATTTTCAATGCTCGTATCTGAGACTTCAAAGTTTAAAGAAAAAAGTAAAGAGCTGAGTAAAATTAAAAAAGCTAAGAATCTCATCAATAATCCTTCATAGAGCGTTCAACATCACGCTTTTGGTCTTTTTCTTTTAAATCATTTCGTTTATCGTGCAATTGTTTCCCTTTTGCGATGGCAATCTGCAATTTCACCAGATTTCTATCGTTGAAGTAGAGTTGTAAGGCCACTATTGTATACCCGTCACGCGTGACGGCTTTGAGCATCTTCTCCAACTGTTTCTTATGTAAAAGAAGTTTTCTGCTTCCTCTTTCTTCATGTCCGTAAAATCGATGTGTCGTCTCCAGTCTTCCGATATGAGCATTAAAAAGATATGCTTCACCCTTTACAAAACGGATAAAACTGTCTTTGAGATTAACCCGGTGCGCACGAATCCCCTTAACCTCACTCCCAGTCAAAACCATCCCGGCTTCAAACTTCTCTTCTATAAAATAATCATGATAGGCTTTTTTATTTTTAGCTACTGTTTCACCCATTGTTTTCCAACTTAATATATATTTTTTCTTGAGCCAACTCTTAAAATAAGTAGTATAATCTCATCTTCTTCTATTCTAAAGAGTACTCGTATTTTCTTCGCTACAACAAACCTATACACAGAGTCAAATTCACTTCCCTTTAACTCAGTTACTTTTTTGCTACTTTGAAGTAATTCAAAATTTTCTGCTAGATAATGAATCTTTTTTACAATCAAGATTCTATCTGGATGCGAAAAAGATTTTAAATCCTTAACAGATTTATCTGAATACTTTATATTCAAATCTCTATGCCCAACTCTGCATAGACATTCTCACTAGAGTAAACTTCCATGCTACCATTTTTTATCTCTTTAATTACGCTATCCGCTACAACACTATCCGTATAGTCAAAATAAAAATCTAAGGCAGTTTCAACAACCTCTTTTTGACTTTTATGCAAAGCCAAAGAAACAGTCTCTAACTCTTTTGCAATCGATTCGTCTAATGATAATAATTTTTTTACTGTTGCCATACTAAACAACCTTTTAATTTAGATATACAATTATATATCTTTATAGATATATTGTCAATCATTTTTTTCCTAAATACTCCTCATACAACTCAAACAAAAATTCTATGCGTTCTTTGTCGTTTTTGAAGTTTTTGTTTGTGTAGCATTTATCTACTGCCTTGTCTAAGTCTTGGTGGGCTTTTCTTAAGCGTGGCGGCATTTATTTTAAATCATTCGGTAATAAGTTCTCTAGCTACGTGCCATTAGCTTTCTATCACCCTAAAAAAGCTACTCCCGCTTCCGCTGAAGTGCCAGCCTTGTTTGTAATAATTTTTCAACTCTTTATATTCTTGCAACGCAGGAGCGAACAAGTCATTTGCTTCTTTAACATCCATAGTTTCTAAAATCTTTTTAGAACTTGTCTGCTTGAGTCTTTCTCTCTCAAATCCGTCTATAGGTGCATAAAAATCTTCTCTGTATGTCTGATAGACTTTGGGTGTGCTGATCTTGACATCGGGAGTGAACACTTCTATATCAAGTGTCTCTTCTTTAAATTCTTCCACCACTTCACCGATACCGCTTACATTTGCACTTGCGTATCCATAGATGAAAAATGGCACATCTGCTCCGACCTGCAAACCTACAAGTGCCAATTCATTTGTGCTAAGCCCAAGGTGAAGCACTTCATTACACATTTTTAAATAGGTTGCCGCGTCACTGCTGCCACCGCCTAAACCTGCAAAGGCAGGGATGGATTTTTTCACTGAAACACCATATGTGTGCATGAGTTGCTCTAAGGCTTCAGACTGTGTGGCCTTTTTGAGGGCGAAATACGCTTTATAAATTGTATTTTGTTCCACTTCACAAGTAAAGTCTCCATTTATACAAAAATTTTGAGACTTACCGCCAAGTTCATCTTTAGGAATAAAAGAGAGTTCATCATACAAAGAATCAACTCTCATAAATCTGCTTATAATTTCATGATAATTATCTCGAAGTCCCGTGATTTTTAAAAAAATATTCACCTTTGCGTATGCTTTATAAACTTTCATATTATCACTTTGCGATAAGTTTACTTAAGATGTTAAGCGTATCTGCATCCACCTCTTTTGAGGCTGCGATATTAGACTCTTTCACATCTTCAAGGAGTTCACTCCGCACAATCGAGATAGACCTCGGAGCATCGATTCCAAACTTCACCACACCCTTGTCGATAGATATGACTTTGATAACAATATCATCGCCGATCACAATAGATTCGTCTTCTTTTCTAGCTAATACTAACATGTGTATATCCTGCCAAGTTCATATTTTACAGTTTCATTTTCTACAGTTACAATAGAGATACTATCTCCGTTATCGAACCAGTATGTCCCCGTTTCTTGTATCTCTAAATCTTCAATAGCAAGAACTCTTCCATATTTGAGATTTTCCTTATCGCCTATATATATATTTTTTGGGATATTCAAACATTTTTTAATATCAAGGGCTTTTTCATTTTCATAGGTGAAAGAACCTTCATTTAATCTTTCCAAAGCACTTAAACTTCCATGATCTTCACCTAATCTTTGTGCAATGATTCTCCCAAGAGAACGAATATATGTGCCCTCTGAAACTGTCGCTTCAAATGTTACAAATGGATGTCTGTAATGAATCAATTTTGATTCATAAATAGTTGAATTAATTTTGTTGAGAACAACTTCCTTACCTGCACGCGCCAAATCATAAGCACGCACTCCACCTATCTTTTTAGCTGAAAAAATTGGAGGATCGTATGTGAGAGCACCTTCTAAAGACTTCACCGTTTCTTCCACTTTTACATAAGCGTGTTCTTCGAGAGTGTCCACTTGAGTTATGAGTTCTGTATCCAAACTCTCAGAGTGTGCCCCCAACCAAAGTGTGGCTCTGTATGTTTTAGGTGTTTTATCTAAAAAACGGAATAATTTTGTATGCGAACCCATACCGATAATTAGGACACCTTTTGCAAAAGGGTCAAGTGTGCCTGTGAAACCGGCTTTTTTTTCACCATACTTTCTTTTTAATTTAGACAAAAATAAATTTGATCCGATTCCCGATGGTTTATAGGCGACAAAAAGTCTGTTCATTATAAAAAAACCTAGAGTCTTTCTATAAATGAAGCTAGAATATCTTTTTTATTTCCAGCAAAGTTGATGCTCAGTTTAAACTCGCGCCCGGATTTACTCACACCGGTAACACGCCCTGTTCCAAAAATCTTATGACGGACTAAATCACCTTTTTTAAAAGATGTGTTTTTCTCCACTATAAGCGATCCTGCACATAATCCTGCCTCGTTGAAAAAGCGGCTTTTTTGCAAATCACTTCTGCGCCCTTTATAAAAACGGCTTGCCGCATGAGAGAGGGTCAAGGTCTCTTTTGCTCTAGTGAACGAAACATAGCCTAAACGGCGCTCCTCTTCTAAATCACTTCCATCTCCGACAAGCGGTAAAAAGCCTTCTTCTATCCCTATGACAAAAACATGTTCAAACTCTAAACCTTTTGAAGCATGTATACTCATCATGTAGATACTCTCGCCTTCAACCTGGTCTTGCTCACTTTGAAGTGTGAGTTCATTTAAAAACTCATCAAGTCCCTGGGCTGGATCTTTTTTAACAAAATCACGGAAGAGTCCATAAAACTCATCCATATTTAAAACTCTGTCTGATTCATCCTGCATGCCCTTGTAGATATCTTTAAGATGGAAAGTCTCTTCTAGCACATCTATAAAATCGTATGTGGATTCTTTAGAGATTTGTGCAACTGTTTCTATATTTTTAATGAAACTCTTAAGTGTCGCTGCATTTTTCTTTCTGACAAGTAATTCCAGATCAGCTTTTGAAGTGTTTTTTATATACTGGTAAATAGAAAGTTCTTGAGAAAGGGCTGCCAATTCAAGTTTATCTATGCTTGCTTTTCCAAGTCCGCGTTTAGGTTTGTTGACAATTCTTTTAAAAGAAAAATCATCATGAAAGTTTGTAATGACTCTTATATAAGAGATTAAGTCTTTAATCTCCGCTCTGTCATAAAATCGAAGTCCGCCAACAAGTTTATACGCGATTCCTGCACGGTTAAGCCCTTCTTCAATAGAACGCGAAAGCACATTCACCCTATATAAAATTGCTATGTCATTTGCAGATACGCCCGAATCTAAAAGCTTGTTGATATTTGCAGCTATTTTTCTTGCTTCTTCATTTTCATCATTTGAATTTAAAATGCTGACATCTTCGCCGCCGCCGCGGGTTGGTATAAGTTTTTTTCCAAGACGTGAACGATTATGTTCGATAAGAGCATTGGCCACTTTAAGAATTGGAGATTTCGAGCGGTAATTCTCTTCTAATTTAAAGACTTCAGCATTTTTAAAATCTTGATCAAACTCCATAATATTTCGTATATGTGCCCCGCGCCATCCATAAATACTTTGGTCATCATCCCCCACAACACAGATGTTTGTATGCGCTGAACAAAGTTTTTGAATCAGTTTGAGTTGCAGTTCATTCGTATCTTGGTACTCATCAATCATAATATACTGATACTTCTGACTTGTCGCCATCGCCAAATCTTTGTTTTCAGATAAGAGTTTATAGGTGAGTGCGATTAAATCATCAAAGTCCACAAGATTGTTTTCCACAAGATATTTTTCATATTCCTCATACACTTTGGCAATTTGCTGATAATTATAAAGCTCTGCCTGCTTGTACGCTTCATCCGGACTTATTAAAGAGTTTTTATATCTTGAGATTTCACTAGCCACAAGCGGCACTGGGAGTTCTGAGTTGATTTTTTTAATGATTCTTTTTTTATCATCTGTATCTATCACCACAAAATTATTTTTACGGTTTAAAAGATGGATATGAAACTTTAAAAAAAGCAAGCCAAACTTATGAAAGGTGCAAAGAAGCGGCGGATATGCCACATTTTCTATCATCGCAAGAGAACGCTCACGCATCTCCTTTGCTGCTTTATTCGTAAAGGTGAGTGTGAGTGTGTTTGAGGCTGGGATACCAATCACTTCTATAAGATACGCCAGGCGGGAGATGATAGTCGTAGTTTTACCGCTTCCCGCTCCAGCTAAAATGAGCACAGGACCCTCAGTTTTTTTTACAGCATTTGATTGTGATTCGTTTAAATTTTTAAATATTTTTTCCATTGCTTCCCACTAGTTCATTACAAAATTTCTCTATTAGTCTTATTATAACTTAAATTTACTAAATTATTACAAAACTATTGCTTTAATTATAATACTGCGTTATAATTTCACTTATCAATTATACTTATAGGAATTATTATGTTAAAAGATTTTGCTAAACTACAGACCTTTTTGATGGTGATAAAAGAGAAGAGTTTCTCTAAAGCATCAGCAAAATTAGGTATCTCACAGCCCGCTGTGACGCAACAGATTAAATTTATTGAAGACTATCTAGACACGAAAATAGTTGAAAGAAAAAAGAACGGAATTCTGCTTACAAAAGAAGGTGAAGACCTTTATAGAATCGCTCTAAAACTAGACAAGGCTATTGCAAACAGTGAAAAAGAGATTTTAAAAATTATGAGTAAAGAGTTCACTTTCGTAATGGGGGCTTCAACAACTATTGGAAACTATATCTTACCGAGCTATTTATCCGCTATCAAAGATAAGATTAATAATGAAGTGTTTTTAAATGTCGGTTTATCCGATGAAATTATCGAGCAACTTGAAGATAAGAAAATTGATATTGCCTTGATTGAATCACCGGTCTTTAAAGACAATATTATTTACAGAGAATGGGTTGAAGATGAGCTTGTGGTGTTTTCCAATCAACCGCTTCCGAAACAACTGAAATCTGAAGAGCTTTTTGCAATGGATTGGATTTGTAGAGAAGAGAATTCACATACAAGAATCCTTACTACAGAAGCCTTTGATGATGTGAATGTGCCATGTGAAGATTTCTGTGTAATGGGTGTGTTATCAAGTCCCACAGCGATTAAAGAAACGATTCTTAACGCTCCAAAAGACTCTCCTAGACCTATAGCATCTGTAATGTCCCGTCATGTTATTAAGGCTGATATTGAAGCTGGAAGACTATACGAGTCAAGAATCAAAGGGCATAAAATTGAGAGAAAATTTTATATAGCTTACTTAAAAGAAAGAAAGCATGATGCATTTGTTGATAATGTTGTAAGTTTCTTACTTTCTATCAACAAAGTGAATGTTTAAAGGCGTTTATTTTTTTAAAAACTTAGAATTTTCGGGGTTATTCAAAAAAGAAGCCATCGAATTTTCTACCCCTCCTTCGTCTATCTCTTCTTTTTGAACTTCAACTGCTATTTCAGAATTTGCAAGGTTGATTAAAACCGGTGTTTCATCAATAATTATTTGCATGATACTCAGTAATGGCACACTCACAACACTTCCAAAGTTTTCACTGCCAAAACCCGCTTCAAAGATAAGCACATCCGATTCAACTCTTGCGGTCTCAAAAGTGTAGCCAGCAAGAAAAAAGAGAGTTAAGGGTCTAAACTCAGAATTTATATCTGCAGGGAGAGGCGGGTCAAAATGTATATTTTCTATTTTACATAAAATCCCAAAATTTTGTTCTTTTTCAAAAAAATGGATAATCATCTCTTGTATATTTTTTTGCATTAAGTGAGCAAATTTTTTGTCGTTAAGCACTTTATCTAACACTCTCTATCCTTCCTTATTCAAAACTTATATCCGTAATTATATCAAAATCTATCATAGCATTGAGTAAGGCGGCTTTTGTGTAGTATTTGAGCATATCCACTCTTATATCTTGAGGGACTAAAAGGCCTTCATCTATATATCTTTGTCTTGTTGTTCCCCTTAAAAGCGGTGAAGCCGGAGTATACCAAGTCCCCTCTTTATACAAAGCTATATTTGCTATACTCGTATCGCATATAAGAGCATTTTTAACTATAAGAATATCATCACAGTTTTCTTTTTTTTCATAGAGGCTGTCTATAGCTTTACGGTCTGTTGATTTTTTTGAGTATTCAATGAGATTATCATGAACTATCTTAAGTGAACGTATCTCTTTTTTTGTATACGCATGATAAGTCACATCTATACTAGCCGGTGTATACACCAGTCTGCATCTATAAAGGCCATTTGGAGGAGGAGTTATGTATTCTATGAGGTTTTTACAGTTTACACTGCCTAAAGAGCGTAAAACACTCTCATAACGCTGTTGATGGTGAAGGATGTTAAACACTTCGCCATCAAGAATTTTGATGGTTTCTAAAAAGCTATTCTTGATCAAAAAGTGCAGTGCTTAAATATCTTTCACCTGTGTCACATAAAATTGTCACAAGTGTTTTACCTTGAAATTCAGGACGAGATGCAACTTGCATAGTTGCCCAAACATTCGCACCCGCTGAGATTCCCACTAATAAACCCTCTTTTTTCGCCAACATTCTTGCTGTCTCAAAAGCATCTTCATTGGAAACTTTAATAACTTCACCATAGATTTGAGTATCGAGTATCCCTGGAATAAAGCCTGCACCGATCCCTTGAATTTTATGCGGACTCGCTGCTTCGCCGGAAAGTATAGCTGAAGCCTCAGGCTCCACTGCAAAAATTGCAATATCTGCAATATGCTCTTTAAGCACTTTTGAAGTCCCTGTGATAGTTCCACCGGTTCCAACTGCCGCTACAAAAGCATCTAATTGTTTGTCAGTGTCTTCTAAAATCTCTACAGCTGTTGTAAGCGTATGAATCTCAGGGTTTGAAGGGTTTTCAAACTGTTGTAAAATAACACTGTCATGCGTTAACACTTGTAACTCTTCAGCCTTAGTAATCGCACCTGCCATACCTTTCGCTGCCGGCGTTAAAACAAGCTCAGCACCTAAAGCTTTAAGAAGGTTTCTTCTTTCAATACTCATAGAATCAGGCATAGTCAACACAAGTTTTAAGTTTTGTGCTGCACAAATAGATGCAAGTGCAATTCCTGTATTTCCACTTGTTGGCTCAATAATAGTAGTGCTTTGAGTAACCTTACCAGATTCCATTGCACGACGAATCATATTAAAACCTATTCTGTCTTTAACCGAAGATGTAGGATTCATGAACTCACATTTTCCTAAAATCGTAGCTCCAGTTAATTCGGATGGAGTGTTAAGTCGAACTAAGGGAGTATTTCCAATTAGTTCTGTTATATTCTTCGCTATTTTCATTTCTTTGCCTTATGTATCTCTGTTTTTGTATTCTATCCAATTATTGGTAAAAATGCTTTTGTTCCCACTTTTACTTTTTGACCGACACTCATTTCTTTACGTTCGCCTGCACTCAAAACGACTTCAACAAGTTGTTGCCCAATTGCGATTATAGCTATCCAGATAACATCCACTTGCACTATATCTATCACTTCACCCTCAAAAGAAAATTTTTGTGAACCTGTGCGTTGAATGAGTGCATCTTGCGGTTGAGCATCGCTTATAATTTTTCCATTCTCTAAAACTATCACTCTTTGTGCAAGCTTGTATATCTCAGCGGGGTCATGAGAAACCATAATGGTTGTGGTGCCAAACTCTTTATGTAAAGCTAAAATCTCATTTTGAAGCTTTCTTCTCATTGCAGGATCGAGTGCAGATAAAGGCTCATCCATCAAAAGTAATTTCGGTCGATTCATCATAGCACGGCATAAACTCACTCTTTGTTTTTGTCCGCCGCTTAGTGTGCTTGGTTTTCTTTTTTTAAGTTCTGTTAAATCTGTAAGTTCTAACAACTTTTGAGCAAGTTTTTTATCTTTGTTCACATAAAGAAGGTTTTTCTCAACACTCATATTTTCAAAAAGTGCATACTCTTGAAATACAAAACCGATTCCACGCTCTTGAACTCTTAGCATAGTCTCTTTGTCTTGCCAAATCTCTTCACCTACTTTAATAGTGCCAGAAGACTCCTCTAGACCTGCAAAGATTCTTAACAACGTTGTTTTTCCACTTCCGCTTAAACCACTTAATGCAAGAAACTGGCCATCTTCGATTTCAAAATTCACATCCAAGTCCATAAGACCTTTCGCACCATGGAGTTTTTTCTTTATATCTATAGAAATCATTTAGAAAATCCTCCTATACGCTTAGAACTGTTAAAGGTGTAAACCGCTAAAAGTATGATAAAACTCATTAAAACCATAAGTGCGCTGTATATATGTGCACCCTTATAGTCCATCATCTCCACCATCTCATAGATGGCGACAGAAGCAACTTTTGTCTCAGACTCTATACTTCCGCCCACCATTAAAACAACACCGAATTCACCGACAGTATGTGCAAATGTAATGATGATCGCAGTCAAAACAGCAGGCTTCATGTTTGGTAAGACCACTTGTAAAACTGTTTGCACTTGACTCTTTCCTGCAATATATGAAGCTTCAATCATGTTTTTGTTGATAGACTCAAATCCGCCTTGAAGAGGCTGCACCATAAAAGGCAAAGAGTAAAAACAGCTGGCAATCACTAAAGAGGTGAAGTTGAAAACTAAAGACACCCCGAACACATTTTCAAAAAAAGCACCAAGGGGTGAATTGTGAGAGAGTGAAACAAGTATATAAAAGCCTAAGACTGAGGGAGGTAAAACTATCGGCAAAGCCGTGACCGCTTCAAGAATAGGCTTGGCTTTTGAACGCGTCTGGGATAAAAACCAAGCAAGAGGTAAAGAGATGACAAAGAGTATAAGAGTGGTTAACCCGGCAAGTTTAAAAGATAAGATAAAAGGGGTGTAATCAAGTGAAGCAAAAAATTCCATCATCAAATAATCTCCGATATAGACAACTCACTCGCTTGAAGCAATGCTACAACCACATCCCCAACAGCTAAGTCCATTTTTTTGGATACTTCAAGAGTGATCAAAGACTCAAACTCATTTCCATTTGCTTGAAGTGTGACACTGCTGAGCAGTTCACCATTATTCACTGCAACAATGCTTGCATGAATTTTATTTGCATAACTTATGGAGCCGGAGAACTCTTTTGCAATAGCCACAGAACTCGGTTTTATAGATAAGGCAGCTTTTTTTCCGACTTGCACCTCATCATGCAGACCTAAGCTCATCATCTTTAAATCAATCCCGTTAAAGTCAAATGTAACTATATTTAAGTTGTCTATGCTTTGTATTTTTTTTATTCTTGCAAGAAGTGTGCTCATTTTATTTTATATCCGTAACTGACAAATATCTCTTGTGCTTTTTCACTCAAGATAAATTCATAAAATGCTTGTGCATCTTGATTTCCTTTTGCATGAGAGAGCAGCACTATGCCCTGCTTTATAGGAGTGTAGAGTTTTGCATCCACCTCAGACCAATTTTCACCTTCTTTAAATTGTTTCAACTTCGGTGAATAGAGTGAAGATTTGGCTATAAAACCTATATCAACAGCTGAGATGGTGTACGAGAGCGTTTGCGCAGCAGATTCGCCATAAACTATCTTTTCTTTCACTTTATCCAAGACACCGGCATTTCTCAAAGCTTCAAAACTTGCTTTTCCATAAGGTGCCGTTTTAGGGTTTGCTATGGCTATTTTAGAGATTTCATCATTTTCAAGCATATATAAAGCTTTTGAAAAATCACGCTTTTTGACACTTAAATACGCTAAAGAACCCTCTGTATACACCAAAGGTTTTGTGATTGCCATAGAATCTGCATATAAGGCCTCTGGATACTTCATATTTGCAGACATAAAGATATCGTATGGAGCCCCATTTTTGATTTGTGCCGTAAGTTTTCCACTGCTTCCAACAATTACTTTCACCTTAACATCAGGATGGAGTTTGTTAAACTCTTTTGTAAGCGTAGCTATTGCATAAGAAACATTTGCCGAGAGTGCGAGATTTATTGTCTCCGCCATAAGAGAGAGATTAAAGGGATTAATAAGTAAAAGCAAGAGTAATTTTTTTATCATAAAGCTATTTTACAATAAATAAGCAAACTTTTTCCCCACTTTTTTAAAAGAATATAATAGTATAAGTACAAATGATTAAAATATATACAAAAAATTGCTTACTAAATATATAATAAATACTATACTTAGATAGTGTATTAATATAAAAGGAAATTGACATGAGTTTATCAGAGAAAACAATCGAAATAGTAAAAGCAACCGCTGCACCTGTGGCTGCTAATGCAGAAGCAATCACAACACGTATGTATGAGATTTTATTTCAATCACATCCTCAAATAAAAGAGCTTTTTAAAGATGCCGATTCAGAGCAACATAAAAAGCTTGCCGGGGCTATTTCTGCTTATGCAGCAAATATCGATAATCTTGGAGTTCTCTCAAAGGCTGTTGAAAAAATGGCTCAAACACATATACGTGCTAAAGTGCAAGCTGAGCATTACCCTATAGTGGGTGTGTCATTACTTCAAGCAGTTAAGGATGTACTCGGTGATGCTGCAACGGACGAGGTTCTCGAAGCTTGGAAGGAAGCATACTTTTTCTTAGCTGATATTTTAATTGCACGTGAAAAAGAGCTTTATAAACTATAGACTTCATATTTTCTCTTATGCGATATAATTAAGAGAATACTTTTAAGGAAATATTAATGAGACTCTATGCACCTTGGGAAAAAGCTTTCGAGAGAATTGCCACTCCGTTTGAACATTTTATCCATGCGCAGACCACCACCGGTATAATCCTCATGTTCATGACAGTTGTGGCTTTAATCTTAGCAAACACTCCGCTGACTGAAGCCTATGTCCACTTTTTTCATACAAATGTCGATTTATCCGTTGGTTCTTGGCATCTTAAGTACACTATTCATCATTGGATAAATGACGGCCTCATGGCTATCTTTTTCTTCATCATAGGTTTAGAGATTAAACGTGAGATTCTTGTCGGGGAACTCTCAGATATTAAAATTGCGATGTTGCCCATCCTCTCTGCCATAGGCGGCATGCTTTTACCTGCACTTATTTATTTAAGTATAAACAGCGGTGAAGATGGTGCCAATGGCTGGGGCATCCCTATGGCCACAGATATAGCTTTTGCCATCTCTGCTCTTGTTTTGTTGCGTAAGCGTGTTTCACCTGCTTTAGTGACCTTTTTAGTGGCCCTTGCAATCGTGGATGACCTTGGTGCTGTAATAGTGATTGCTGTATTTTACACAGATACGATTCAATTTGTTCCTCTTGCTTTATCTGCACTTAGCTTTTTAGTGATGGTGGTGTTTAACCGTGTTGGAATTCATATGATTCTTCCTTATTTTATCGCCGGATTATTTCTATGGTTTTTTATGCTTGAATCGGGTGTGCATGCAACTATAGCAGGTGTGATTGCTGCTATGTCCATCCCCTCAAGACCCAGACAGACTCCAATTGACTTCACCAATCATACAAGAAATCTACTCGATGAGTATGACAATTATCCTGTTGCCACAGACCATGTGATGCACGAAAAACAAAAAGCGATTCTTCTTAATATCAACGACAGGATAGATGCAGTCGGGACCCCTGCTTCAAGGCTGGAGCATGATTTACACCTTCCTGTATCTTTGATTGTCATCCCTCTGTTTGCATTGGCAAATGCCGGAATCTCGATTAACTTTTCTTCTATCGGTAACACTGTTGCGACTCCGGTGTCTCTTGGAATTATCTGCGGCCTTGTTTTTGGAAAGGTCATTGGAATCGCCGGAGTCGCTTGGGTTTCTGTAAAGCTTGGCATTGCAAAACTGCCGGAGTCGAGCAATATGAGTCAAATTTTCGGTGTTGCTTTTCTTGGAGGTATCGGCTTCACCATGTCTATATTTGTAGCTGATTTGGCATTTATAGAAAATCCGGCTTTACTCTTTCAGGCAAAGGTTGGAATTTTAGCCGCTTCTTTATTTTCAGGATTATTCGGTTATTTTTGGCTCAGGTTTATTGCTGCGCCAAAACATTAAAGATTTTAAATCTATTTAAGCGATTTAAAAAACTCCATCTCATGTTCACGTAAAATACGAATCATATTTGTAGACCCTGAGACTCCAACCGGATCGCCGGCTGTGAGTATATAGCTTTTATCCAGGTGAAGCACCCCTCTCTCAAAGCCTTGATGCATAACTTCACTCATCATCTGTCCAAGTGAATCTTCTTTCACCAAAAATGCCGGCACCACTCCCCAGCAAATTGTTAAAAATTTTGCAACTTTTTCGTTGTGAACAACTGCATAAATATCTCTATTTGGTCTATAGCGCGCTAATTTCTTCACCGAAGATCCTGAAGCACTCACAACAATAATCCCCCAAGCATCCGTGTCTTCACAAAGGCGCACTGCTGCTTCATTGATACTGTCTGTTGCATCTCGTATTGTATATTTTGAGTATTTGTTATATGGATAGATTTTCTCAGCACCTTGGATTGTTTGCATCATTGTCTCGACCACAAGCACAGGGTTTTTCCCAACCGCACTCTCTTCTGAGAGCATTACAGCATCCGTGCCGTCTAAAACTGCATTTGCAACATCACTGATCTCAGCCCGGGTGGCTGTTTCATTGAGAGTCATAGAAAGAAGCATCTGTGTGGCTGTGATTACTGGTTTGGATGCCTCATTTGCTTTTTTTATCAACATCTTTTGCAATCCAGGAACTTCATGAAAAGGCACTTCTATGCCTAAATCTCCACGTGCCACCATAATTCCGTCACTATGCTCTAAGATAGCATCAATATTTTCCACTGCATCAAATTTCTCTATCTTTGCAAAGAGTTGTATATTGGCATTGTATTGTTTAATAATCTCTCGTGCATTTATCATATCTTGTGCATCTTGCACAAAAGAAATAGCCATAAAATCGACATTGTTTTTTACACCCCAAAGCATATCTTCTTTATCTTTGGCTGTTAATACGTCTATGCCTAAATGAGTGTTTGGAAAATTCACACCTTTTTTGGAGCTCAAAACTCCTGCATTCTCCACTCGCACTTTTACGCTCTCGTGAGTGACTTCTGTGACTTTTGTTTTTATAATCCCATCATAAAGATAGACTAATTCACCCAGCTTAAGTTGAGAAAGAACACTTGGCTGATTTATACAGGTTTTATAATAATTTGAAAACACCTCATGTCCTAAAATCTCTTCTTTGACAAATTCTATCGTGTCCCCTGCATTTAGCTTAAAAGGTTCCCTAAGTTTTCCAACACGGATTTTTGGTCCGCTTATATCTTGGAGCACTCCTATAAAAAGGCCCGTACTCTTTTCAACTGCACGAATACGCTGCAACACTTCATAATGCTGTTCATGCGTGCCATGAGAAAAATTAAGGCGAAAAACATTGACTCCGGCACGTACGAGTTTTTCTATCATCTCTTGGCTGTCTGAAGCCGGACCGATGGTTGCTAAAATTTTTGTTCTTTTTTTCATTGAAAAACCCCTTTGTTGTCCCTAGTTACAAATGAAATTTCATTCTCAAAAAAACTAAACTCCAGTTCATCTGATAAATCTTTATAAAGAAGCGGACTGTCTAAATCTATATACTTTATAGTTTGAGGATAGGCCATTGCCAAATGCAAGGCTGCATTTATAGAGTATGGACCTTCGAGCATTGAGCCTAACATACACTTTACACTCTTGCTCTTTGCATATTCTATAATCTCGACAGCCTTTGTTAGTCCACCGCATTTCATGAGTTTTATATTTATCATATCTGCTGCGTTTGATTCTATCACTTTTTTTGCATCTTCTAAGGTGAACACCGCCTCATCTGCCAAGATAGGGATATGCGACTTTTGAGTGATGACTTTGAGTGAAGCAATATCTTCAGCCGCAACAGGTTGCTCTATAAGTTCAATCTTTATATCCTTTAGCGCATCAATATACTTTAGAGAATCTTCTAAACTCCAAGCCTGATTCGCATCGATAATCAACTTTGCATCTGGCAAACGTTTAGCTATCTCTTTACTCACTTCAATAGCATGGGAAATATCTGAGCCAAGTTTAACTTTTAGAATTTTCATACCCGATTCAAAATAAGAGATAGAATCTTGGAGCATTGAATCTTTGTCTTTGAAACTCACTGTTATATCTGTTTGTAAAACAGAACTTGTATTTCCACCGAGATACTGATATAAATCTTGCTTTTTCTCTTGCGCAAGTAAAGAAACAAAGGCCATATCCAAGGCTGCTTTAGCACTGCTTCCTATGGTGCTTTTGTGCAGTGTTTGCAAAGCTTCTTGAGGATTTAATGAGAGTAAATCATTTTTTACACCCTCTATAAAGTGTAGTATATCTTCTAAATCTTCACCAGTTATTGCTTTAGTCGCAGGTGCTTCACCGATTGCTGTGAATCCATTGTCTGTACGTACGCAAACTCTTACAAACTCTACATTTTCAACCCGTCTAAGAGCGGTTATGAATGGTGTTTTTAGAGGAATGGTTTTGAGCCCAGTTTCTATACTGATTATTTTCATCTTGCAATCTCTATTAAAATATTTCCAACCGCCAGTCCGCCGAAAGTACCTATGAGGTAACCCATGATTGCCATTAAAACTCCCACGCTTACAAGTGATTTATTATAGGCTGCTGCTAGAATCGGTGCTGATGCCACTCCGCCGATATTTGATAAAGATGCCACGGCGATGGAGAACAAATCAAGTTTGAATACTTTTGCTCCGATGAGCATTAAAAGTGCGTGGATGAGTAAAACACTAAAACCTGCAAGAACATATACACCTATATCCGCAAAAGAGTCAAAGACAGCTTTAGAACCGATAAGAGCAATGATGATATACAGCATTGTGCTGGCCACTTCACTTGAACCCTTGAGCTCTTTTAGTTTTGTAAAAGAGCCTAAAACTCCCAAAAGTGAAGCTATCAAAACAATAGTTGTAGTCTTGTTTAAAAGCACAAAATACTCAGCTAAAGCTTGAGCAATGAATGAAGCTGCTATCGCTAAAAGAATAAGAAGCCAATACCTTTTAGTTCCTATCGTGCAGGCACAGCCAATTTCACCTAAATAGGCGAGTTTTTCATGACTTCCGGTGAAGTGATTGAAGATATTTGCAAAAGGAACTAAAAAAAGTAAAAGCATAACCCATAAAGTGTAATTCACACTGTCTACGATAAGCGCATATCCAAAAGCCTCTTGAGAAACTTCAAGTGCTGAACCGACTGCTATCATATTTGCAGTGCCACCCATCCAGCTCCCCGCCAAAGCTCCAAAAGCTGAAGCCATATCTTTGTTAAAATCAAATACTATCGCTACAACTATAAATCCAACCGTTAAAGAAAAAAGAGCCAAAATATAAGAAATGAGTAAAGAGTTTCCCAGTTTTAAAAAGTGTGTGAAATCGATTTGCAGAAGCATCAGAAAAAGCATTGCCGGAAGAAGGTTTGTTTTTGTAAGTTTATAGATATTGTCAATAGCATCATTGTACTCAAAAGTGCCGATAGAAGCTAAAAACATGCTAAAAGCATAAATCATCACAACTGCTGGAATAAACTTAAAAATTTTAAATGAAGTTTTGTTTTCTAGAGTGCTAAAACCTGTAGCTACAAAGGCTAAAATAAAAAGATAAACCAGCGGTGAACTAATCACACGGTGCTGCTTTAAAAGCTGTTATATTGGCACGTAAATCACGCATAAAGTTTTCGCCGGGATCATACTTCTTTGTTCTGTATCCATCATCTTTTTCAAGCCATAGTTCAGTGTTTTCAAAACATCTGTATTCGTGATGCCCCACTACGTACTCAATACTGGGAAATTTCTTTTTAAGATACTTCACTATAAATATATTTGCTAAAAGCTGTTCCACCGTAAGGTCTTGCACATACCCTTCGCCGCCAACATTTTCTATACCTATAGAGTTGAAATTCAGTCCAATCACATGACGTGCCATAAAATCAAGCGGCATAAGCTGGTGAATTGTTCCATCGCGTTCCACCATAAAGTGTGTTGAGACATTTAAAGCACTTGCATTAGCAATCTCAGGTCTATCATTTGGTAGCGTCTCTTGTGTAAATCTTGCAAGCGACTTCTCAAATCCTTCTATTGCTGTATAATGCACAAGTACAATTTTAGGAACTATCTTTATATCTTTAACATCCAAAGCATAGTGATTTTTGATGTACTCTTTTGTCAGTTTAATTCTTTCTTCACCAAAGTTTATCGGTGTTTGCTGTATCTCATAAGCCAAGAGTGAAAAAGAGAAAGTGATAAGAAGTAAAAAATTTGTCAACATATGATGAGTTACCCTGTATTTTTTTTGATAGTGTACCATATCTTTTACAAGGAATTTATATGAAGAATATCTCTCTAACATTTATTGCTTTAGTATTTTTATCATCACATCTTGCGGGTGTGACACTCAGTCCAAGCACAAAAGACAATTCGCTCATTATCTATAATTCAAATATAGGTTTGGTGCATGAATCACGGGATTTAAAACTTCAAAAAGATGATACACAAATCATCTATGAAGATGTGGCATCAAGCATCAACACCGATTCTGTCAATGTTTCTTTACCTAAAGGAATTTCACTTTTCTCACAGCAGTACCGTTATGACAAACTAACACAAAACAAACTTCTCGATGCTCATATAGGTAAAAAAGTATCCGTCAATGTTCTCAAAGATGCTAAAGACTTCAAAACAATACAAGCCACTCTTTTATCCAATGATGGTGCAAGTTGTATCGTAGAAAATACAAACAAGATTATCATTGTTGAGAGTAAAAATATCATCTTTGATAGTATCCCTGATGAACTTATAACAAAACCATCTTTAGTTTGGAATGTCACTAACAAACAAGATACTAAAGCTGGCATGAGTATAGATTATCTCATAAATCAAATCACATGGAAAAGCAACTATATTCTGAATCTTGATGAAGACAAAGCAGACTTAGTCGGATGGATCACCATAAACAACCGTTCAGGAAAAGCTTTTAAAAATACTGAACTTCACGTTCTTGCAGGTGAGATCAACCGTGCAAGACAAGCAAGGGTGAATTATCAAGTGATGAAATCCATGGCAAGAATGGAAGATTCCCAAGCAGTGCAACATCAAGCACATGAGGGCTACCATTTTTACACAATTCCCTTCAAGGTTAATCTTGCAAATAATGAAAACACTCAAATAAAATTCATTTCTCAAAATGCTATAGATATAAAAAGAAAGTACACTGCACACATGAGTAATCCAAACTATTTTAGCGGTGAAGTGAAGCATGATGTCACGCAAGAAATCACTATAAAGGGTTTAGAACTTCCTCTTCCAAAAGGGATAGTCAGAAGCTACTCCAAACTTAAAAATACAAATATTCTTTTAGGTGAAAGCAATATTCAACACACTCCAAAAGACACTCCTGTCTCACTTACACTTGGGAAAAACTTTGATATTAAGGTGAAAGAAACTCTCACAAACAGAGACAGGGGTTCTTGGTACCATGACAATGATGTTGCATACAGCATTAAAAACAGTTCTGATGAGACTAAAACGGTGGAAATTCTAGTGCCTTTCACCAACAATGATTCAGATGAAATCACCTCCAAAGAGAAATATATTTTCACACAGGGAAATCTTGTGACATTCAAGATAGAGGTGAAAGCACAAAGCACAAAAAAATTCGATGTGCATTATAGAAGTAAAATTCAAAAATAAAGGTGAAAAGACTTGGCAAAAAAATATATTATTCTCGATACAGAAACAACTGGAACGGGTGAAGCAGACAGAGTTATACAACTGGGATATCTTGTTTTAGGTTCTAAAGATATAGAGGTGCATAATGAATTTTGCAGCTCCCAGACTCCGATCAGTTTTGGAGCGATGGAAGTTCATGGAATCACTCCTGAGATGATTGAGGGAAAACCTCCATGCACTGATATGCCTGCATATAAAAGACTGCTTGAATTAAATACAAATGATAACTATATGATTATCCATAATGCACCATTTGATTTAGAGATGCTTGAAAAAGAGGGTTTCAACACGCAAATGAAAGTGATAGACACACTTCGTGTGGCAAAACATGTACTTCCTGATGAAGATGCGCATAGACTGCAATACTTCCGTTATAAATTTGAGCTTTACAAACAAGAACAAAAAGAAGCTGATGCCTTGGGTGTGGTTGTTAAAGCCCACGATGCAATCGGTGATGTTTTAGTTTTAAAACTTTTACTTTCTAAGTTAAAAGATATAGTGCAAGAGTTGTATCCAAGTGAGAATCCGGTGGAGAAGATGGTCGATTTGACAAACACTCCCATCTTGGTGAAAACATTCAGGTTTGGAAAACATAAAGGCAAAACTTTGAAAGAAGTTGCAAGTTCTGATGCTGGATATATGCGATGGATGCTAAGCTCTATGGATAATTTAGATGAAGACTTACGTTACTCTATAAACTCTGTTTTAGGCAACTAATCACACTCTAAGAGTTATTCCAATATAATTTTTTACAATACATAATTACAAGGAAATTTTAATGAGTCCATCATATTTAGAGTCCACCCCGGATGAAAATGGTTATTTTGGAAAGTATGGGGGATCATATATTCCTCCAGTATTAGAAAAACCATTCGCTGACATAACAAAAGCGTATAAAGAGTTGAAAAACTCACCCAAATTCATAGAAGAGCTCAAGTATGTGCGAAAACACTACCAAGGAAGACCCACTCCCATCTCCTATGCGAAAAACTTAACTGAGCTTTGCGGCGGTGCAAGAATATATCTAAAACGTGAAGATTTAAACCATACGGGTGCGCATAAGCTTAACCATTGCATGGCTGAAGTAATTTTAGCTAAACATTTAGGTAAGAAAAAAGTTATTGCAGAAACTGGTGCAGGTCAACATGGGGTTGCACTTGCAACTGCTGCTGCATACTTTGGTTTAGAGTGTGAGATTCATATGGGTGAAGTAGATATTGAAAAAGAGCACCCTAATGTTGTTCGTATGAGAATTCTTGGTGCAAATGTAATCCCAGCAACTCATGGACTTCGTACTTTAAAAGAAGCTGTTGACTCTGCTTTTGATAGTTATGTTCCTCAAGCAGAGACAGCGATTTACTGTATTGGTTCAGTTGTTGGACCACACCCATTTCCAATGATGGTGAGAGACTTTCAATCTATCATAGGGCACGAATCAAAAGAGCAATTCAGTGAGCATGAAGAGAACTTGCCCGACGCTGTTGTCGCCTGTGTTGGCGGTGGCTCAAATGCAATGGGGATCTTTGCTGGTTTTATTGACGATAAAGAAGTGCAACTCCACGGTGTTGAACCTATGGGCAGAGGTGAAAAGCTCGGTGATCATGCTGCGACGCTTAGCTATGGTGAAGAAGGTGTTATGCATGGGTTTAACTCTATTATGCTTAAAGATGAAAAAGGTGAACCTGCTCCTGTTTACTCTGTCGGCTCGGGTATAGACTACCCATCTGTTGGACCTGAACATGCATATCTAAAAGAGATAGGAAGAACTAAAGTCGGTCTTTGTAATGATGAAGAAGCTATAGATGCTTTTTATAAGCTCTCACAGCTTGAAGGAATCATACCGGCTTTGGAATCTGCTCACGCTGTTGCATATGCTATGAAGTTGGCAAAAACTCTTGGAAAAGATAAAACCATATTGGTGAATTTAAGTGGCAGAGGCGATAAAGATATCGATTTTGTGGTTGATAACTATCCTATCCCCCACGCAAAGTTTTAAATTCTAAACAATACTTAGAATTATAAATAAGACTAAAGCGATAACTCCGCTTATAAGTGCATAAGGGAGTTGTGTCTGCACGTGCTCAATAACTTCACAATCTGCTGCCATTGATGATATGATGGTGGTGTCTGAGATCGGTGAACAATGGTCTCCAAACACTCCCCCTGAAATCACAGCCCCTATACATAAGGCAACATCAGCATCCATTGCCACAGCCATTGGAACTGCAACTGGAATCATAATGCTGAATGTTCCCCAAGAAGTTCCGGTTGAAAAGGCAATGACTGAACTTAGTAAAAATATCACACCCCCCAAGAGATACACACTTAAAGTTTCACTGGCAAGTGATGCTAAATACAAACCTGTTTTAAGCTCCCCTGTAATCTTTCCAATAGCAAATGCAAACAAAAGTATAAGCGCTATCGGGAAAAGCTTTTTAGCACCGCTTACAGCCGTTTTAGCCCACACTCCCAATCTCATGTTTTTAGTTGGAACATAATACAAAAGCATCAGAGTGAGCGTGACTATCATGGTGTAAAAAATAGAACTCGACCCACTCCCCTTTAAGATATCCCCATCTCCTGTCAAATATAAAAATATAAATGCAAAAGCTATCATAGAAAATATCGGAAGTAGCATATAATACATACTTGATGCTTCTTGTATTGTATCACTCTTAGGACTTGGAACATATTTAGCATCTTTCATAGCCCCGATATCAACGCTGAAATAAATGGATAAAAAAGTCACTATCAAAGCACTCATAGCATAAAAGTTATACATAACAGCATCTATCAAAATGGCGACACTCTCCCCCTCTATCATGCCAGATGAGATTTGTGTGGCTATTAAGCCAAGAAGCAGTGCACCCCAGCCATTTAAAACAATAAGTGAGCTGATAGGCGCAGAAGTCGAATCACAAACAAAAGCCAATTTTGCATGGGAAACTTTATACTTATCACACAGCGGTCTGCCAACAGCACCGGAGATTAAAGCTGTTATAGAAGATTCAATAAAAATCACAACACCGATAATGTAACTTAATATCAAAGAGGAACGCTCAGATGAAACAAAAGATTTTTGTTCAACAATATACGCAACAAAACCCTCTATCCCTCCAGATTTTTCAATAAGCGCCATCACGCTGCCGACCAAAATAGCAAATCCTAATGTTTTAAGTATCCAGGGTGTGCTTAAAAGAGATATAAAAAGCTCATAAGTGTTTTGCAGTGTTGCCATAAAGGTGAAATCATTTAAAATGAAAAGGCCCAATAATATTCCAGAAAAAAGTGAAAGAATTACATTTTTAGTATAAAGTGCAAAGAAAATTGCAAGAAGTGACGGCAAGAGAGAGAGATAAGAAAGTTCTATAGTCCTATCCTAAAATTCAATTTCTAAAAGAACTTGTCCTGCACGCCCAAATTTTTCTTTATATAATTCACATTCTTTTTCTTGGACTTGTTTAAAGCCAAGTTTTTTATAAAAAAGAATAGTCTCTAATGAACCTATCTCTACAAGAGCTTGACCGATTCTATAACCTTTAAGTCTTGCAGTTAAGAGTGATTTAGTCATTAATGTCTTTAAAACGCCAACATCTATAAAGCCTTCAAGTTCTTCCATAAAGTCAAACATAAGTGTTCTCTTGTTCAGGGCGAAGTCACAGCATGACATCACATCTAAGGCTTCTACGCAATTTTCGCCACAGCCAACCTCTTGTAAAGCATCTATAAAAGCTTCTTTTGTTGCAATGCGAGGCTCGTAACTACATAAGGTGCCTACACTTTTTCCATCTAACTCTGCAATCAAAAAATTGTTAAAGTTACAATGCGCTTTTGCAGTTGTTTTTGTCAATGCTTCAAGTTTTGGTAAAATCTTACTATCATCATTTGTATTAAAAATCAAATCAAAGATTCCATCTTTTTTTCCAGCACGCGAACTTTGCAACATCATCTTTGCTAAAAACGGAGAATCATTTTCAGTCGCTTTTCTTATATTAATAGCCATAAATTTTTCCAACATTTAATTTAAATCGTATAAGAGATATAGTACCATACATTATGATAAAATCTTTCTTAATCCTTATAATCTTTTCAACTTTTTTATCTGCCGCTCAGCAGATTATTCTCGTGGTCTCTAAGGACTTCAATACTTCAAGTGCAAAAATGGAATGTTTTGAAGGCGCTGATATTATATGTGAAAGCTTCGACGTAAACATCGGACAGAAGGGTTTAGGATGGGGTTTAGGAGAGATTCAACTAAAGAAAAATGCTGGTGATGCAATCAAATATGAAGGAGATAAAAAAGCTCCTATCGGCGTGTTTAAACTTTCATCGGTTTTTGCTTATTCAAAAAGTAACAATTTCAACATGCCTTACCTTCATGCATCAAAAAAATTAATATGTGTGGATGATAGTAACTCAAAAAAATATAATAAAATAATACCTATGCCGAAAAAGAAACCACAGAGCTTTGAATACATGAAAAGAGATGATTTACAGTATGAACTGGGGATTGTGGTGGAACATAATCAAAATGCTATTGCCGGAAGAGGTTCTTGTATATTCATACATGTGCAAAAGGCTGAAAGTGCAGGGACAGCCGGCTGCACTTCGATGAAACTGGATCATTTAAAAAAGATTGTGTCATGGTTGGATGAGAAAAAGAATCCCATCTTAATACAAATCCCAGAATCATCCTCTGCTGAAGTTTTAGAATTGTACCCTGAGTTGAAAAACTCCACACTTTTAAAAAATCAATAGTGCCTAATCTTCGTCTTCATCATCAAAGTCAAACTCTATGACTCTTGGCTCTTCTTTTATCACTTCTAAATCACTAAACTGTTCAGGGGATGCATCAACGGCCATGGCTACAAATGTTATAAGCGCATTATCATCTATGATTTCTTGGCACTTTTGAGATGTATTGTAGATGCTCAAAACACCATTGCTAAAAAGTACATCTCTAGTCCCTACACCTACGTCAGCAGCTATCTCATGTAAGTCAGGACGATTCAACTGCAATCCTTCCACTTTCATGGAGAAGCCCTCTCTTAGCTTACCAAACATTTTATATCTCTTCTTCTCTGGACATTTTTTCAACTGCCTCAATACCTAAAATGCTTAAACCTGTTTTGAGTGAAAGCGCCACAAGCATAAACATTTTAAGAAGCTTAGCCTCATCTTCACTTCCTATGATTCTGCAATCATAATAAAACTTGTGTAAAGAAGCGGCAAGCGACTTAAGATAGTCTGTAAGTTTTTGCACTTGACGTGAATTAAATGCATCTTCTATAACTTCAGGCAATAACAAAGCATCAAAAAGCAAGCTATCCGCATTCTCATCAAGACCTTTGAGTTTTGAAGCTAAAATCTCTTCTTTAGGTATCGTTGATTTGGAAAGTATCGTATTAATTCTTGCATGTGCGTACTGGATATAAAAGATAGGGTTTGAGCTGTCTTGTTTTTTAAACTCTGATATATCAAATTCAAGAGCCGTGTCACTCTTTTTGGAAGCAAAAATAAAACGAAGCGCATCCGCCCCGATCTCTTCAACTATATCACTCATCAAGATGACATTTCCTGCACGTTTACTCATTTTGTATGGTTCACCATCTTTAAGAAGTGAAACCATTTGAGAAAGTAAAGTTTCGAGTTTTTTTGAATCATAGCCAAGGTATTCAATTGCTGCATTCACACGGGGAATATACCCATGATGATCGGCACCCCAAATATTGATATAGTGATCATATCCGCGTTCAAACTTTTGATTATGGTATACAATATCACCTGCTAAATACGTGGCTCTTCCATCTTCACGAACGACGACTCTATCGTTATCATCACCTTTAGCTTCAGAAGCTATCCACATTTTGTCTTCTTTTTTATAAATACCTTCACCCATCTTTTTCATCACTCTTTCCCAATCAGAATAAAGAGAAGATTCATTTACAAAGGTGTCAAAGTGTATGTTCAATGCAGCTAAAGAGTCAACAACTATCTCCATCACACCGTCTTTAGCCCAAAGTGCAAGTTCTTTGTAACGAGACTCATCAGAAAAAATCTCTTTTCCGAATTTCTCTAAAGCGGCATTTGCAAGACCTTCTAAATATTCACCGCGATAGTAAGCTTCTGGATATTCCACACTTTCGTTTAAAATATTTTCACGTGCATATAAAGCGATTGAAAGCCCAAGTAAGTCTATTTGATTTCCAGCGTCATTGACATAATACTCAGCAGTTATATCATATCCAAGATGTTTTGCAAGTCTGTAAAGAGTGTCTCCATACACAGCACCACGTGCATGTCCTATATGAAGAGGTCCGGTGGGGTTTGCACTCACAAATTCTAAAAGCACTTTTTGCTTATTTTCTTGTTTTGCAAAACCTGATGGATTAGTTAAAGCCCAATCAGCATATTCACTTAAAAAATTTTCACTCAAACGAAAGTTTATATACCCTTTTACAGATTCGACACTTGAAAACACTTCTGAATCAGTGCTAAAAGAAGATGCAAGATCTTCGGCAATTATCATAGGGGATTTTCTTAATTCTTTTGCAAGAGAAAAAGCAACCGGAGTGGCGAAGTGACCAAAAGAGCGATCTTTTGGTTTTTCTAAAACAACTTCGTAACCAAATTTGTCACGCAATAGCGCCGATACTCGTTGTTTCAAGATTTACGCTTGAGTATTTGTAGTTGTAGTTTTTGGAGCTTCTGTTGATGCAACTTCATCAGTTGATTCAACTTTTTTCACTTCATCTGCAGATACAACATCAGGAGTTTCATCCTTCATTTCTGCTTTAAAGTTCTTGATACCTTTACCGATACCTTTTGCTAAGTCTGGTATTTTTTTTGCACCAAACATAAGTACGATGATTCCAAATATTATTAGTAGTTCTGTTCCACTAGGCATTCCCATAGTTTATTTCCTTATAAAAAATTAATCCAAGATTATAACTAATTAAAATTAATTTAGTCTATATCTTCCCATTTTTGCGTAAATTCATTTATCTCATTTCCAGGGATTTTCAACCTAGCTGCTTTTGCTATAGTTTTTAAAATCCCGGCAGCTTCTTCTAAATCATCATTTATAATGAGGTAATCATACTCCGAGATTCGCTGTATTTCTCTTTTAGCCATCTCTAATCGGCCGTTTATCACCTCTTGAGTGTCTGTTTTACGCCCTTGGAGTCTTTCCTTTAATGCCGAAAGTGTCGGTGGTGAAATAAAAACAGATGTTGTGATATCCCCCAGTCTGTTTGTCACAACCGTGTTTCCTTGCACGTCTATATCAAAAATAACAAGCTTTGCATCTTTTAAAGCTTGCTTCACCGGTCTGATAGAAGTGCCATAATAATTACCATGCACATTAGCATATTCCAAAAACATATCATCTTCTATATCTTTTTTAAACTCTTCTTTTGTTACAAAATGGTAATCAACACCATCCACTTCACCAGTGCGGATTGAACGGGTTGTTGTTGATATCGAAAAGTGACACTCACCTATATCATCTATAATTTCTTTTAAAATGGTGCTTTTACCGGCTCCGCTAGGACCGGAAAGCACTAGGATGGCCCCGGTGTTATGATTCACTATTCACTGTCTCCCAGTTCTATATTGATACTGATCTTCATGCCCTTCATTGAAGCGGCTATATCCTCGTTAGATAAGGCTGCAAGAAGTTTTTTTAAAGACTCAACACCTTTGTTGCTTGATTGGAGCTCTAGGTTTTCTAACCCTGTATCACTGTTTAAGCTGAGATCTTCGATCTCATTAACTTCTGAACTTTCGCTAGATTCATTCAAACTGTCTAAATTTACTTCTGGAACTTCACCAGATTCACTTGGAGATTCTGCACTTACTTCTCCAATGGCAAGTTGTAAATCTCTTGCATTTAAGGAATCTAAATCATCTATATCACTTGCAACCATATCCAGCAGTGTCTCTTCATCAAGCTCACTATCCAAATCTTCTTGACTTAGTTTTCCCACTGCATTTTCTATTTCAGCTTCCAGGCTTAGTTCTTCACCTAAATCCAATTCATCTAAGTCAAGATCCAAGTCATTGTCCAAGTTGAAGTCTTCAAGTTCATCAAGTTCATCAACTTTGTCAGTTTCAAGGGATTCGTTTGGAGTCTCTTCTAATGACAGCTCTTCCTCTGAAAAATCTAGTTCTTCTTCTAGGTCTGTGTCATTATCTAAGCTGAACTCTTCGAGTTCATCGACTTCTGGAACTTCACTGGATTCACTTGAACTATCTGAATTTACTTCTTCTAGGTCTGTGTCATTATCTAAGCTGAACTCTTCGAGTTCATCGACTTCTGGAACTTCACTGGATTCACTTGAACTATCTGAATTTACTTCTTCTAGGTCTGTGTCATTATCTAAGCTGAACTCTTCGAGTTCATCGACTTCTGGAACTTCACTGGATTCACTTGAACTATCTGAATTTACTTCTTCTAGGTCTGTGTCATTATCTAAGCTGAACTCTTCGAGTTCATCGACTTCTGGAACTTCACTGGATTCACTTGAAGTTTCTTCAGTCATTTCGCCGAAATCCAGTTCTTCGATTTCATCAAGGTCTGCGACTTCCATAGCATCATCTAGGCCATCTTCGCTCACCTCATTCACTTCATCAAGTAAGTCTTGCACTTCTTGCAACTCATCTTTATCTAATACACCTTCTGATTCTTCTTGCAAAAATTCATCAAGGTCTGAGACTTCCATAGATTCATCCGAATCATCTTCGCCCACGTCCAACAAGAGTTCGTCATCAAGGGAAACATCTTCTATATCAGACAACTCTTCTAATTCACCAAGATCTTCCATATCCAAGTCATCACCTAAATCAATGTCATCAAGATTTAAATCATCTAATTCATCATCTAGATTCAATTCATCATTCGCATCTAAGTCTTCTAAATCTAAATCATTGTCTAAACTGAACTCTTCAAGTTCATCAGCTTCTAAAGTTTCATTTGGCTCATCTGGAATCTTCTCAATCACTTCTTCTGCATCTGAGGATAAGTCAATTTCATTTGCTTCTCTTCCCAGGCTGGAAAACAGTTCTACAAGATCCGTTGGTAAAAACGGTTTCTTTATCACTCTTGTAAAATTATTGTCTTCTTCAGCATTACGAGAACAAATATAAAGGGATTTTGAAAAAGTTATTCTATCTTGAAGTTCACTTAAAAGTTCAGGTGTGTAAACAGTGTCATCAATTACAACAAGGTCATAAGAACTTTCGCTAACAGCGTCTATACCCCCAACAACCTCTAACTCATCTGAAGTTTTTTGTGCACTTAATGTAACTAATTTATTAACGACCGGGTTGTCATTTAAAAGTAATATTTTCAAGGCTGATTCCTTATATTTGAACGAATAATTATATATCTTTATATTGTATCAAAAAAAAATTAAAAAAATATTTCCAAGACATTGAATGCTTCCAACATTTCTTCTTTTAAGATGAGCATAATAGCTGTGAGTGTGGCAATCAAAACCCCAAAAGAAACCATAATCTTAATAGGAAACCCAATAACTAAAAGATTAAACTGCGGCATTGTTTTCATAAGCATACCAAAAATAATATCTGCAAGCCAGGATAAAGCAATAATAGGAAAAGCGATCATAAAGCCCACTAAAAACATTCTAGAAGTTGCATGGATTACATAATTAAACAGATCCTCAGTCATCATGAATCCGCCTAAAGGAATGGACTTAAGAGAGGCATCCACGTAAAGCAGCACCCAATGATGTAAATCCAAGGCCAGCAAAACCATAAGACCCATTAAGGATAAAAATTGAGAGATTATCGGCATAGAGATACCTGATTGCGGGTCAATCGCGCTTGCCATAGAAAAACCCATCATAAAAGATATCTGTCCACCCGCAAAAGTTATAACATTGTATGCGAGCAATAAAACAATTCCCACAACCAAACCAAACATAAATTCGCTAAGTATTGCTATCAATATGCTTGGCACATTAATCGCGATTGTCAATTCAGGCATAGAGGAATAAAAAACAATAGTGAAGAAAAAAGCCATAGCCGCTTTAATATTCATGGGAATATTTGCATGTGAAAAAATGGGCACAGCTAAAAACATCGCTGCAAATCGAAAAAACAAAAGCATAAAACCGACAATATTCGCTTCTTTAAATACTTCTGTCCACTCCATCTATTTATATCCGGGCGAAATCACTTAAGAGCCTTTAGAGCTTTATTTTCTAATTTGTACACGCGGTCACACAAATGGGCTAAATTTTCGTCATGTGTCACTAAAATCATACCTGCATTTTCATTTTTACAATACTCAAAAAAAAGATTCATCACTTCATTTGCTGTTATCTTATCAAGGTTTCCAGTCGGTTCATCAGCAAAAATAAGGCGTGGTTTTTTCGTCAACACTCTTGCTATAGAAATACGCTGTTGTTGACCGCCTGAGAGTTCTGTCACTTTTTGCTGTATACATTCTTCTATGTTTAAACGTCTAAGTAATTCTGTGTCTATATTTTGTGAGCTAAGGATTGCTGCCACTTCTAAATTTTCATATGCACTAAAACCTTTAAATAGATAATGAGACTGAAAGACCAAGCCTATATCATCTCTTTTCATTTGTGAAAGTTTTGCTTCTTTCATCTCGTAAATATTTTTACCAAACAAAGAGACTTCACCTTCATCAGGCTTTAGCAAGGAGGACAGTATATGCAATAAGGTCGACTTCCCACTGCCACTCATACCAATAATTGCTATTGTTTCTTGAGAGTCCAACTCCAAAGATACATCTGAAAAAAGCTCATATTCAAAAGTGTGCGAAAGGTTTTTAGCGGATAATAAATTCATAAGAGGATTATATCTAATGTAACTAACGATTTTAAAATATTTTATCAGAAATTTATTTTTTTGTAGATTGAGAGGGTT
>JACNLH010000166.1 GCA_014381585.1 Candidatus Sulfurimonas ponti
GAGAAGAGTTGCTTTTTTAAAAGTAATAACCTAAGCGCAGTGACACAGCATTATCACTTGCTGTGTCACTTAATCCATAAGAGTAGGTGAAGTTTGTAAACCAATTCTTATCTATATTATAAAATAAATAGAATGAGGCTGTGTTTATTTTATCCACTCCCAGATATATACTCTCACTGGAGTGGTATGCAGCACTTAGGTAAAGATTTGCACTTGGGTAAAACCCCAAACCTGCACTGAATGCATTGGTGTCTTGGTAAGTCACACTCGTAGGGATATCATCATCTGTGACTACAGTATATCCATAACCGGCGAAGAGATTGATATCCTCAACTATATAGCTAAGGTTGAGTGATGCTGTGTAGTCTGTATTGTTAGTGTTTAAGGTGTCATCGTATGTCGGGATGATAAGACCTGCTCCAAGACGCACAGTCAGCTTATCATTAGGTTTTACATTATAGTAAGCGCCAAGGAATGAATCGTTTAATTCTTTTTTAGCGGATGTGACGCTTTTTGCATTATAGAATGAGGTGCTAGCCTGGAGTGAGAAGTTTTTGTAATAATAATCAAGCTGTACGCTTTGTGTGGTGGTGTCTGATTTTTCAAGTGTTGCATAATTCACTTGTGAATAGCCCAGACCAAAAATAATATCGAAATGGTGAGGACTGACTAAACTTGCCGTACTGCAACCTTTGATATCAACGAGTTCATTAAAAGATGTGTTTGGACACTGATCTAATGTATCCTCAACTCCATCCATATCGTAATCACTATAAGCAGACAGACTCAGTGATGTGATTAGTAATAAGCTCAGTATATTTTTATGCATATTCAGTTAATTATCTGCGACCCATGAATTTATTCGATGTGCCGGCATTTGCAGCACCTTGTTGCATTGCTTGCCCGAGGGCCTGTTGTTGCATATTTTGCATTCTCGTCATATTGTCCGTCTGTTGTATCTGATTTTGTTCAGAGTTTTCACTCTTGGCACCCATTTTATTGCGAAGTTTAGTGATAGCCTGAGCCCTATCTTCTTCACCTAAAGCTGATAAGTGTTTTTTAAGCTCATTCATAAGCTGCACCCTTTTTTGGGGTGTTGCATTTTGAATCTCAGCTATCTGCTCATCAACCGTGTCAGCCCCACTGAAAGTTAAAGTTCCCAATAAGATCAAAGCTGCATTTAGTTTTAAAGTCTTCATTTGTAATCCTTTTGTTTTTATAGCGGTATTATTACATAAGAGTATTAGTCAAGTGTAATCTTAGATAAATCAAGTGTGAATTGTGTCCCTTCATCTAAAGCACTTTGAACGCTGATTTTAATATCTAGTTCATCACAAAGTTTTTTGACTATATGCAGACCGATTCCAACACCTCTGTCTTGTTCTTTGTAAAATCTATCAAATATACGTTTTGGCTTTTTTATACCTTTTCCGTTATCTATGATTTTTAAACTCTTTTTTTCATACACTATATTGACGAAGCCGTTTTGTTTGTTATATTTTGCAGCATTGCTTATGAGATTATTCACTATGCGGGTGAAGGCCTCTTTGTTTGTTACAAGAGCAGTGGGGGCTATATCTATATGGAAATCTATTTTTGGATAGTTTTTTTCCAGCATGTGCAGCTGCTCTTTTATGATAGAATGCAAATCAAATTTTTCTTTTTGCATAGCATGGTTATGCAGGTATGAGCGAAGGTGAAGTTGCAGGTTCAGTATATTTTGAACGCTTTGCTCAATCCTTGTCACTTTTTCATTTTCACCTATCTCTTTTTTTAACATGGAACTGTTTAAACGCAGAGATGCCAAGGGGGTGTTAAAGTCATGCAGTATATCCTTGATAAACTCTTGTGTGAGCACTAATGCATTTCTAAGTGGATACAATGCATAAAATGAGAAAATTACGGAGAGTGCAAAAATCACACTTAAGGTGATCGAAAAATTCCATATTGCCCGATTACGGAGTTTTTGGAGCTCTTTCTCATATTTTTGCGCATTAAATTCAAGACTCATAATATACTGCTGGGAGTTTGGAATGGGATAGTAGCTGCTTAGGCCGTCTTCGCTTTTATAAAGAGTGTACAAGGTCTCTTTTGTCGGTTTTATGAAGTCTATTTTAAACTGTTCACATTTTAAGGTGAGACTGCATACTCTCATTTTTGAAAATAATTTTTCATCAAGCGTTTGAATCTCTTTGCTGTAGTTGATGTAAAAGAGTATCGTGATTAAAACTCCTAAAGAGCTGAAAAACAGTATAAAACTTTTTAAAAATGACTCCAGTTCCACCTTACTCAACTATATATCCTACACCTCTGAGATTTCTTATATGCAAGCCTGTGGTCTGTTTTAATTTCGTTAAAGCGACTCTGAGTGCTGTAGGAGAGGGTTTTTCCAAGCATTCCATAAGGATGTCTTTATCAAGAACATTCCCTATATTATGCACAAACAAATCAAAAAGCCTCTCTTGAACTTCACCTAAAGGCAGCACTTTAGCATCTTTTTTAAGTGTTTTTGTCTGAGGATCATACTCCAAATTATTGTATATGATAGCAGACGACTTAGAGATTAATTTCGCATTTATTCTTATTAGCAACTCTTCTGGATAGAATGGTTTTTTAATATAATCATCCGCACCTATTTTGAAGGCTTTAGAGATAGAGTTCAAATCCACCAGCGCACTGATGAATATCGTCGGAGTCTTATCATCCGCACCTCTGAGACCCTCCAAAAGTTCCAGACCATTGATATCAGGGACATTAATATCGAATATATACAAGTCAAACTTATCACTATACGTTATATCTGCAGCTTCACTTCCAGATGAGACCAATGTGACATCATAACCCTCGGACTCAATAAGCTCATGGAGAGTTTGTGCTAAAAGTGTGTCATCTTCAAGAAGGAGTATCTTTTTATTCATCTTTTAGTATAGTGTAAAAATGTTAGTGAAATGTTAATAGATCTGGCAACATAACTGGATGCATCCTATTTAAACGCTCTGTTTAATGCGGAAAACATCGCTTTTATTGATGCTGTGGCTATATCACTGTCTCTTCCGACACCAAAGCAAGAAAGTATATCTTTGCTTTGTATTTGTATATATGCTATTGCTTTTGCAGAGCTTTTATCTCCACACGAATGCTCTGAATATGAGCTGATGGTGAATTCATTTTTATAGTCTTTCATCAATGCATTTTTACAAGCGTCAATAGGTCCGTTTCCTTCACCCTCAGCAATTATTTTTTCACCATTATAATTGTATGTCAGTGTGCAGGTTGATATTTTTTTACCTGAAGAGATTGTCACATCGACTAAAGATATATGTTTTTTCATATTGAAATAACTATCTTTAAATATATTTAAAATCTCCTCAGCTTCTAATTCTCTGCCTTTTTCATCACTTAGGGTTTGAACGATACGGCCGATTTCAGGATGCATCGCTTTTGGAAGCTGGTAGCCGTAATTTTTTTCTAAAATATATGCCACTCCGCCTTTACCCGATTGTGAGTTGATACGAATAATAGACTCATACGTACGACCGACATCTTCAGGATCAATCGGTAAGTATGGAACTTCCCAAAAATCTTCTTCTTTTGCTTTTTGGTATGCTAAACCTTTGTTGATTGCATCTTGGTGTGAACCTGAAAATGCCGTGTAAACCAACTCTCCAACATAAGGATGGCGAGCATGTGTATCCATCTCTGTACATCTCTCTACAACATCTAAAACTTCACCAATATCTGAGAAGTTGAGCTTTGAATCAACCCCTTGTGTGGTTAAGTTTAAAGCAAGAGTGATAATATCAACATTTCCAGTTCTCTCACCATTGCTTAAAAGTGTACCTTCCACTCTGTCAGCTGATGCAAGTAGAGCCAACTCTGTAGCAGCGATAGAAGTTCCTCTGTCATTATGTGTATGTGTCGAGATAATTACATTTTCTCTATTATCAAGATGTCTGCTCATCCATTCTATTTGATCAGCATAGATATTTGGTGTTGACATTTCCACTGTTGCAGGAAGATTTATAATTACTTTTCTATCATCAGCAATTCCCCAAGCCTTAGTCACAGCATTACAAATACGAGCCGAAAATTCTAATTCAGTTCCAGTGAAACTCTCTGGTGAATATTCTAAAAATATTTTGCCATCATGTTTTTTTTCATATTTTTTTACAAGTTCCACACCCTCTAAAGCAAGGGCTATAATCTCTTCTTCACTTTTAGCAAAGACTATTTTTCTTTGCGCTATAGAAGTTGAATTATAAAGATGAACTGTTGCTTTTTTCACACCCTTAAGTGATTCAAAGGTTTTAGCGATCAACTCCTCTTTTGCCTGCACTAAAACTTGCACTGTGACATCATCTGGTATTAAATTATCATCAACCAAGCGACGTAAAAAGTCAAATTCCACCTTAGAAGCAGAAGGAAATCCAACTTCGATTTCTTTAAAACCGAGTTTAAGTAAGAGTGTGAAAAGTTCAAGTTTTTTATTCATGTCCATAGGGTTGATAAGTGCCTGATTGCCATCACGTAAATCCACACTGCACCACTTAGGAGCTTTTGTGATTGTATTGTTCGGCCAAACACGGTTTGGCAAATCTATCTGTGGGTAGGGTTTGTATTTTCCCTCTTTGATGTGATTCATAATGAATCCTTTAAACTTTAAACTTTAATAACACACTCTTACATTTGTTACTAAGTTTGGAATTATAGCAAATTTATGATTAGAAACTTTTTTGATAAATTAAAGATTGGATTTTCTAAAGGCTATTGTGAATAAAGCACCTTTTTGAGTGTTGCTCACGGTGATGCTTCCATTGTTTTTTGTAATGATTTGTGAGGTCATGTACAGACCGATTCCAGTGCCTTTTCCTTCAGCTTTTGTGGTCACATTGGGTTTGAAAATATGGTTGATGATATTTTTAGGAATCCCGCCTGCATTGTCTTCTATCTCTATAATGATTTGTCTGTCTTTAGTGAAACATCTAATACAGATATTTCTTCCTGAGATATGTTGCTCATTAAATGCATCAATGGAGTTGTTTATAAGGTTTATAAAAAGGTGTTTAAACTCATTTTTATTACCATAAATTTGAACATCTTGATCTATATGTAAATAAAGATGAATATTTTGAGTGATGAGCTCATCTTTCATAAGGATTTGAATATTCTGCACCACTGTGTTTATATAAAAATCTTCATTTTTTGTAGAGGGTCTTAAAAAATTCCTAAACTCATTAAGTGTGTTTATCATATGATCAATCTGCAGGTGAACACTTTCATCTAAATCATTGATGTATTCATTATTGACATCATTAGTCTGAAAATCATCTTGAAGCATATCTATCATCATACTGATGGCATTAAGCGGTTGTTTCCATTGATGTGCAACAGCATCTATCATTTCACCCATGGCGGCAAGACGGGATTGCTGTTCTATTATTTTATCTTTTTTGTCATGTTCGAGGAGGTTACGTTTATCCCATTTTTTGAGAAAGAATTTATTTTCTTTGGCAAGTTTTTCATTAATTTTTTTTTGTTCTTCGTAGAGTGCTATAAAAGCATTTATCTTTCCAGAGAAATCTGTATTCTGCGTGGCTTGAACAATATCATTAATGAGTTCTTTGTCCAAATCTTTTTTCATGATTAATTATATCGAAAAAAATTATGAAAGTATTATGTGTGAGGGGATTCCCACCAAAGTGGGAAAAAAGTGGCTAAATAGTGATTAGCACTGGTATGTGGTTTTAAACTCGTAAGCAGTCGGACGACCTTCATCAGGATAAACGTCACGCTCAAATCTGTAGTGTTGATACGCATCAATAAATTCTTGTGTAAACACTGGTTTTAAGAAGTCATTATCACGGATAAGTGCTTCAAGAGAACCACGAAGTGTATGAGGCATTTGTGGGATTTTTTTCTCACGAATCTCATCAAGTGATAGTTCAAATAAATCTTCATCCATTGGACCTATCGGAATGTCTTTGTTTTGGATACCATCAAGACCAGCCATCATCATCACAGCAAATGCTAAGTAAGGACAAGCAGTTGAATCTGGGAATCTCATCTCGATTCTTGTAGCCATTTCACCGGCACCGTATGGAATACGGCAAGCAGCTGAACGGTTTTGAGAAGAGTATGTCAGGATTGAAGGAGCTTCAAAACCTGGTAATAATCTTTTGTATGAGTTTGTTGACGGGTTAGTGAATGCAGCAACAGCACGAGCATGTTTAAAGATACCGGCAGTATAGTTAAGTGCCATCTCTGAAAGATTTGCATAGTTACCTGGTGCATAGAAAAGGTTTTTACCATCTTTCCATAATGATTGGTGAACGTGCATACCATTACCGTTGTCACCATAAAGAGGCTTAGGCATAAATGTAGCAGTTTTACCATTGAGGTGAGCCACCATTTTTACAACGTATTTATATTTTTGAACATTGTCAGCTGCACCGATAATATCAGAGAAAACGATACCGATTTCGTGTTGTGCTTGAGCAACTTCGTGGTGACCTAGAACTACTTCAAGACCGACTTGTTCAAGAACTTGCATCATCTCAGCACGGATATCTACAGCAGAATCTGTTGGCTGAACTGGGAAGTAACCACCTTTAGTTCCTGGTCTGTGACCTGTGTTATACATCTCGGGGTATGGATTGTTTGAGTTCCATTCACCCTCTTCAGTATCTACTTTGTAACCAGCTTCATTGATATTATCAACAAATGTCACGCTGTCAAACATAAAAAATTCATTTTCAGGACCGAAGTATGCAGCATCAGCGATACCGATCTCTTCAGCATGTTTTAGTGCCGCTTTAGCGATAGAACGTGGACATCTCTCATATGCTTGATTTTTATAGATGTCATAAACATCACAAAACACAACTATAGTCGGATCAGCAGTGAATGGATCTAAAAATGCAGTGCCGATATCAACTTTTAGCAACATATCCGACTTGTTAATCGGCTGCCAAGCTTCGATAGAAGAACCATCAAATGGTAAACCATTTTCAAGTTGACCAGTAGTTACAGCACTCATTCTATAACTGATATGGTGCCACGCACCTTTAATGTCCGTAAATCTAAAGTCTACAAATTGAACATCATTTTCTTCACAAAAGGTAAAGAATTCTTCTACGTTATTAACAAATTTTCCCATATATATCTCCTGAAATATTTAATCTAATCAATTATATCTGATTTCGATGTATTCGATGCATCGGCATTGATTAATATTTAATCAATCAGGAAGTTTGTTTCGTATTGTTATAGAAATATCACATATACCTTATATAAATAATCTTCAGATATAATCTTTTAATTATTTTGAAAATGGAGTCTTTATGATTTATGACTTTTGGAAAGATTATGAGGAGTTGCTCTCTTATGATCAAGCATCCCTTTTAGACTACAGACTTGACAGCATAGCAATTAAATTAAACATATTTTTTCAAAGATTGATAATTCAAAATATCAGAAAGAAAGATATTAAGTTTTATCTTGCAGGCTCATGTTTAAAATCCGACAGCTTTCGGGATTTAGATCTGTTTTTCCCTTTTAATGAAGACAGAGAATTGGTTAACAATGCTATGAATCAAGATTATTTTGAATATGAAAACAACTCGTACACATATAGATATAAAAATGATATTTATCAGCTTGTGTATAGAGAAAGATTTCATGATGCAAGTTTAAAAGAACTTGTTGATGGATTTGACTTTGATTCAACAAAGATAGCATTTGAGTGTAACTATAACACTAAAAAAAGATTGTTCACCGTAGAAGCTTGTGATATGAGACTAGAGTTTGTAAATTATATAAACACACGAATCAATCATCTTCAAAGAGTGAGTCTGAATCCTTTTGTTTCACTGCAACGTGCTATTTACTTTCTAAAACGTGGCGATGATGTCCCTTATGAAGTGTTTTTACAAGTATGTTCAAAAATTGCAGATTTGAAGTTGAATGAGAGTGAAGATGTGTCTATCCATTTTAAAAATTTACAAGGAAACCCAAATAAACTGACTAACATAAAAGATGCGATCACTCATTATATAGAAGATCAAAAAGAGGATTCAGACTCATAAAACACTGCTTTTTATTTTGTACTTGCTTAAGTCTTTGCCGTGCATATCCATGACGTGAACTGCACACGCCAAACATGGATCAAAAGAGTGAATCACTTTTAAAACTTCAAGCGGTTTTGAAGTGTCTTTGATTTTAATCCCTATAAGAGCTTCTTCGTAGGCTCCTCGCAGTGAGTCAAAGTTTTTAGGGCTTGCATTCCATGTTGTCGGCGCTATAACAGAAAAGTTTTCTATCTTTGCATCTTTTATATTGACAAAGTGAGACAGCATTCCCCGGGGGACTTCTAAAAATGAAACTCCTTTTGCATCTTTTTTTAAAGATTCAAAATCAAACTTCACCCAAGTGTCTGTGTCATAATATTTGATATTTTGAATCAGCTTTGACGCAAGTTTAAAAATATATTCACAGATATAGCCGGTCTCTATCGCCCTTGCTGCATTTCTGCCGACAGTGCTTGAGAGATCAATGAGTTCCAAGTCAGTCTCTTGTAAAAATTCATCCACAAAAGCTTTGATGAGAGAATTTCCCTTTGTATAGTTAATCAAAAGTCGTGCAAGAGGACCTGTTTCCATTGGTTTAGCATCATATCTAGGTGCTTTAATCCAAGAGTATTTATCATCACTTTCAGCAGTTTTTAAAGAGCCGTCTTCATTTAAATCTGTATAGAAAATTTCATTCTCTTTGGGCTCATTTGTATACCAGGCTCTATCTATCTCTTCAGTGATTAGGCTTGCATCAAAATCATGGACATTTTCAAAGTCATGATTGTAAATGGCACCATCATAAAAAAGTTTTTCACCATTGGGGGATTGATAGCCCCCAGCTGATAAAAAATTTCCATGTGCACGTCCGACACCGGCTTTAATTTCATCACGGTAGGCGATTGCAAGCAGTTTTGCATCAGACAAATAGGCACGTTCTATAAAGTCCTTAGCCTCTTTAATGATAAAAAGGTAATCATTCAGCCTTTGGGGATTGAGCATATCCGCCACACTTGTGACACCTCCAACTACAATGCTCTGAGGATGTGGGGTTTTACCGCCAAAAATCGCAACAGCTTTAGAAATATTTGTTTGAAATTTTAAAGCCTCTAGATAATGAGAGATGATAATCATATTTTGCTCAT
>JACNLH010000149.1 GCA_014381585.1 Candidatus Sulfurimonas ponti
GTGTCTGTGGTGGATAAATTTAAAAAGATGTTCACAGAGGGAAAAGTCACAGGGCAGATGCGCTCGATTTATGCAGGGTACAAGCAAGAGGAAACAGGGGCGGTGGACACGTATGCAACTGCTATAGGCGGTATATTGAAATATGAACTTGCATCTTTAAACGGTTTTAATGCAGGGGCCGCTTTTATTATATCTCATGATATAGACTTTGCAACGGGCAATGGAGCAAAACAAGATCCTGAGCTTTCATCAGACAAGGGGAACTATTCAGAACTCTCAGAAGCGTATATAAACTATAAAAACGGCGGTTTTAATCTTCGTGTCGGCAGACAGCTGTTTGATACACCTTTAGCTGATAGTGACGATGTAAGAATGGTGCCCAATACATTTGAAGCATATTTAGCCACATATAAAGTGTCTCATTTCACCTTCACAGCGGGAAATGTGCAAAGGTGGCAGGGTGCCGGTGCAGGGCTTGGATATGATAATGGTGTCAGCTTGGAGAGTGAGTGGATAGATATCGGCGGGCAGGGAACATTTTTTGGCGGTGTGACATATCAAGATGATTGGGAAGTGAATGTATGGTATTATGATATTCCACACTTGATTAACGCTACGAAGGCCACCTATATCGATATAAACAGTCATACATACAATGGTGCCTTGGCAGTTCATGGTTCTTTGCAGTATTTGCATGAATCAGAATCAAAAAACAGTGGAGTTGATGCAGAGATATTTGGAGCTTTATTTGAGATTGAGATGCATGGTCTTGGTTTCAACCTTGCGTATAATGCATCAAAAAAACATAAAGGTAAAAAAAGCTTCTCCGGTATTGGAGGCGGTTCAATGTTTACAAGTATGGATACAATGATTATTGATGAAATCACTGAGGATAGAGAAGCGCAGGCTATTGTTGGAGGTTTAGTGTATGCCGTGGATAATTGGAATTTTATATATGCATACGGTGATTTTGATGGAAAAGAAAACAGTGCAGGGGTGAAGGCACATATTGTAGAACAAAATATAGGCTTTGAATATTCTGTGAATGATGAATTTGTTCTTGCAGCAATATTCGTGAGTCAAGAAGATAAAGAAAATGGCGCTAAAACAGCAAATGACTGGGATAGAACTCAGATTATGCTGAAGTACGACTTCTAAATTAATAATCACTATCATTATGAACTTAAGTTTAGAAAAGTATACTTTTAAGTATAAAAATAATTTTTAGGAAAATGAGATGAGTACTTTGAACGATTGCAAAAAAGCTTGCAAGGTGAAAGTTATAAAATTAAATGCTCCGGCAGATTTAAAACAAAGGTTGATCTCCTTTGGCATTATGAAAGAGACTCTTATAGAAGTCCTTGAGTATGCTCCTGCTAAAAGCACAATCGAGGTTAAAGTTGGAAAAATGAGAATTGCCCTGCGTGCTAAAGAAGCAGAATTGATTGAGGTGGAAAAAGTATGAATCAAGAAGATATAAAAGCCTGTCCGGTTATAGCCAATCACATTAAGATAGCTTTAGTCGGTCAGCCAAATGTCGGTAAGAGTATGCTTATCAACTCTGTATCAAACGCGCACCTTCATGTAGGGAATTTTTCAGGCGTGACAGTGGATAAAACTGAGGTTCTATTTGACTATAAGGACTATCACTTCACCGTCGTGGATTTACCGGGAACGTATGCTTTCACCGATTATACGATTGAAGAGAGAGTGACGCATGATTATCTTTGTGCAGAGGCATATGATTTAATTATTAATGTTGTTGATTCAACATCCTTAGAAAAAAATCTTCAGCTTACAGCAGAGCTTATGAGTATGAGTAAAAGTATCGTCATCGCATTAAATATGGATGATGAAGCGCAAAAAGAAAATATACAAATCGATGCCCCTTATATGTCCGAGCTCATGGGAATCCCTTGTGTGAAAGTCTCAGCAGCCACAAAGTCCGGAATTGAGAATTTACTCGATGCAGTCATATCTGTAAAAGAACAAGAGATTCAAGAGGCTAAGCTTATATTTTCTGAGCCGGTGGAAGAAGAGATAGCTGTAATCGTAAGATATCTTAGAAAACATAAGTACAAGGCGGTTAATTCTTATAGAAATATCGCGATAAACTTACTCAAAAACAACAAAAAAACCTATGCAAAACTGCATGATGATCCAATATGGACAGAGTTGCAGCCTATTTTAATCGAGGCGGCAAAGCATGTGGAACTTCACCATGACAGTGATGACATAAAAGAAGCTTTTGCTGAAGAATATGCATCGTTTAATCGCGGTATAGTTGCTGAGGTCGTAAAACAGGAGATAACTCTAGAGGAAAAAACTTTAACAGAAAAAATAGACAGTGTTTTGATTAATTCCTATTTTGGAATTCCGATATTCTTATTTTTTATGTGGGGTTTATTTCAATTAACATTTGAGATAGGCTCCATCCCTATGGACTGGATTGATGCATTTTTTGGATGGGCCGGAGACACCATAGGTCCGACAATTGCAAATGATGACATACGCTCTTTAGTCGTGGACGGTCTTATTGCCGGTGTCGGTGCGGTTGTTTTATTTGTTCCAAATATCATCATTCTTTTTATTGGAATTGCACTTCTTGAGAGCACTGGGTATATGTCAAGAGTTGCATTTTTATTGGATGGATTTTTTCATAAATTCGGTATGCATGGGCAGTCATTCATCCCCTTAGTCACAGGTTTTGGTTGTTCTATTCCTGCGTATATGTCGGCTCGGATTTTGAAAAATGACAGAGACAGATTACTCACTTTATTTATCATAGGATTTATGAGTTGCGGAGCTAGACTTCCGGTATATGTTCTTTTTGCCGGTGCTTTTTTTGCACCTGAGATGGCTGGAAATATTCTTTTTATCATTTATATCTCCGGTGCAATCCTTGGTCTGATCGCTGCTAAAATTCTTAAACTGACAGCTTTTAAAGGTGCTGATGAACCCTTTGTGATGGAGATGCCAAAATACAGACTTCCGTCTATAAAGTTGATTTGGCATACAGTGCTTACAAAAACAATGATGTATCTGAAAAAAGCAGGTACTTTTATCGCAGCAGCATCTATTTTAATTTGGTTTTTAAGTAACTACCCTCATAACTTACTTCTTGAAAATGAGTATGCAGATAAAATTGAAAAAGTTGCCACTGAAGAAGAAAAAACTGTACTTAAGAATAAATTAGCTGAACAGCTTTTAGAACAAAGTTATCTTGGTGTGATCGGTAAGTTTTCTGAGCCGATATTTGAACCGCTTGGATTTGATTGGAAGATGAGTGTGGCTCTGCAAACGGGTCTTGCTGCTAAAGAAGTGGTTGTTTCAACTCTTGGTGTTTTATATGCCTTAGGCGATGATGTGGATGAGGAGAATAGCTCTTTAATCAATGCTATTTCAAAAAATATTTCATTTGCATCTGCTATCGCATTTATCGTGGTGATAATGATTTATTTACCGTGTTTAGCTGCTTCCATAGTCTTCACCCGTGAAGCAGGGCATATTAAGTACTTTTTTTATCTCTTTGGATTCACATCTATCGCGGCATATTCACTGGCGTTTATCGCATATAATGTTGCGAGTTTCTTATCGCATTAACTTTTTTGGCTATACTTGCTAGTGAAATTTACATCCAGGCAGGCTAAATGTCAAAACTATTGATTGTTGAAGAAAGTACAATTCTTTGCGGTATTTTTAAAAGACTGCTAGACCAAGACGCAGGCTTTAGCTTCGATATTGTTCAAAGCTACGAAAAAGCCAAAGATGCTCTTGGAAAATATAGATATGAGTTTGCTGTTGTGAGTCGCAGTCTTCCTGACGCTAATCATGGTGAAATTATCGCTTTACTTAATAAACATAATGTTTCACCCATTGTATATACAACGATGATAGATGAAGAGTTTATAGAAAGTTTTGAAAGTGCGAGTATTGTTGAGTACATATTGAGACATAGGTACGATAATGTAAAGTATGTGATCACCAGACTCAACCAGCTCAAAGACAATAAACAAAAAACAATCCTTGTTGTGCATAACTCTGAAATTTATAGAAGGTATTTAAAGCAAAATTTATCGCTGCATAACTTTAAAGTTATAATGGTGGACAGTGCTTACGAAGCTTTGCAAAAACTAGAAGTGCATAAAGATATTGTTTTGATAATTGTAAACAGAGAATTATCACAAGTCAACGGCTTGGATAAACTTGATGGATTGGGATTGGTGCGACGTGTGCGTGAAATGAAAAGAGAGAATTTAAAGATAATTGCTCTTGCAGAGGAATCTAATTCTTATGAAACAAGTTTTTTCTTAAATGAAGGTGCTGATGATTATCTTATAAATCAGTACTCAAGAGATGAATTTTATGTAAGAATTTATCAAAATTTAAAAAGCTAAGGGGAGTGGTGAAGATATGATAAAAATATTAATGATAGAAGATGATTTAGAATTGGCAGAGATATTGACAGAATATTTAGAGCAGTTTGACTTTAAAGTGGTTACAGAAGATGATCCTTTTAAAGCAGTGAGTATTTTAAAGCTTGAGCCATTCAACCTGGTGATTTTAGATCTCACCCTTCCTGGTATGGATGGTTTAGAAGTGTGTGAAGCGATACGTGAACGTCAGGATATTCCAATTATTATCTCATCTGCAAGAAGTGATGTCACAGATAAAGTCAAGGCACTTGAATTGGGCGCTGATGATTATATGCCAAAACCTTATGACCCAAGAGAGCTCGAAGCGCGTATACATTCAGTTCTTCGAAGATATGAAGCAAGAACAGAGGCAAAAGCAGAATCTAAAAGTGATTTTAAATGTGACAATGCAACAATGGTTATTTCATATAAAGGTAGAAATATAGATCTTACAAATGCTGAGTTTGGAATCCTTTCTTATATGATCGCAAAGCAAGGTTTAGTTGTCTCACGTGAGGATTTGATTCATAATGTGAATGTCATCAATGAAGACTCTTCTAATAAAAGTATAGATGTTATGGTTGGCAGAATTAGAAATAAATTAGGCGACAAAACACTTATAGAATCTGTCCGCGGTGTTGGATATAAACTGCTTAAATAATGAAATTTTTTCTCGCCATTAGACCTAGTTTCAGCGAGAGCTATACTTATGAGTCAATATTCTTCTCGCCATCAGGCGTAGCTTCAGTGAGAGGAATTTACAAAGGGATTATTCCCTTTGTGAAGGAGACCTATATTGCGTAAACATGCAGTTCTCCTCACTGTTCTCTTCGCACTAATAGTCACACTTACGAGTGTGACTGCTATTTTTATAGAATTTTACGATTTAAATAAACAGCAATACATTAACAATATTTTCACAAAAGATTCCGTTATCACGCAAATATATCAAGATCATGAGCTCAAAGACAGTTCAGATATTATGCTTGAGGCAAATCTTGCTGTTTATAACTTCAGAATAGAAAAAGATAGATCAGCACAAAAGATTATTTTAAACAAAGGTGATATCCTAAAACAAAAAGGTTTTAAGGATGAGACAGTCATGCTTAAAAAAACAAATCTTTTGTCCTTGGAAAAAATAGATAGTTTACGAACAACAATGTTGGTGTATACGCATAATATTTACTTCTATATACAGTCTCCAAAAGGCTATATCCTTATTTTAGATGAGGAGTTGCGACCGTATCGGCCATGGAATCTTTTGTATGCGTACACCGCGATTATTTTAGTCTTGACGGCTTCATTTTTTTTAATACTCCTGCGTCTTCGACCGCTTACAAGATTAAGAAGAAAAATCGCAAAATTCGGTGATGGGGCGATGGATATATCTTTTGCAACAGAGGGTACGGATGAGATAGCTCTTATCGCGAATGAACTTGAAAATACAAGGGTGAAGATCAGCACGATTTTAGAATCACGAACGCTTTTTTTGCGTAATGTTATGCATGAACTTAAAACTCCCATTGCCAAAGGAACCATTGCAACACAGATGCTGGGTTCTCAAAAACAAATAGACAGGTTCACTTCAATCTTTGGAAGACTGGAATCTCTTGTCGGTGAATTTGCCCTGATAGAAGAGGTGACATCTATCAACGATAAAAGTGAATTCACTGAATGCCGTTTAGTCGACATTATTGACGGTGCTATTGATATGGCTATGGTGGATAAAAAATCTGTCACTGTGGATATAGACACATCTACAAAAATGTATGTAAACTACAGGCTTTATACAACTGCTGTAAAAAATATGATTGACAATGGTATTAAATATTCCACAGATAAACATATCAGAATCGTAATGCTTAATAATGAGTTGGCATTTGAGAGCAAGGGTAAGTGTATCAAGCATCCATTGAAGTATTATATAGAACCATTCACAAAAGACAATCCATCAAAAAACAGCTTTGGCTTAGGGCTTTATTTAGTGGATTCTATTTTAAAAGCACATGACAAAGTCTTAGCGCATGAGTATGCCAACGGAGTGAACCGTTTTATATTTGTGTAAGCTTATATATGTAAACTATTTATCATGAAGTATAATCAAAATTTATTTTTAATCGTTTTTTTCGCTCTTTCATTTTTCTTATTTGGCTGGTTTTCTCACTCTAGATATATTCCAGTGCATAAAATAGAAAAAAAAACATGCTTAAGTAAAATCAAAGAAGATAAACAACTTAAAGCTGTTATGCTTAATGCGCCTACGACGTATTATATCGGTGTTAATGGTGAACAAGGTTTTGAATACGACTTACTTAAAAATTATGCTGATAGATTAGGTGTGGATTTAAATGTGACTGCGGTGAATACAGTTTCTGAAGCTATTGAAATAGCTAAGCAATCTGATATGCATATTATTTCAGCATCGCTGACAAAAACTGCTTCAAGAGTGCAGGAATTTAATTTCGGGCCATCTTATTTTGAAGTGCAACAGCAGGTTGTCTGCAGTAGAAATTTGATACAAAAGCAGGTGTTCCCAAGAGATGCTGAAGGTTTAGCCGGACTCAATATTAAAGTTGGTGAAGGAACCAGCTACAGTGACACTGTCCGGGCTTTGATTAAAGACGGATTTGATATAAATGTAACATATACATCTGCATATTCAACAGAAGAACTTCTTGAGCAAGTGTCTGAGAATATCATTGACTGCACCATCGCTGATTCAAATATATATGCTTTAAACCTTCGTTATTATCCTGATATGGAGATGGCTTTTACGATAAGTGAAAGAGAACAGCTCGCCTGGATTCTTCCTAAGGGGGCTAAAAACCTCGAAGCTGACATGTATGCATGGTTGAATGAGTATACACAACAAGGAAAAATGGCTGAGTTAAAGGACCATTACTATAGCAATGTGCACTATTTTAATTACTATGATTATAAAATGTTTTATAAAAGGATAGAAGACAGATTGCCAAAATATCAAAAGTATTTTGTTGATGCAGGTGAAAAATATGAAATTCCATGGAAGCTTTTAGCAGCAATAGCGTACCAAGAATCTCACTGGAATCCTAATGCAAAAAGCTTTACCGGTGTACGTGGAATGATGATGCTGACTACTCAAACGGCAAAACTCTTAGGGATTAAAAACAGGGTGGATGCTAAACAAAGTATTATCGGGGGAACAAGACATATTAAGCAGATGATTAAATTTGTGCCCCAAGAGATTGAAGGTGAAAATCGTTTAAAGTTTGCACTGGCTGCTTACAATATAGGTATGGGGCATGTGCTTGATGCGCAAAAACTTGCAAAACGTTTAGGATATAATCAAAACATTTGGAGTGATCTAAAACAAGTGCTTCCTTTGTTGTCAAAGAAGAAGTACTATCAAACGCTGAAATACGGATATGCGAGAGGTGAAGAACCGGTGAAGTATGTGGAATCTATTTATGATTACCGAGATATTTTAGAGAATCATCTCGATAATACAGAGTGATGTTTATAAAACTTCCTCTCCTTCACCTTCTTTACCGTCTGCTAGATCACTAAGAAATTTTTCCATATCATATTTTATTCTGTACTCAGGAGTCATGATATGAATAAGAATATCTCCTAAATCTATAACAATCCAGTCCCCGCTCTCATCAACATTGTTAAATTTTTCTTCAGGTTTAAGACCATTTTTTAAGTGATCAAGAAGTGCCGTTGTATGACGTGAGCCAAGTGAAGATGCTATAATGGCAAAGTCAACAAAGTAGTTTTTTTCACTAAGGTCAAAAACCTCTATAGCCTCAGCTTTATTCATATCTAAGATATTTGTTATTTTTTCTATTCTAGCGTTCATTTATTTCCTTTTTATATTTTCATTTTGTATAAAATTTTTCTATTTCGTCTGAAACAACCGGAGAGAGTCGTGAGACGTCCATTTTGTTTCTTAGCTCAGTTGAAGATATATCTTCATTAACCTTTATTTGTAAAAATGTATTTGGAACATCTATCGTATCTCTGCTTGCGACAACAAACTGAACTAAAGTTTTTAATTCATTGTAGTTTTCCCATTTATGAAGAGATTTTAAGTTGTCTGCACCAATTATAAGATAGATTTTTTTATATCTTTTAAGAAGATGTTTCACGCTTTCAATACTTGAGACTTTTCTCTTTTTATCCACTTCATAACTGGATATTTCAACATTCTTTTGTGATGCAAAAATACTTTTAAGCCAAGAAAGTCTTAATGCAGCAGGCGCATGAAAGCTTGATTTAAAGGGATTTAGAAAAGTCGGCATTACAATGACTTTATCCACATCCTCAAGCTTTAGTGCTTCTTGAACAATCATCTCGTGAGCTATATGAGGCGGGTCAAATGAACCACCGAAAAGTGCAATAGTTTCCATATATAAAGCGAATTATAACGAAAATTTCGCTAAAATAACCGAATTTATAAATTATAGGGAATATAATGGCACTTAAAATAGCAATTAATGGATTTGGTAGAATTGGTCGTTGTGTTGCTCGTATAGCGGCAACACGGGATGATGTTGAGATTGTGGCGATAAATGATATGGCAAGCATGGATATGATGCTTTATCTTCTGAAAAATGATTCTGTTCATGGAACTTTTAAAAGTGAAATAGAACAAATTGACGAGCATAATATTAAAATTGACGGTCAAAATATCCGTGTGTTTTCAGATCGTGATCCTAAAAACTTAAAGTTTGCAGATTGCGGTGCAGATATGGTTTTAGA
>JACNLH010000154.1 GCA_014381585.1 Candidatus Sulfurimonas ponti
GAGATTGAGAATAGTAAAGGACGTATAAAAATTACAAAGTTAGGGAAAAAAGTGATTTCTCGTGCTTTAGAAAAAGATGATAGTTTATCTTATAACTTAAATTTAATCGCTCGTAATTATAGACATATATGCGTTTCTAAACAACTTGATATGGAGTTATCATGACATTAAAAAATATAAAAATATTTGCGATTGAGCAAGAAGGACTGGAATCAGATCTACTTGAATTCAGTAATAATATTACTCAAATTTATGGTTCAAATGGAAGTGGTAAAACACCTTTAATTCAATCCATAGTCTATTGTTTAGGCTATCCCAGTACATTCCGGGATGATATATATCAAAAATGTAATTATGTAGTTTTAACTATAACTGTTCAAAATAGAGAGTTGAAATTGAAACGAATGTTTGAAAAAAACAAACTTAACATTCAAGTGATAGAAGAAAATAAACGAATGCAACATTTTTTAATTGAAAAAGAATATTCTGAATTTATTTTTGAATTAATAAACCAAAGGGTAAATAACCTTGTTAGCACTTCTAATAAAATAACCTTTCCATATTTATCATCAATGCTACCCATCTATTACCTTGACCAAGATGATGGGTATAATGAATATTACAGACCCCCAAGTAAATTTGTTAAAGACCAATTTTCTGAAATGATAAGAATGACTTTCAACTTTCCTATTAAGAATTCATTTGATGAAAAAAAAGAAAAGTTTCAAGCTAAAGAAAATCTTGATTATTTAGATAAAGAGGTTGAAGCATACTCTCGTACTCTAGAGATAGCACAGAATAACAGGTCAGTTGGCATAAAAAATTTAGATGAAATCTCAAACGATATATCCATATTGGAAACGGAAATAGAGAACTTAAAAAGTTCAAGTTTTACCTATAGTGATTCAGTAAAAGCTATTGACCAATTAATTGCTACTCATAACAGTTCAATTCGTAACATTACATTTGAAATGAATGAAATATCTAAAAAAAACAAAGGTATTCACCAAATAACAGAAGAGATAAATACAGAAATAGAAACTCTTAGTCTAAATGAAGAAGCAAGAAGAGTATTTTTATCTTTCGAGGAGATTTGTAGTTCATCACAATGCCAGCTTTTCTCAAAAAGTTCTGAATCATATAGTAAAAATCTATTATATTTAAAAGATCAAATAAAGGATTTGGAACGAAATACAAAAATTGACAATATACACTATAATCAACTTAATCAATCCAAAAATGAGTTAGAAAAATTGGTGGAAAGTTTATTATATAATAGAAATAATTCAGATGAGAACAGTGATCTATCATCTTTTGTTAATGCAATATCAGAAATTAAAAATCAAATTATTGATTTACAAATTCAGCGTAGTGAAATTGAAAAAATATTACTTTTAGAGAACAAATGCAATCAAGTTGTATCTAAAAGGAATAAAGCTTTTGAGATTTACGAATCTTTTTCTAGCACAAAAGTTTCTAATCCCGAAATCATCAAATTACGTATGGACTTAAAAAACTGTTTTTTAAAATGGTTAGACATCCTTGATATCAATAATATTAATAAAGAAATTACCTTTATCGATGACTTTATCCCTATACTGGGTACGGAAAAAATATCTCAGCTAAAAGGGAGTACTCGAACTAGAGCTATCCTCGCTTACCATGCTGCACTTATAGAAATAATTGGAAGTTACAACATAGAAACTTTTAGGTTCTTCATTTTAGACACTCCTAAACAGCATGAAATGCACGAAAAAGATTTAGAATTTTATATTAAAGCACTTAAGCAATTATCATATAAAAATAATATACAAATTGTGTTTTCAACAACAGAATATCATTATGAAGGTGATGCATTGGATCAAGAATGGACACCACAATATAAAGGTAAAAAACAACAAATGTTTTTAAGACCATCTATAACTAGAAAAGTATAAAAAGATACTTTAATTGTTAGATGCTAAGTCTAAAATGATAACAAGCACGAGGAACGAATAATTTACCCTAATGGGAAAATTATCGCTCACGATGAACGTTAGGTATACGAAGGAAATATATGAATATAAGCGAATTTAAGAAAATAATTTACTATGCAATTATCCCTGCATTTATAGCTGGAATCTTTACAGTTGCACCAAAGCTTTACGATGAAATCACAGAACCAAAAGCTACCTTAAGCTATCAAATAACTAAAGGACCTATTCTTGTTGAAAATAATATTCAGAAAACAATTTATGCAATAAATATTAAAAATGATGGTAAAAAACCTCTAACAGGAATTTCCTCAATAATTAATACTAAAAACTCAATAGAAGCCATTACAATATATGAACACACTGGTTTAAATCCTAAGGTTAACAAAGACAAGCAACCTTATTCTGTTTCCGTTGAGACACTACATCCAAAAGAATTTTTTAGTATTTCATTAATGGTTGTCGCAAACAATACAGAACCAAAAATTGAATTTATACTAAGAAGTAAAGAAACACTTGGATTTGTTGAAGAAATAACAAATAAAACTCAATCGATAGATTTCCTCAGTGCTTTAGCTGCTGCTTTATCTGTTTTTGCGATGGCACTATATTTTTTAGTACGCTTAAAAAGTGGAAAAATAGTACCTTATATTTTTAATGATAAAACAGATATTATTTATTATTTACTTGTAAAACTAGAACTACTTGATATAGTGGAACTGTATAGAACTAATGACGATGATATCACTTTTCGCAGACTTGGTGATATTCTTTTTGCCAAAGCTAATTCTAATGATGCTGAAAAGAAAAAAAATGCTATTCTTGGTTTGAAAAGTCTGTTATTGATAAACAATATTGCTGAATCATCAAAAAAACTCATAGTTAGAAATATAAAGATTCTCGAAGAGAATGACTACTCACAAGATGAAATTGATTTAATCAAGTCAAAGTCTGAAAAAATTTCAAATGAAATTGAGCTTAGAGATTTAATTGATGACTATGTTAAGAACTCACATAATTTTATAGAAAGACATACCTAACAAATACGAGGAGACCAATAATTTACCCTAGCGGGGAAATTATTGCTCACGACAACCGTTATACCTACTTGACAAAGGAACTCTTTTTGCACTACAATTGTGTATACAAATAAAGAAATGAGGTATATCATGAAACAAGCAATAAATATACGACTTGAAAAAGATGTTGTGCGAACATTAGATGAATATGCACTAGAACTAGATAAAACTAGAACAAGCCTAGTTGAAAAAGCTATTGAGCTGTACTTTGATAAATTGGATGAAATGGTTGCTGATAAAAGAATCGATAACCTAAAAGCTGGAAAAACAACTGTTGTCCCTCTTGAAGAGGTGTTTAAAAAAGCCGGTATAGATGTATAGCGTAGCTTTTGATAAAGATGCTGAGAAAGAGTTTTTGAAACTTGACAAGCAAGTTCAACTACTCGTTTCATCTAAAATTTTAGATTTACAAAGTGGTAATTTTACAAACGACAAGCACTTAAAAGGCAAGCATCAAGGTAAGTTTAGAAAACGAGCTGGAAATTATCGCATTATCTATTTAAAAGAAAATAATTTATTAGTTATCTCTGTCATTAGAATTGCCCATAGAAAAGAAGCATATTAAAGTAATAACAAATTGGAGTATACCAATAAAAATCCGCTAGTGGATTTTTATTGATGTACTCAACCGTTGTCTATAAAAAATCAAGGATATATTATGAAGTTGTTATTTACTCAAGATAACCGTTCGGCATCAACGAAAAGGAGTACTACAAATATGCGTAATCAAAGTCATCATGATTTTCGCGAGCTATCTCGTATTGTTCTTCCTGCATTAGTTGCTATTACCCTTTTTATTTTCTCATCTTTTTTCCTCTTTATTCCAAAATTGGAAAAAGGCTTACTTGAACAAAAAAAAATAATGATAAAAGAACTTGTAAATTCTTCTTACAATATGATTCACTTTATGGATAGAGAAGTTTCATCGGGAGCGTATAGCCTCAAAGATGCGCAGAAAATTGCTATAGACCATTTGAGAGAGATGAAATACGGAGTAGACGGCAAAGATTATTTCTGGATCAATGATTTTTCTCCACTTCTTGTTATGCATCCCTACCGACCTGATCTTGAGGGACAAAACATGTCAGATTTTGTCGACCCAGCCGGAACTAAGGTTTTTATGGAATTTGTCAAGGCAGTTTCAAAGACTGGAGAGGGTTATGTGTCTTATATGTGGCAATGGGAGGACGATAAAAACAAGATTATCCCAAAACTTTCATTTGTTAAAGAATATAAGCCTTGGGGGTGGATAATCGGTACGGGAGTTTATCTTGAAGATGTTAAAAAAGAAGTTGCATTGATCTCGCGAAACTTAATAGTTATCTCCGTTATCATCCTTATTCTAGTTTTTCTCATCGCATGGTACCAAATTCATCAGGCATTAAATGTACTAAGAATGCGTCAACTTGCTGAAACTAAATTACTTGAATATAAGGATCAACTTGAAACGAAGGTAAAGGATCGTACTGCCGAATTATCAAAAGCCAATGGTGAATTGATTCATGAAGTTGAGCATCGCCAAGAGGTGGAAGAAAAGCTGAAGATTCTTGTCACTACTGATGAGTTGACCAATACGTATAACCGCAGGGCATTCAATAATCATATGTACACCAATATGTCTAGAGCAAAACGCTATAACGAGCCACTCTCAGTACTCATGCTCGACATAGATTATTTCAAGAATGTAAATGATTCCCATGGCCATGATGTTGGAGATCTCGTTTTAAAATCTCTAGCTTATGCTGTAAAGGGGAGTATCCGTCAAGAGGATATTTTTGCTCGGTGGGGTGGTGAAGAGTTTACCGTTTTACTACCTCAAACAGGAAAAGATACCGCTTTGCAACTAGCAGAACGATTAAGGCAGACAGTAGCAGAGCATCACTTCCCAAAATCACTGCACATTACTGTAAGTATTGGTTGCACAACATTTCAGAATGATGACTCTTTCGAGTCTTTTGTTAAACGTGCAGACACTGCTCTTTATCAAGCAAAAGATTCGGGAAGAAATATTGTAGAATACAATTAATTAAAAAAAGCAACAACACCATATATAATATCAAGGTTGAACGGCAACACTTTAATAAAAATAGGAAGATAACAATATAAGTGTTTTAAATAGCCTATCAAAAATACAACCCCGTGAGTGAATCTCCACTTCTAAGGTGTAAAAAACAAAAAAAATATAACAAATACGAGGAGACCAATAATTGACCCTAGCGGGAAAATTATCGCTCACGACAACCGTTATCCAAAGGAGAATACACATGAAAGCAAACAATCTATCCTCATGTATCGTCACAAATAATGTAGACGAGAGCAGAAAATTTTATATAAAAAATTTTAACGCTAAAATCACATTTGACTGCGGATGGTATATCAATATGGAATTTGGTAACAGCACTGCGACATTGCAATTTATGGCACCACAGCAACCAGAACAGCCCATATGTAATGGTAGTGGGCTGATGTATAATTTTGATGTAGATGATGTTGATGTAGAATATGAGAGATTAATGCAACTTGGGAATAAACCTGCCATGCCTCTTGAAGATCACCCGTGGGGTGACAGAGGCTTTGCTATATTAGATCCCAATGGGATTATGCTTTATATTTATTCAAACAAAGAACCATCCGAAGAGTTCAAACAATTTTTTAAATAAGTAGATGATATGGAATTGAAAAAACTAGAAACAATACTTTTATCAAAGGCAGGTGCGGTCAAAGAGTTTCCATTTGGAGATGATGCTATGGTCTTTAAGGTAATGAGCAAAATGTTTGCATTGATAGCATGGCAAGAGAATCCAATGCGGATAACACTCAAGTCACTACCTGAAGATGCCATCGGATATCGTGAGCTGTACAAATGTGTTAAAGAGGGCTACTATATGAATAAAAAGCACTGGAATACCATTACACTTGATGGAAGTATGAATGATGACGTTCTTTTCAGCATGATTGATGAATCTTATGATCTTGTTGTTTCAAAGCTTACAAAAAAAGAGAAAGAAGCACTTCGTGGATAACAAATCAGTGGAGAGAAATAGGAAGCCAGAGCGCGGCTTCCTATTTCTCAAGTCGGTCGTTATACTAAATAAGGTGTCAAATATTGAATTTAAGTTTTTAATGGATAGCGGTGAGGCATAACAGACTATGACATACATGAAAACATGTTTTCATCTTTTTTTAGATATAATTCCAAATTATAAAAAATAACACCCAAGGTAATGAAATTTTGTTTGATTTAAAGAAATATACTTCAGCCAACATTAAAAATGATGTTCTCTCAGGCCTAGTCGTTGCAGTCGCACTTGTTCCTGAAGCGATAGCTTTTAGTTTTATTGCAGGGGTTAGTCCGATAGTCGGACTTTATGCTGCTTTTATCATAGGTCTTATCACCTCTATCATCGGTGGAAAACCTGGTATGATATCCGGAGCAACTGGAAGTGTTGCTGTTGTGATGATTGGCTTGATGCTGGAGGCAAATGCAAAACTTACAGCTATGGGAATGGTTGGTGAAGAGCTATATATCCATGCACTTAACTATCTTCTTTTAGCGACTATCATGGCTGGTCTTATTCAAGTTGCATTTGGTGTTTTTAAACTTGGTAAGTTCATACGCTTAGTTCCTCAACCCGCACTTTATGGATTTGTAAACGGTTTAGCTATCGTTATAGCAATGGCACAGTTTAAATTCTTTGAGGGACAAGGCTATGCTATGTATGTGATAGTCGGAATCACTATGCTTATCATGTATGCACTTCCAAAATTCACCAAAGTTGTACCTTCAGGTCTTGTTGCAATCGTGCTTTTAACACTCATAGTCTATGTTATGCAGATAGACACCATCACAGTCGGTTCATTGGCAAATCTAAGTGAGTTTAAAGGGCAGCTTCCTCAGCTTATAATCCCAGACACTCTTTTTAGCTCTGAGGCTATACTTATGGTGCTTCCATACGCTGTTATCATGGCACTTGTCGGTCTTATAGAGTCTTTACTCACACTTGCGGTTCTTGATGAGATGAGTGGGACAAGAGGAAGTGGAAACAAAGAGTGTATCGCTCTTGGATGTGGAAACATCACAAGCGGATTCTTTGGAGGGATGGCTGGTTGTGCTATGATTGGTCAGTCTATAATCAACTACACCTCTGGCGGTTTAGGAAGGCTTTCTTCTTTTGTAGCAGCAGTTGGTCTTTTAGTGCTTGTTATCTCTATGACTGATGTTTTAAACACAATCCCTGTGGGTGTGCTTGTTGGAATCATGTTTATGGTCAGCATAGGGACATTTGAATGGTCAAGTTTCTCGCATCTAAAACATATGCCTCGTGCTGATGTATTTGTTATGATTGTTGTAACTATTATCACAGTTGTAGAAGATTTAGCTGTTGCTGTGATCGCCGGTGTTATCATCTCAGCCTTGATTTTTGCTTGGAAACATGCCCGTATATGGGCAAAATCACATGTAGAAGATGATGGAACGAAAGTGTACACTCTTGATGGGCCTCTGTTTTTTGGAAGTGCAACCACTTTTTCTGACAACTTCACAATCGATCAAGATCCGCCTAAGGTGGTTATTGACTTTAAAAATGCAAAAGTCTTAGATTTTTCCGGTGTTGAAGCGATAGATGCTATTGTAAAAAAGTATGAAGAATCTGGTAAAAATTTACTTCTTCGCCACCTCTCAGATGACTGTAAAAAAATCCTTAAACACGCAGGTCCTCACTGTTCTTACGAAGAAGATGATCCAACATATAAAGTGGCTTTTAATTACTAAAGGCCGCTATACAATTCGTGTATCTTTCTTGAGGGTTCGCCGTGTATATATCCTTGAGAATAATCTATATTCAACTCTTCAATTATATCTTGAACATCTTGATGATGTATATACTCAGCAATCACTTTTATACCTATAGCATGTGCTATGGAAACTATACCGCTGGTGATAATCCTACTTTTTTCATCTTTTAAAATATTTTTGATAAAAGCACCGTCAATTTTTAAATAATGTGGTTGAAACTCCAATAACCTTGAAAAATTGGAGCTTTCACTTCCAAAGTCATCTATTGCAAACTTAAAACCTTTTTCTCTCAGCGAGTCGAGTTGTTTTAAAGTGCTTCCCACATCTAAACTTGAAATATCCTCTAAAAGCTCCAATACAATTCGATTTGGATTAATATTGTATAAAGCGGCATTTCTCACTAAATATTCTTCTAAATATCCTAGTTGTAAATCATCATTTGTAATGTTGATTGAAAACTCATATTCTGTGCCTCTAAAAGTTTTACATGCCTGCTTAATCATACTTTTTGTAATAAAAGACAACAGCCTGGTGCTTTTAGCCGCATCCATAAAGTGATAAGGAGAAACAAAACTGCCATCATCATCAATCCTTGCCAAAGACTCATATTTTTCTATTTTTTTTGTTTTATTATTTATTATAGGTTGAAAAAAGGCAATAATCCTATCTTCCACAATAGATTCTTGAATTTTATTCACCCAGTAAACATTTTCATACATTGCTTTTATATAAGAGGATTTCATATCATAGATTTTATAAGTGCCCCGTGTGTATTGTCTTAAATCTTTTATGGCCAGTCTGGCTTGATTAAGCACGCCTAATCCTCTACCAGATGCAATCCCCATACTAAAGGATATCTTTAGTTTATATTCTTCATCCAGCTCAATCTCACTTTCATTGAAAAAAGAACTTATCTCATTAGCCATCTCGGTGAAATTATGTGTATCGAATACTGTTTTACTTACTAAAGCATACTCATCTGATTCTAATTTATATATATCTATAGATTCAAATCCAAAATTTCTAAGTATATCCTCCACTTTTGTAAACACTAAGTCCCCATATTCAATCCCATAAGAATCATTAATATTACTAAAACTGTCAATATCAAGTAAAAGAAGATTGATTTTCGCCTT
>JACNLH010000167.1:0-6589 GCA_014381585.1 Candidatus Sulfurimonas ponti
CTTCGCTGATAATACTGCAGATTTCATTTGTGGGAATGTAGGTCGTTGCCTAGTTATTGTCTTTTTTACTCTTTTAATCCCCTTTTTTATTTTTTGCACTTTTATTTATTGTTTTCAAACCTTTTTATTTATATTAGAATTTTTGTATAACTGTATATTCTATTCTTAAGGATTTTTAGGTTTATATGGTATTATTTTATATTAATTTTTGAGGAATCAATATGAAAGAATATATTAAAGATCAGATAAAAAAATCCTACGAAACAAAACAAGATATATATAATAATGAAGAACTTTTAAATAAAATTGAAGAAGTTGCTAAAAAGTGTGTCGCTCTCTATCGTACTGATAAAAAAACGATTTTAGCAGGTAATGGCGGAAGTGCAGCTGATGCGCAACATATTGCTGCGGAGATGGTCGGCCGTTATGGTTTTGATAGACCGTCTCTACCATCTCTAGCGCTTACTACGGATACTTCTGCTTTAACAGCTATCGGAAATGATTATGGTTATGATCAAGTATTTTCCCGTCAGCTTGAGGGTATGGGGCAAGAGGGTGATATATTTATAGGAATTTCCACATCTGGGAATTCAGTCAATATCATCAAGGCATATGAAAGTGCTAAGAAAAAAAATATACTCACTATTGCCTTAACTGGTCGTGATGGTGGTGAAATGGCCAAGATGGCTGATATTGCTTTAGTTGTGCCTTCTAATTCCACTCCTCGTATTCAAGAATCTCATATATTGATAGGTCATATTCTTTGTGACATTATTGAGAAAGAAATTTTTGCAGATGGCGTTAGTCACTAGGAAATGCAAAAAGTTCTTTTTTTAGATAGAGACGGTGTGATAAATGTTGAAAAAGATTATCTCTATAAAGTTGAAGATTTTGAGTTTATAGATGGAATTATTGATTTATGTAAATATTATGAAAGTAAGGGATTTATAATTCTCGTTGTGACTAATCAATCAGGTATCGCTCGAAATTATTATACAGAGGCGGATTTTTCATTATTAACATATTGGATGATTCAAAAGTTCGCAAGTTATGGGGTGAATATTTCTCAAGTATATCACTGTCCACACCATCCTTCTATTTCAGGAGAATGTGATTGCCGTAAACCGAAGTCTGGAATGTTGCTTGAAGCTGCTAAACATTTTGATATTGATTTTAAAAATTCAATTATTATAGGCGATAAGGAAAGAGATATTGAAGCCGGTTTAAATGTAGGAATTACAGAAGCTTATCTTTTTAATGAAGATAAAACTGTCAAAGAATCTAAAGCTGCAAGAATAGTTTCAAAACTTGATGATATTTGGAAATAGGACATGTTGATTTTAAATACTGGCGGCACTTTTAACAAAAGGTATAACCCACTCAGCGGTGAAGTTGAAGTTCCATATGACAATACTGCAATAGAGACAATTTTAGAGTCTAACTTATCTCAATACGATTTAGCTGCCGTGATGTATAAAGACAGTTTGGATATGGACATCAATGATAGAAAGATATTGGCTAGTATAATTATGGAATCCTCAGATGACTCTTTTTTGATTATACATGGAACTGACACCATGAGTGAGACTGCTGAATTTTTATCAACAATTTTTGAAGATAGAAAAATTGTCATTACGGGAGCTATGAGACCTTTTGAGATTGATAAAGTTGAAGCAAGTGTAAATCTTGGTTACTCTATAGGTTTTTTAAAAGCACAAGAGAAAAATGGAGTGTATATCTGCATGAATGGTTATATAGAACCCTGGGATAAAATAAAAAAGAACACCCTCAAAGGACAATTTGAACTTGTCTAAAGAGATAGCTTGCAGTCATTGTCATTTAGAGTTTAATGAGTCCGTGCTTATTAAAGAAGAGCAAAATGACACTACTTTATATTTTTGTTGTAAAGGTTGTCAGGGTGTGTTTCACCTTCTAAATGATTCCGGTTTGGAAGGTTTTTATGAAAAAGCCGGCGACACCAGACTTTCACCTCCTATAAATCAGTTTGAAGATGCCACAAACTTTAACGCTCCTGCATTTTATGATAAGTTTGTAAAAGTCAATACGGATGGTTTGAATGAAGTTTCACTCATCATTGAAGGGATTCATTGTTCTGCCTGTGTTTGGTTAAATGAAAAAGCCTTGCAAAAAATGGATGGGGTGCTAGAGGCAAATATCAACTTCACCAGTAATAAAGCTATTATTGTGTGGGATGACACTATGGTGAAGTTATCTGATATTATAAATATGATCAGAGCTATCGGTTACAATGCTTTTCCTTATGACACATCACTTCAAGAAGTTCATGCCAACACTGCCAGAAAAGATTATTATCTTCGAATGTCTGTGGCAGTTTTTTTATCTATGAATATCATGATGATAGCTGTGGCACAATATGCAGGATACTTCACCGGCATCACTCAAGAGATGAAAAATATTTTTAACATTGCAGAAGGTCTCTTAGCAACTCCAGTTCTTTTTTACAGCGGTTGGATTTTTTTCCGTGGCGCTTATTATGGAATGAAAAACAAAGTGGTGAATATGGATATATTGGTGGCAACCGGTGCATCTTTAACCTATCTTTATTCTATCTATATCACAGTGTTTGAACTCGGTGAAGCGTATTTTGATTCTGTAGCTATGATTATCACCTTTGTTTTGGTTGGAAAGTTTTTAGAAGTGCTCAGTAAGAAAAATGCAGCGGATACTTTGGACATTATAAGTAAACAAATTCCTAGTGAGATAAATATTTTAGAAGATGGAAAAATAATTTCTTGTAAACTTGCAGATGTGAAGATAGGAGATATAGTGCTTGTGTCAACTGGTGAAAAAGTTTTACTAGATGGTGAAGTTTGTAAAGGCGAAGGTTCTTTTGATGAGTCTAGCTTGACAGGTGAAAGTGAACCGATATATAAGTCACTTGGAGATAAAGTCATAAGTGGAACTACAAGTATTGACGCAGATATACATTTTTGTGCCACAAAAGATTTTGAACATTCCACACTCTCTAAGTTGGTTTCACTCTTGGAATCAGCGCTCAATAAAAAACCGCATATACAACTGGTGGCAAATAAATTATCAGAGTATTTTTCTTCTGTTATTTTAGCTTTATCTTTTATCACTTTCATAGTGTGGTGGTTATGGCCGCATAGTTTTGAAGTGGCTTTTATGGTGGGAATCTCTGTTATTATTATAGCCTGTCCATGTGCCTTGGCTTTGGCAACCCCAGTTGCCACTTTGGTCGGTTTAAGTTTAGGGGCTAAAAGAGGAATACTCTTTAAAGAAGCGGCACAGCTTGAAACAATGGCAAAAGTGGATACTTTGGTTTTAGATAAGACAGGGACTCTCACTCTTGGAAAACCAATGGTTGTTAAAGAAAATATATATAAAGAATTTGATAGATCCATTTTATATTCAATTGTTAAATTATCCAAGCATCCGGTTGCAAATGGTATTTTTGAGTATATTAAAGACACGGGATTAGAAGAGCGTTCTTTGGACGCATATAAACAAATTCCAGCTTGCGGCATCAAAGCTGTGTATAATAAACAAGAAATATTAGGCGGTAATTTAAAGCTTATCAGCGATTATGGGATGAAAAGTGATTATAAAAGTGATAGGACATTGTTTTATTTTGCTATAGATGGTGAAGTTGTGGCCATGTATGAATTACAAGACAGCATAAAAGAAAATGCAAGAAGCATGGTTGAGAATTTTAATAAAAAAGGTATCGAAGTTATTATGCTCACGGGAGATCATAACACTATTGCAAGTGCAGTGGCAAAGGATGTCGGTATCACTCAGTATGTGAGTGAGCAAACACCAGAGGATAAATCGGCATTTATACAAAAGTTACATGAAGAGAAAAAAACCGTTGTAATGGTTGGCGATGGTGTGAATGATATATTGGCACTTGCCAATGCAGATATTGGAATTGTTATGGGGAGTGGAAGCGATATAGCTGTTGAAGTGAGCGATGTTGTTTTACTCAATGATTCTTTGCAATCATTAGAAGATGCATTTAATATTTCACGTACAACTTATGCTCTTATAAAGCAAAATTTATGGATATCCTTGCTTTATAATGCCATCACTATTCCGCTTGCAATGGCCGGATATATTATACCTTTGATTGCAGCAATCTCGATGAGTGTCAGTTCTTTATTGGTGGTGGGCAACTCTATGAGAATACGCTATAAATGGAATCAAAGTTAATAGAATAAGAAAGGACTGAAAATATTTCATTAAAATAATTTTCAGTATATAAAAGGAGTATTATAATGGATAGCGGAATAATTGTAATGATGATGAGTGCATCTATACTGTTGGGTTCAATTGCGCTTTTTGGACTTTTATGGGCAGTGAAAAATGGTCAGTTTGATGATGCGGAGAAATTTTTAAATGCCACAAAGTTTGATGGTGAAGATGAGTTGAATGATGCTGTTGATTTAGAAAGAAAAAAAGAAGATTATAAAAAGAATTATAGACCGGAGTAAGTATTACTTAAGAAGAAATGAATTGCCAGGAAAGGCAATTCAAAAGTAAAATTATTTACCGATAGTTTGAGCGAACGCTTCTAAATCTGCATCAGAATATTTAGCAACTTGACCTTTCATAAGACCTTTCATTGGACCACCATAAGTACCATTTTTGTAACCAATTAGTGAATCAGCGATCTCTTTATGAGTCATTTCAGCAACATTTTTAGATTTACCAAGAGCTTTTTTAGACCAGTCAGCACCGTGACATGAAGTACAAGCTTTTCCATTTACTGCTGCGATTGAAGCTGTTGCTAATGCAAGTGTTGCGATTGACGCGATAACGATTTTTTTCATTATATTTCCTTAGGATTAATTTTCGGCTTAATTATAGTGGTTTGAGTCTTAAATACTTGTTAATGAATTTACTGTATTATAAGTGATTAAATCAAATTATATAGGTGAGTAGATGAGATATATTGACGATGAATTAAGAGATAAAACAATTTTGATAACTGGCGGGGCTGGATTTATAGGTTCCAATTTAGCTTTTTATTTTCAAAATAATCATCCGGATGCTAAGGTGGTGATACTAGACTCTTTTAGAAGCGGCGAGACACTCTCTAATGGAAACCTCAAGAGTTTTGGGCACTTTAAGAACCTTTTAGGTTTCAAAGGTGAAATAATCAGTGGGGATATCAACGACAAAGACCTGCTTTTGCAGCTTGAAGTGAACTACAAATTTGATTATATTTTTCATGAAGCTGCTATTTCAGATACAACAGCCCAAGAACAGGATTTGATGATTAAAACTAACGTTAATGCATATAAAGACCTCTTGAATTTAGCAGTGTCACATAGTGCAAACATGATTTATGCATCTTCTGCTGCTACTTATGGTAACGCTGAGTCTCCTCAAAAAGTGGGTCGCGAGTCGCCGCAGAATGTTTATGGCTTTTCAAAACTGAGTATGGACCATCTTTCCCGTGAGTATATGGACAAAACAGATATCTCAATTGTGGGCCTTAGATACTTCAATGTCTATGGCGGGGGTGAATATTTTAAGAACACAACTGCTTCAATGGTCTTACAATTCGGTCATCAGATTTTAGCAGGAAAAAATCCTCGTCTTTTTGAAGATAGTGACAAGATATTACGTGATTTTATTTATATAGAGGATATTATTCAGGCAAATATAAAAGCTATGCAACCAAAGCAAAGCGGGATATATAATGTAGGAACGGGAAAAGCCAGAAGTTTCCAAGATATTGTAAATATTTTACAGACTGAACTAGGGACTGACTTAACTTGTGAATATATACCGAATCCATTTATAGGCTCTTATCAATTTCACACAGAAGCTGATATTGCAACTACACAAGAATTTTTGGGATATGAGCCAAATTTTGAAATGGAAGATGGAATAAAAGCTTATGTTGGTGAAATTCAAAGAGTCTACGAAGAAGAAGTGAAATAATGACAAGTTACAAAAATACCGATTCAAATATTTTAGTTGTTGGTGATTTAATGATAGATCATTATTTATGGGGTGCTTGTGAGAGAATTTCACCTGAAGCCCCTGTGCAAGTTGTAGACATTGAAAAAGAGACAACAGTGCTCGGCGGTGCCGGGAATGTTATCAACAACTTGAAAGCTCTTGGTGCAAATGTGAGCGTGAGCAGTGTCATTGGAGATGATGCTATCGGTGAAGAGCTTAAAAAAATGCTTGAAGGTATAAATGTTGATTGCAGTAATATTATTGTGCAAGAGGGAAGAAAAACATCAAAAAAGAGCAGGGTGATTGCAAGTTCACAGCAAGTGATTCGTTATGATAAAGAGAGTAAAGAGAACATTGAGGACTCTTCTGTGAGTAAAATACTTGATGCTCTCGTTGAAAATATTAAAAAATACGATGTTATAATTTTGTCAGACTATGGAAAAGGAGTTCTAAGAACTGCTTTAAGTCAAGGGATAATAGCATTGGCAAATAATCATAATATCAAAGTGCTTGTTGATCCAAAGGGAAGTGACTTTTCAAAATATAAAGGTTCTTACCTTTTAACACCAAATAAAAAAGAAGCAGTTCTTGCAACCGGTATAGATATAAAAGA
>JACNLH010000167.1:7092-8896 GCA_014381585.1 Candidatus Sulfurimonas ponti
AAATATCTTCAAGTAGCAAAAAGTTTTGGGGATATTTTGATAGTGGGACTGAACTCTGATGCATCAGTCTCAAGATTAAAAGGGCCAAGTCGTCCTGTAAATCCTGCAGAAGATCGAGCTTATATATTAGCAGCATTAGAGGCTGTTGATTTTGTGGTTCCTTTCACCGAAGACACGCCGCATGATTTGATTAAAATGATACAACCCGATGTGCTTGTAAAGGGTGGAGACTACGAAGGTAAGGCGGTTGTTGGAACTGAATTTGCTAGAGAGTTGAAACTTGTTGACTTTGTTGATGGTAAAAGTACAACAAAAACAATTCAAAAAATACAAGGATCACAATGCTAAAAAAAATAACATTACTAGTAGTGAGTGTTGCATCTGCTTTTGCACTTAACAGTGTAGAAATCAATGTAAATAACAAAGATTTAGAAGTGGGTGCTTCTATTGATATGAGTCAATTAAACGATAGTATTGAACCGGATACAGTTTTTATTGGTGGGAAATTTTTAAGTGGTGATGTTTCAAATAGTGATCACACAAGCAGTGCTAATATGGATGACTATTATGAAGTAAGTTTTTTAATGAAAAGACACGTCAATAGTAATCTTGAACTTGGTTTAGGGATGAAGCTCAATGGAACAAAGAACTTTTCATCAATTCCATTGGGAGCTGAAGCAAGATACGCACTTGATACAGAGTTGCCAATGTATATAGGTGGTGCAATTTATTATGCTCCAAGTGTCTTGGCTATGAGTGATGCGAAAAACTTTATGGAGTATAGAATTACTTTAGATGTTGAAGTGATAGAAAATGCTTTTGTAACATTAGGATATAGATCCATAGATACAAACTATGATAAACCAGTAGCTCAAGATATAACATATAACAGCTCGGTGTTTGCAGGGTTTAAATTTAAATTTTAAAAACCTAAGTCTTTTACAGCTTCTATAACTTTTGAAGCTGTGATTTTTTTCATACACTCATGATGTTTTAAAGGGCATTCTCTTTTCATACATGGTGCGCATTCCATCTCTTCTCTTACAATTTTACTTTTTTCATTCATCCATTGAGAGGTTTCTTTATGTTTTGTCGGTCCGAATATTGCGACTGTCGGAACTTGATAAGCTGCTGCCACATGCATGGGTCCACTGTCATTTGTTATAAACAAAGAACATCCTGCAATATTTGAGCATAATTCTTCTATGTTTGTTTTTCCGGCAAGATTTATGAAGTTATGAGTGTTTAAAGATATAAGATTATCTTCAATCTCTTTAGCCATTTCCACTTCACCGGGACCTCCAAAAATAATGATATCAAATTTGTCGCTAAACTCTGAAGCAACCTCTGCAAATCGTTCAGGATACCATCTCTTAGCACTTCCGTAAGTTGCGCCAGCATTTATACCTAATGTAGGTTTTGTAAACTCCTGTGGCTTTATATAGAGTTTTAAAGCACCTATATCATTAGTATAGTTGTCTACATTTGTCATGGCTAGTTGGGCGTATTGTAAAACTAAATGTTTGCCTGCTTTAATACGAGGAGTGTGGGAGAGTAAAAACATAGAGTGCCAGGATTGTTTTGCTAAACAAACCACGGTGTTTGTAAACCTAAGAAGCAAAGATGAATGCAGTTGATTTCTAAAAGTCACAGCTAGGTGAAATGCACCAAGTTCTCGTGCGAGTTTATACGTGGCGATAAATCTGTTGGATGCTTTTTTTGTCTCATCCACAACAGCTTTTTCACATTTTGGATGATGCTTGAGTGCTTCTATGGAGACATAGCTTCCAACAAAGGTGAATTT
>JACNLH010000082.1 GCA_014381585.1 Candidatus Sulfurimonas ponti
AAAACAGTCTATTGAAAAGATAACTGAAGAAGAAAAACCAAAACTTTTATCATACCAGTTAGAATTTGCGTACTATAAAATGCAGCAAAAAAATCTTCAAAGAAAAGTTGAACTTTTAAAAACTCATAAAGAAGAGCTAGTAGATGCTTTAGTTCTTTCTTTAGATAATTTAGATTCTAATGAAGGTGAATTTGATGCAAACTTGGCACTTTTAAATACAAAAATAGAAAAGTATTTAAAAGAAAAAAATGTATTGGCACTAGAACAAGAGAAAGGTTTGATAGAGGGAGGCACTCCGGTTGAAGGACTTCTCCAAAAGATAAAAGCTATAGACACTAAGTACCAAAAGAGTGTATTTAACAAAATTGTTCTTCAAATACAACAGATTACCGGTATGTTGGCAAAAAAGAAAGACAAGCAGTTCTATAACTACATAAGTGAACTTGAGATTCCTATCACTAAGATTGCAGATCCTCATGAAAAAAGATTGGTGGAAGAACAAATCAGTATACTCAAAGGTATATCGAAGGTGAAGTTTGGCGCCACTAAGCAGTTTATCGGAGCTACAAAACAAGAAAGTCTAGAAGTGGTTCTTTCTATGTATAGGTTTGCAACGGAACCGTTATTTGTTTTTAATGAACGCTCTATCAGTCTGTTTAGCTTATTTAAAGCTATTGTTTTAATGGTTTTTGGATTTGTTGCCAGTCATTTTTATAAAAGATGGATTACACGTATTTCAAGAAATTGGAATATCAGTATGATGTCAATCAGATTAGCATCCAACATAGGTTCTTATCTTCTGATACTGATATTTTTTATTATATCCATAAGCAGTCTTGGTATAGATATGAGTTCTATCTCACTTATCGCAGGTGCTCTTTCTATCGGTATCGGTTTTGGTTTACAAACGGTTGTATCAAATCTCTTTGCAGGAATCATTATGATGTTTGAGAGAACCATTAAGATTGGAGACGCCATAGAGATAAGTGATGTCATACATGGTGTTGTGACAGATATACGCATCCGTTCCACCACTGTTAGAACCTTTGATAACATTGACGTTGTTGTTCCCAACTCATCTTTCATTCAAAACAATGTGGTCAACTGGACAATGGATGATAAAATAAGACGTTTGCACATTCCTTTTTCAGTGGCTTATGACACTGAGGTTGAAGATGTTAAAAATGCAGTGCTGGGTGCTCTGGATAAAAGTGCTTTATATTTCATTCGCAATGATAAAGACCGGGCTCCAACTATTCGAATGACTATGATGAACAGCAGCAGTGTTGATTTTGAGTTGTTGGCATGGGTTGAATGGGATGTTAAACTAAAAAATGTATCTGTCAAGTCTGACTTTTTGATTTTAATATACAATGCTTTACGAGCAAACAATATCACCATTCCTTTCCCTCAACTTGATTTATATATAAAACAAGCAGTGTCTGAATCTATAGAAAATGGAAAATAGCATGAAAAATGTTGAACAATTCATTGATAATCTACACTTAGAAGATTTCCGTAACGAATCACATCCTGCAATATTTGATGAGAATGAAGAATACGACATGCTTATAGTCCGTTTACCTGTGATAACAGAAAAACTTGATGCCAAATCAATTGGTTTTCTTTTAACTGATACAAGCAGTTATACATACAATAAAGATAAAGATATATTTGAAGAGTTAGGCAACAGGTTTGAGAGCCCATATAAAATTATCGATAAATTGACTGACAGCGTTTTAAAGTCATTTGTGAAGTACCAAGATAAAATAGCAGATATGGAAGAGTTGTTATATGAAAACCATATCAAAGGAGAGTTTATGAACCAGTGGCTTGCTCTAAAACTTGATATATCCCGTATAGAGCGCATGTTATTAAGAACAGCATCTACAATGGATGAATTTATGGAATACTTCAAAGATGCACAAGATTTTCCAATGAATAGCTATGTTGATATACATGAACATCTAGAGAGAACTATGCGCTCCGCAACTTTACAGCTTTCTAAATTAGATGACCTATATAGCTTTTACAGTGCAAAATCAAATGAAAAAATGAACCGTTTGATTTATGTCTTAACTATAATCTCCGCTATTTTTCTACCCTTAAACCTTGTCGTTGGATTCTTTGGGATGAATACAAGCAACCTGCCATTTTCTCAAGCACCCTCAGGCACATATTATGCTATATCCATTATGACATCTTTATTTATTGTCACTTCACTGCTGGTGTATAAATGGCACAAAAAAGTCTAAGGCACTTAGTCCTTTAGAGGTTTTTTTGGGTTTACACTGCAATTTTGGCAAATGCCGTGAAGAGTTACAGATACTGAGTTGGTGGAGTGGGTGCAGGCATTTTGAGCGATAGCGACTATATCATTCATAGCAACTTTCAAGTCCTCCAGCTGTCCGCATTCTTCACATAAAAAATGAGGATGATCCCCTTTTGCTATCTCATATCTTGTTTTTCCTTTTGAAAGTGTGACAGTATGCAACACACCCACTGATGAAAGCTCCCCCAAAATACGGTACAGCGTGGCTAAAGGAACACTCATCCCTGAGTTTTTAAAATCTTCAGACAGCTGATCGATATCGATGTGACCGGCATTCTCCACCATTGTAAGCACCATGACCCTTTGCGGTGTGGATTTCAATCCTTTAGATTTCAATAATTCTTGATACATATAAACCTCACTATCAGATTCTCATCTTTTCTTCATAATTCTTCCATGCTTTTTCCTTAAAGTTTTAAATAAGCGGTGGAAGTGTTTTTCGTTAAACATTGTAGCATAAACGATATAAATTATCAACTATGATTAATTGATATTTAAGAATTTATATCTTATACTGCTCTCACAATTTTATAAAACAGGAGACAACATGCCAACAACACAAGAAAACTTAGAAACTGCCTTTGGCGGTGAGAGTCAAGCCTATCAAAAGTATAGTGCTTTTGCTAAGAAAGCGGAAAAAGACGGTCTTGCAAATATTGCAAAATTGTTTCGCACCACAGCTGAGGCTGAGCGTATACATGCAGAAGGTCACTTAAAAGCTATGGAAAAAGTGGGTTCAACTTTAGAGAACCTTGAAGCTGCTATAGCTGGCGAGACGTATGAGCATGAAGATATGTATCCCCCGATGTACGAGCAAGCTGTAAAAGATAATCATAAAGCTAAAAAAATGTTCGGTTATGCAATGGAAGCAGAAAAAGTGCATGCTGATCTTTATAAAAAAGCACTTCAAGCTGTAAAAGACGGGAAGGATTTAGATGAAGTGAATATTTATTTATGTCCCACATGTGGATATATAGAACTAGGCACACCACCAGAAAACTGTCCGGTGTGTAAAGTGAAAGGTTCTACGTTCACTCAACTTTAGCACCTATTTGTTTATATGAAGGTCTTTCCTTCATATAAGTGAAAAATCCCATTTACAAACTGAATTTAAAGCTTAAAAATCCTTTACATAAATGATGTTGACGCCTTGTCCGCTTTCATCAACATCAACATCCACTCTCATGGATTTACTCAGGCTGTATTGCACTATCATACTTGACACTGTGTCACTTCTGTATAAAATGCGGATTTTTTTACTAAAGCGGGTTCCTATTTCGTATCCCAAGGTTCCCTCTTTATTGCTTAAGATATTAAAAGTGTCCACTCTCACACCGGTGGTGTCATTGAATATCTGTTTTAATCCGGTTCCCAGCAACAATGAGCTCACAGACACTTTAGCGCTTCCATCAGAACTCTCAAACAAAGAACTCGCAGGTTCACCAAAGAGTATATAGGACATAATATCATTTTGACTCATAGCCGGCTTTGAAGAGAAGATGACAATCGGTGAACTAAGCGTGTTGCTTATAAAAATCTCAATATCAATATAATCTAAAGTGTAGTAATGCAGATTGAGATTCAACTGCGGATCAATAGGATTTTCACCGCTAAAGTAGACTTCGCTTGTATCAAAGACAAACTCCTTATCTCCGGCAGTGATTTTTCCGCTGTTTAGAGTTACTATTCCCAAAAGCTTTAAAGGCATGCCCACTTCTTGATAGATGGCAATATCAGGGCTGACTTTTATATCAATATCTTTAGTTTGATAGCTGATTGGGCGAAGTGAATGAATACTTACATTTATAAATCTGTCTGAAGTATAGTCTGTCTTGACATCCTGTGTGACGATAATATCTTTGTCTGTGACGACATAATCCTGAGGGGGCACATAGCTTATCACACCATCTAACAATGTAATATCGCCTTCAATTTTTTGTTTCCCCAAAGAGTCAACACTCAGACGTAAATCAGCCTTTGCACTAAGATTTGCATCTTTAGCCTCGTAGGTGAATTTATCACTCTTTAGCGCTATTTGAATCTCTTTTTCAGCTGTGTTGATGAATCCCGTTGCAAGCAAATTGTCAAAAATCCAAAACTTTTTTATTTCTATATTTTCATTCTCATCTATTACAAAAACAGAAGGTTTATCTGCATAAAATCTGTGTTGCATATACTTTGCATCATAACGCTTAAGTGTGATATTTTTATCAGAGTACTCTGTTTCTAGAGAAATGTTTTCCACTAAATATGTGCTGTCTGAGTCTACAGTGAGTGTATACCACGGCATGTGAATATCATTTTTTATTGAAAAGTTATTGTTAAAGGTGATAGTGGAGTTTATATCAGCTTCACCGTCATGAACAGCACCCTCTTGTGCACTTAATTGAAGTTCTGAGAGCAGTTTATTTATAGATGGCGTTTTTGTGTTAATAGATACTTTTATATCATTATTTTCATCTGTTTTAGTTGAGAGTGTGAACGTACTAGAGCCTAAAGTGCCAAAGCCATTTACATCACTGTTTTTATTAAACAGTGTCGCTTGTAATAAATTTGCATCAATATTTATCTCTTCACCCTCGGGTGTGCTTTTATAATGAATGTTGATTGGCGAAAACAATTTCAGTGGATAGTTTTTATAAAACTCATTTTCTAGTTTTGGATGGACTCTTGCCCAGGCATGTGTCTTGTTTTGCTCAAGAGAGAACTCCCCCTCTAGTGTAAAGTAATCTTCATCTGCATCTATGCCAAAATGCTCATAATCTTTTGAAGTCACATGAAAATCAAGCGAATCGCTTTGAATCTTGATTTTAAGATTTTTTGCATCGCCTAAAATTTCTGCATTCATCTTTTTAAATGGAAGTTCAACTGCTTCTTTATTTACGGTAACATCTAAAAGTGCAATATTTCCTTTAATTTTTTGTATGCCTGAAAAGTTTACACTTGCTTTTAAATCTGTTTGCACTGAAATACCGGTATCGTTAAAAGTGTAGGTGAAGTTATCACTTTTTATGGCAATATCGAGCTCTTTTTCACCTGTGTTTATAAAACCGCTTGCATACAGACTCTCTTGGAACCAAAACTCTTTTATAATTATATTTGCATTTTCATCTATCAACAGCGTGGAAGGTTTGTTAGAATAAAGTTTATGCTCCATGTAGTTTGCATGGTAATTGTTGATAGTGAGTTTTCTATCCATATAGGTCGTAGATAGAAAAATATCTTCTATCACATCACTCTTTTTAGATTCTGTCTTTAAAGTGTAGCGAGGTATTTCAATATCATTTTTCATGGAGAATGTTTCATTAAAATGAAGAGTGGTGTGTATCTCAGCTTCACCCTCATGCAGAGTTTTAGAGCCCTTAGCACTTAGTTTAAGTTCAGATATAAATTTTTTGATTGAAGGTGTCTTAGTTAAAATATGTATCTTAGTGTCTGTATTTGGCTTTACTTCACCGGCAAGACTAAAACTGCTAGAGCCAAAAGTTCCAGAGCCGTCTAAATGATTTTCTTTATAAGAGAGTGTCGCATGCAATAGATTTGCGTCAAGATATAGATTAGCAGTTTGGATATTATTTTTATAGATCAGTTTTATAGGTGAAATGAGTTCAAGCGGATAATCTTTATAAAATTTATTTTTTAATTTTGGAGATATAAGTGCTTCAAAAATTTCTTGACTTGTCTGAAATTCAAACTTCCCCTCTGCTTTAAAATAAGCATCATCAACATTTATGGAAAATGATTTATAATCTTTTGAACTTATGTTGCAATCACTCAAACCGGCTTTCATATTCGCTTGAATGCTGTTTTCATCTCCAAAAACATCTGCTTCTATACTTTTAAATGGAAGTTCAATAGCTTGTTTTGTGATTCTTGCTTTGATTTTTGATGTGTATTGTTTATTATCTCTGAGTGCAAATGTTTGGTGAAGTGAAGTTTCAAATTCAAGATACGAAGCTTTATAACTTGCCTCAGCTTCAAGAGTGTCATCCTCTAAAAAATAGGTGAGTTTAATATCTGCATCTTCTATACTAAGGTTTTCATCATCTTTTAGGCTTAATCTCTCAAGCTTTGTACTTAGCAGCGCTTTGTGCCTAGTGGCTTCAATCTTTATATTGAGTGCTTTTGGAGTTGATTTTAAAAAACTGAGATACTCTTTGGAAGTGCCTTGAGATAGTGCGACTGATGCATCTCCTTTAAATTTGTTTGAGACAACACTCCCCTTTATCAAAGCATTTGCATAAGAGGATTTTAAATCCACTGACAGGGTGTCAATATCTACACTTTCATGATAATAAAAGCCTTTAGCTTTTAAATCAAACTCTAAAGTCTCATCCATAGCTATGACTTTGGTGTTGCTTAGTTCAATATTTGCGATTGTAAAAGAGATGAATGGAGTTGCAGTTTCATTATTCTCAGGCGAAGGAAGCTTTGAAATATCCAAAGATAAATCTTGTATTTTTATCTTATTGATTTTCGGGCTTGGTCTAAGAAAATATAAAAGGTTATAGTTTACCTGAAGCCTCTTAATGCCAATGGCATCTGTATATTGTATATCATGTAAAATAATCCCCTCAAGTAAACTTCCCTCAATCTTTGAATACTCCACACCAAATTCTTTTAAATATTTTTGTGCTAAAACACTCACAAGATAATTCTGTGTCAGTGAAAATATTAAAACTGTAGAAATCAGCACCGCATAAAATTTATAAGTGTGAAGAAGAGAAAGGATTTTTTTCATTAAAACGATTCCCCTATATGAAAATGCAATGCATGTTGAGAACGTGGATTAGATATATCAAATCCATAATCAATTGCAAGCGGTCCGATAGGTGTGGCATAACGTAAACCAAAGCCCACACTATAATAGCCCTTACTAAAATCAGGACTTGCATTCGCACCTATATATGTGTTGTCATTAAAAACAACGCCTTTTATATCTCCATATATAGGAAAACGCTCCTCTATTTTTGTTTCAAAAACAGAATCAAATCCAATCGGATTTGAATTATCATCCATCAAACCCAGTTTACGGTAGCCATACGCTCTATTACTATCCATACCACCTGCAAAAAAACGGTAAGACGCAGGGATATCCCCTTCATAAAGATGCAAAGAACCATATTTGACCTTCAGGGCTAAAATAGTTGAAGATATAGGCAAAATATAGCCACCGCTAAGTTTATACTTATAATAACTTGCATCAGAGACTTCACCAAGAATGGAACCCATTACTTCAGACCCAAAAAAATATCCTTTACTTGGATCTAAGATCTTATCTCTGGTGTCATAACTCCATTCAAATTTTGGTGACAATACAAAGAGTGTGCCCTCAGGAAACAATGCCTTGTCTTCACTCTCATAAGTATCCACACGATCAAAAAACAAACTTTCTTTCATAAAGGTGGGTGTGCGCCTTTGATTTAGATACACTTTTCCAAAAACTCTACTTTCCTTAAAGCCGTCAAATATTTCATTTGCAAAACCCAATTCCACTCCAAAAGTGTTTTTATGAAGTAAAGGCATATCAAAGTTTGTTTTTACAGTTTGTTTAATCTCGGTCACTTTAGCCTTTAAATCCAATGTTTTTAGATCACCGTATAAATTTCTGTGTTTGAGTCCAAGTGATGCCATAAGACCTTCATTGCTGCTTGCACCCATACCGATCTCAAAGCGGATAGGTTTTTCATTTTCTGTGATGGTCACTGTTGCATCAACACTGTTGTTATCATCTATCTCTGTGTCTATCAATGCTTTTAATATTCCATCATACGCATACAGACTTTGATAGCTTTTTGTAATCGCATGTAGAGAAAACAGCTCTTCTTCATTTATATATAAAAGTGATTTTATGATATCCTCATCAATATTTTCAGACGTATTGATAATCACATTTGCAAAATAACAGCTTTCATTAGGAGTGACATCGTATATGAGATAAGCATCATTTGTTTCTATATCAATCCATGCCTTCGCATCAAGCTGTGCATTGCAGTGATGATTGTTCGCATACAAAAGTTTTATCTCTTTTTTACTTTGAATGAATTTTTCTGCGTCAAAAATATCATTCTGCTTAAAAGGGATTTTAGAACTTATGTCCAGATTAGACAGTATTGTAATATCAGCGATACGTATAGGAACATTTTCTTTAAGCTCGATTATGATTGCTTTTTCATTTTGGGTGTAAGTGACACCTGCATGGTAAAAGCCTTTAGTTTTATAATAATTCACCAGAGTTTGAGAAACAATTGGAAGGGTTTTAGGATCCACTGCAGGTTCATCTTTATAAAACTCATATATGTATGGTTTATACAAACCAAGCGCTGCGTAAAGTTCTCTCGAGGCAATCTCTTGATTGCCTTTAAAGAAAAGGGGAATGGTCTGGGCATATGATAGAGATGAGTATAAAAGGAAAAAGAGTAATTGTATTTTCATTATATATCCTTCGTATCACTTCATGTGTGTATTTTCCATTATTGAAGGGCTGTATTTCATCGATAACACTCTTAAAACAAATAAAATGCCAATCACACCAAGCAGGGATATAATCTTTTCTATATC
>JACNLH010000170.1 GCA_014381585.1 Candidatus Sulfurimonas ponti
AGAACTGCTGTATTTGAATTTACAATGGGGCAGAGATTTTAAAATATAGTTTTTAAATTCTCTAACTCAGTAACTTTCATAGTAGCTTCTTTACTCAAGTAAAGAGCTTCTTTAGAATCCACTTTTATAACCCCATCTTCAAAACTGAGTGCAAAATCAATATTTTTAGGCTTATGAATCAGCAGAGTGATACTGATTGAAATAATATAGCTAAGATAATTAATCGTTTGTGTTTGGGGAAGTAAGTCTTTATACTTACTTATATGACTGGAAGAGGGAAGCTTATTCTTTGCATATCTTGTCAAAGTGGCAATCAGCATGATTTGAGAATGGGTGAACCCATACTCTAAAGCACTTTTGATTAAATAGTAGCTATGTCTGTTTTGCGAAAAAAAGTGTATATCGCTACCTGCTGGAAACAGTTTAGCTGCCACTGCCAGATCATATCTGTATTTGGGGTCAATCTTATAATACTCATGTGTTAAATCAAATAATTTTTTACTAACGAAGTTAATGTTGTTAGAGTAGTTTTTATTGTTAATATTAGCATCGATAAGATAGCGTACAGAAGTGTTATAGTTAACTGGAAACTTATCCTTGGAGTTTCTTAACAGGTCACTGAGATATACACCTTCTCTTACTCCCACCCCGCTGGTGATGGTGTTTTTAATAGATATTTTTTTAAACACTCTTTGGAGAATCAGTGCACCGGGTTTAATTACATCATAGCGAGATTTTTTTATTCCAAGGTTTAATAACTCTTCTTCATCTGCGAGCAATATTTTATCAACATGTGAAATGAAGTCTTCAGCAATACATTCAAAGGCATGGACTTTATTTAATGGATACTGACTTGTGAACATTATAGAGCTTGCTATGGAGCGAAATGTACCGCCGATACCTATCAAAGTCTTTGGAGTTGTATCCTCTATGGAAGATAATTTGTGATCGATATATTTAATGGCTTCTTCAATATTGTTTTTGTCAAAAAAAAGTTCTTTGAGTCTTACGGTTCCAAGTTCAAGCGAAAAGTATTTTGTAATGTTATCTTCGTCTATATATGAGAACTCAGTGGAGCCGCCGCCAATATCTATGCTAAGTGCATTTTTTTGTCTTGGAAGAAGGTTGGCACATGCCATTGCGCCAAGATATGCTTCTCTTTCACCGCTTATTATTTTAATATTGAGTTTTAATTTTGATTGAACAAGAGAAAGAAAATCTTTTTTATTAGGTGCATCTCTAAGAGCAGAGGTTGCTACACATAATATTTTCCTGGCACTGAATGAAGATATGATTTGTAAGAAATCAGCTAATGCTGCAAAAGTCCTTTGCATTGCATCAGTCTGAAGATTTCCGTTGTTTTCGTAGGCATTTTCGGAGAGTCTGACTTTACTTTTGACTTCATAAAGAAGATGAAAGGCAAAACGGGAGGTTTTTTCATAGATAACCATTCTTATAGAATTGGAACCTATATCTATAACTGCAACTCTTTTTGCCATAAGGAAGTTTTATTCTTCCATTTCTAAATTTTTATATTTAAATTGCAGCTCTGCAATTGATTCCACATTGTCTTTATCGGGGACAATACAATCAACAGGGCAAACTGAAATACAAGCGGGTTCGTCATAAATATTTACACATTCTGTACATCTGTCCGGATCTATATAATATATCGGATCACCTTCTTCAATCGCTATTGTCGGGCATTCTTCACGACATGCATCACAAGCTATACATTCATCATTAATTATCAAAGCCATTAAAAAACCTTATATTTTTTTTGTTAATTTTTATCTATCCGATTTATATCTAAATAAAGCTTTATTAAGTTTTAAAATAGATTACTTTCTTGGAAGTGTGCATGATAATTTTGAATTGAGTTGAAGTGATGCCACTGTTCCGTCTATGCCATCGATTCTATTTTTAATTTCTATTTTAGCACCTAGCGCATCTGCTGCACTTTTTGCTAAAAAGAGACCAAGACCGACACCGGATTTATTTCCTTGACGTTTAAACGGAGCAAATAAATCCTGTGTCTCATCCACACCGCAACCTTCATCTATAACTTCTATAAGTAAGCCAAAATCATCTTGTGAACTTTGTAAAACAACCCCTCCGTTGGGGCCGGTGAACTTCAGTGCATTTTGTAAAAAGTTTTGAATGATTTGATTAAGCAGTGAGAGTTGTAAATATGCCATAAAGCCGCTTGGCTCAAAATTCATAGAAAGAGATTTATGTTCATTCTCAGCAAGAAGTTTAAAGTTGTCAGCTTTTTCTTTTAGAAATGCTATAACATCAACTTCTACCGGTTTTTCAAGTTGTGCACCTTCTTGACGACCGATATTTAAGATATTTGAAACTATTATATTCATCTCATCAATCGTTTTATTTGTCACGTTCAATGCTTCTATGTATTCCTCGGCAGAGCGTTTTTTTATAAGTGTGACTTGGTTTTTCAACTTTATAACCGCAAGGGGGGTTTTAAGCTCATGCGCAGTGCCTATAAAAAGTTCTTTTTGATATTTTACAAAATTTTCAATTCTTGAAATAAGATGGTTGATGGTCTCGCCGAGTGGTTCAAACTCTGATGGAAGTGATTCCACTTTAATCGGATGTATCAGATGTTCATTCATATTTGAGAGTTTTTTAGTGAGTGTGTTCACCGGATTTATCAACATTTTTGATAATGTCACGGCGTAGATAATAACAAGTACAAAGCCAATAATATTCACTGTGAAGATATAGTTTAAAATTTTATCAAGAATACGTGCCGTTTGTGAAATCTTCTTACTTATTTTCAAGTAACTACGCTGATCTAAATTAAAGGGATAGATAAGAGTAATAAATGTGTCTTCACCCTTTGTTGTTTGATACATACTTGTATCCTCACTCGCTTTTTCCAAGTGAATAATTTCAATATTTAAACCAGGAAGTGAATCTGCAGTGTTTGAAAAAAGTTCTTTATTATTGGATATATTCTGAGCATAATGAAGAAGCTCTTTATATTTTTCTTCGTAGATTGATTTTTCTATAAAAAAGTAAAGGAGTGATGAAAAAATAATGATTAAGGATGCAGATGCTATGAGGAGCTGAATTAGAAAGTCTTTTCTAATACTTCTAGATGAAAACATATAGGACCTTAACTGTAATGTTTTGGAGTGCCACCAGTCTTAAAGAGACTGGTGGATAAAATGATTATTTAATCAATTTCTTTTGGAAAACAAAATCTATAACCACGGCGACGCACAGTTTCAATCGTTGTGATTCCTAATGGTTTGTCCATTTTTTGTCGAATCTGATTGATAGCAACTTCAATCACATTTGGAGTCACAAGTTCCGGTTCTTCCCATATTGCGTCAAGAAGTTGTTCTTTAGAAACAATTTGATCACGGTGGCGGGCAAGATGAGTAAGTACTTCAAAAGGTTTACCTTTAAGCTCTATCTCATTTTCTTTATATGTGATTTTTTCTTCTTCAGGGTTGATGATAAGATCTTCAATCTCAATTATATTGCTTCCGCCAAATCTTAAACGGGCCTCAATACGAGCCACTAAAACATCAAAATCAAGAGGTTTTCTGATATAGTCATCAGCACCGCTTCTTAGAGCTTCAATTTCACTCTCGTTGTCATCTCTTGCAGAAAGCACAACCACTACAGTTTTTGGAGTGTTTGATTTAATGTCTCCAATGATATCAACTGAATTTCCATCAGGAAGCATCCAGTCCATAAGCACTAAGTCATAGTTACGGATATCTAGGTAATACTCTCCATCTTTAAGAGTCTCAACCACATCACTTTGGTAACCATATTCTTTTAGTCCCTCAGCAAGCATTTTGTTTAATGTTACTTCATCTTCAATGATAAGAATGCGCATTAATATTTTCCTATTAAGTCTATTTATTTTGAAAGAATTGTATCATAATTTTAGGTTAGTTTAAAGTTTTTTTCAATTTTCTTTAAAAAAACTTTAACTTTCGATTAAGAATTGAAAGTGTAAAAATTGCTTACACTTACCCTGGCATCGGGAAGTATTGAAGGTTTAGTGATTTTTAAATAAATAGTGTTTATTAGATGAAATTCTTTTTTAAGTTTTTTACTGATGGAGCTTAAAGCATCTTCTATAAGTAAAAATTTTCTATCAATCATATGAGATTTCACCAATGAGCTAACATCAGCATAATTAATAAAGTTATCTGTATAGTTATAATCTATTTTTAAATTTATGATTATATCTTGAGGTCTTGTTCTCTCAAAATCTAAAATTCCAAGAATTGCCTGAAATTTTAAATCTTCTATATGTATAGTCATTATACGACTCTTTTTTCTTCACCTTTGAATAAACGGATGATATTAGGTATATGCTTATAGTAAAGTATGACAACAATTAAGACCACCGGTGCATGAGCCATATCTGGGTGAATATAAAAGCTTGAGATGAGTAAGGCTGCAACAGCTGTAAGTGAAGAGATTGATGATATGCGTATAAATTTGGCTCCTATAGCCCATACTGCCAGAGCAATGGCAGTTTCAGTCGGAAGCATAAACATCATAACACCCATACCTGTCGCGATTCCCTTACCACCTTCAAAATTAAGATAAGGCGAAAAGCAGTGACCCACAACCGCTAAGACAGCAACACCCCATAAAGTGGCTTCACTCAGCCCGATAAAGTATGCAAATGTTAAAACCAACACACCCTTAAGTGCATCGAGCGCTAAAGTTGTAGCACCAAGCTTTTTTGCAAGAGAGGGATTGCTCTCTTTAACCACTCTTAAAACATTGGTGGCACCTATACTGCCGCTGCCACTTGCTTTGATGTCCACTCCGGCAAATTTTTTAGCGAGTAAAAGTCCAAAAGGAATTCCACCAACTAAATAAGCTAATATAAAAAACTGCACATTTGTGTTAAAGAAAAAATCCATTCATCACCCTTATATAATATTATGAATGGTATTTTACTATCTATATACTTAAATAGCTTGCTTTTTGGATATGAGAGCTTTTATTAATGCGTTTTTTATTCCAAGGTAAGAACTTTCATTCTGTTGGATGATTTTTTTCTTAGGTTTGATATCATGCTGGATTGCGTCATATTGTTTTACAAAGTTATCATATTCCAGCATTCTGTATTGTTTAATCTTTAATTTGGTGAGTTTGGCTTTTTCTTCACGAAGTTCCAATCTTTCATTTTGGGCATCTTCAAGTTCTTGATGTGCTAAAGAAATTTCTGTCTCATCTTTTAATATAATAAGGGAATCACGTATACTTGCAATGCGTGATGTGTTTTTCATAATTATTTCATCTAGGGAAGAATAGCTTTTTTCAACTAATGCATTGTGCTCCTGCGGACTCAAACCGTCTTTATAAAAAGAGGCAATACTTTTTTCCAAGAAATCTATAGTTGGCTGTACTTCATCAAGTTGATCTTGCGTTTTAACATAAGTTTTCAATACACTTAACATTGAAACCACATTCCATCTTGGCCCATCGGCTTCTTTTATCTGCGGAATAGAGTATCTTGTCATCTCAACTATTAATGTGTCTAGTGAATAATACTTTAAAAAATTAATAACATTTTGATTGGAGTATGCAACTTCTTTCATTAAACGTTCACTTAGATATTTGAAGATTAATTTAAAATGTTTTTTAAATATGTAAACTGAAAACAATACATTAAATTCCATCTCCTCATTAAAAGAAGATTCTAAGTGCGAAATAATGAGTTTTTTTATTATTTTAAATATCTCTTTTTCATAGGTGGCATTATCAATTGCAGAGTTGATAAAGTGTTTTTCTATAATAGTGTGAGAAATATCATCACAAAGAGCTTCTATCTTTTCTTCTGAGAAGTGTTGATTATAAAATAAATCCAACTGATCTGCATCAATGATATTTTCAGACAAAATAAATCTCCTCATCTTTTAAAAAGATTATACCAATAATAGTATAATAGTGAAAATTATTGATTGGGACATTTATTGAAAAAAAATATTACAGCATTGAGCTTTACGCCAAAGTATGATGAGTTGGAAGATCGAATCAGAATATCTATAAATTATGATGACTTTGATAATAGAGTGGATTTTATGATGAGCAGGTCTTTTGTTTTGAAGTTATTTCCTATACTTGATGATTATATGCTGAAGTTTTACGAAATGGATTTGAATCCGGTGCAAGCACCACAGGTGAATAAAGAAGGGGTGTTCAAGCAAGATAAATCAACTTCATTGACAGATGGATCAAACTTAGAGCTATATAAACAAGAGGATGAACTTTTAATAGAAGTGAAGTTTTCCTTCGTTAAAAAAACAAAAACCACTATTGTGGTGTTTGAATCAAAGTCCACACAAGCAACAGCCCGGTTGGATGCCAACTCTTTAAAACAAATATTTACAATCATAAAGAAAAGTATCCCGTTTTTTTCTTGGGGAATATCACATAATCTTTGAAAAAATTGTATAATCCATTTCAAATTTTAAATGGAGCAAAGTTTTGAAAACAATATTTATAACTTTTTTCACACTCTTACTTTTAAGCGGGTGTACACAAGAATCACAAAATAAACTGGGTCGAAGTATTCAGAATTGGACAGGGACAAACGGTGTGCTTGACATTTATATGGGTGATAAATTAGTGCAAAGATTTATCCAAATAGATAAACTCTCAACAGCGACAAGCACAGATGGTGATACTCCTAGAAATTATCGTTACGGATATGGATATTTAGACTTGAACTATAACTATAAAGTGGATCAAGGCGAAAAGAAACTTTATTTTGAAATAAGCAATTTTGCGACACCGTATATTTTTTATGACAACCCAGGACATAAATAGTGGATGTGATTGAGTTATTTAAAAAATTCATCGCGACCAAAACTGAAACACCTGATGATGGAGGCCTTCTAGACTACATCACAGAGTATCTTCCCGGATTCACCGCCATCAGAGTGGATGTGGAAGATGTTAAAAATCTTTTTATATATAAAGTGTTCAGCCAAGGAGACCATTTATGTTTTGCAGGGCATGTGGATGTTGTTCCCGCTGGAAATAATTGGGATACAAATCCTTATGAAGCTGTGGAAAAGGACGGTTTTATTTATGGCCGCGGCGCGCAAGATATGAAAAGCGGACTTGCTGCATTTGTTCAAGCTGTGCAAGAAACGAAAACATTTCAAGGGACATTATCACTTTTGCTTACTTCAGATGAAGAAGGTGAAGCAACAAATGGCACTGTGAAAATGCTTGAATATTTAAAAGAGAACAATATGCTCCCAGATGCTGTCGTTGTGGCTGAACCCACCTGTGAAGAAAAGTTCGGTGATGCTATAAAAGTCGGCCGACGCGGTTCAATCAATGGTTATCTCACTCTTAAAGGAAAACAAGGTCATGCGGCTTATCCCGAGAAGGCTATAAATCCTATACATAATATCGCACAAGTGTTAGCAAACATGGCAGGTGTGAATATTGACAATGGAGATGAGTTTTTCAGTCCGAGTAAATTTGTCATAACAGATATAAGGTCTGGTATGCAAGTGACAAATGTGACACCCAATGAGCTTAAGATGATGTTTAATGTTCGAAATACCACGATCACTACACAAAAAGAAGTTAGAATGTTTGTCGATAAGCGGATGCAAGGTCTCGACTATGAATTAAAACTGACACAAGGTTCTTATCCCTTTCAAACGAACACAGATACGAAAGTTGTTAAAAATATCGATAAAGCTATTGAAGATGTCACCGGCATTAGACCTAAACACTCAACCGCCGGTGGAACATCAGATGCAAGATTTGTTGCACAGTTTGGAATTAACGTGATTGAGTTCGGCGTAAGAAATGACACGATTCATGGAGTGAATGAAAGAACCACTCGAGCCGAAGTGGAAGACTTATATAAAGTGTTTAAAAATTTAATAAAAGAATGGAGATAAAATGAAATTTTTATTTGGATTAGTATTGCTTAGCAGTGTGCTGTTTGGCTTTAAAGCGGATTTTATACATGATTATGACAAAGCTTTAGAATTGGCAAAATCACAAAAAAAAGATGTGTATCTCATGGTGACATCAAATGATTGCAAATGGTGTAGAAAGTTTGAAAAGGTGACACTTAGTGATGAAAGCACTATGAAGATGTTGAAAGAAAAATTTGTTCTTTTAGTGCTTTCAAGAGATAAGGATGTGATTCCAAGTCATATTAAAGCTAAAAGAGTGCCAAAACACTTTTTTTTAAATAGTGATGGAGAATTAATTTATTCAATTTTAGGATATTGGAACCCGGAAGATTTCGCATCTTTTGTTGCAGAAGTGGAAAATAAAAAATAGGAATTTATATGAAATATGTACAAACAAGTAAAGCTCCATCAGCGATTGGACCATACTCTCAAGCAGTAGTTGCGAATGGTATGGTATACACTTCTGGACAGATTGCACTCACACCGGAGGGAATTATGCTTGAAGAGGACGTGGTCTTACAAACAAAACAAGTGTTGGAGAATTTACAAGCCGTTTTAGAAGAAGCTGGAAGCGCAATGGATAAAGTTCTAAAGACAACCATTTTTATTGCTTCAATGGATGACTTTACAATTATAAATGAAATATATGAAGAAGCATTCGGCTCTCATAAACCGGCCCGTGCAACAGTTGCGGTGAAGACTTTACCAAAGAATGCACTTGTTGAGATTGATGCGGTGGCATTAGTGTAATCTAAAGTCAATACGACTCAAATACACTTGAGTTGTATATTACAAAAACCGAAACCCTGCTTTCTTAGACTACTTATCAACTTCTGACACATTTAATTGTAAAATCTTAAATTATCTTTAAATAATTATATTGTTAGTATAATTTATATATTATTCATTTAACTTTAAGTGTTATTGCTATAACATTTAC